>JBAXHO010000006.1:0-41719 GCA_037138855.1 bacterium
TCTCAACACCTAAAAACTGGTCCTTGTCTTCTGGGAATTGCTAGTTATCTTTGTCAGTATTTTTTAGAACATCAAGATTCAACTACTGCCAATCTTCTACAATTTCTTCCTAATTCACCCGGTTCCTTATTTCTACATGGTGCATTGGTAAGCTCAAAAGAACTAGGAAAATTCAATGGAGTAAATTTTCAGTTATGTCCAAAGTGCCCCTTTGTCGAAGATGGTTGTCAAGCCAATAGGGCATTTCAACTGGTTAGAATTGGTTTGAAAGTTGCAGAAGTATAAAAATTTAGCGCTCAATCAAAATTCACCAACAATATATAAATTCAGGCAAATTAAAATTTGAAACTATAAACAATCAAGTATAAAATAAAATGAATATTGAGAAGAATAATTAATATTCTAACCTACTTATTTTCCCTAGATTCTCAAATTCTCAGATTCCAAGATTCTTAGATTCCTATATTCCTAAATTAATAAATTCTTTTCTTCTCACTATTATCTTTTAACTAATTTCAGATTCCAGTTTCCAGATTCCTAGATTCTTTAATTTTTATCTTTTAACTTCTAACTAATAACTTTTAACTTTTATTATCCTCCCATCGAATCTCTCGACATCATTAACGAAAATGATCAAGTTATAGGCCAGGCAAGCAGAGAAGAGATTCATGCCCAGCATTTGATTCACCGGGGCGTGCATGTCTTTGTTTTTAATACTGAGAAACAAATTTTACTCCAACAACGCTCTTTGCAAGTTGATTATTATCCAGGATATTTTGATGCTTCTGTTGGCGCCCAGGTCCAGAGTGGTGAAAGTTATAAAGTAGCAGCTTTGCGGGAAACCCAGGAAGAACTAGGATTTACTCCAAAAATATTAAAATTCATTACTAATTACAATTCATATTCCGAACGGCAGAAAGAAAAACGTAGTTTGTATATTTGCAGCTTCAATGGAAAAATCAATTTTGACAACCAGGCAATTTCTACCATTAAATGGTTTTCCAATTCTGAAATTAATCAGGCCATTCAAAATAAATCATTAAAATTGACCGGAGGATTCCTCCTTTCCTGGCTCGAATATCAGAAAATTGAGCTAAATAATTATTAACATTGTCAAAGAGCACAAAATCAGATAGCGAGAAGCTAATTGGAACTGAAGTTTTCAATTTGATATGTAAAAGATGCGATTTATTAGAGGATTTTAGAAGCAAAAACAGGCTACTTTAAACTTTCTAATAAAACTCAGAACAAAGGAATTTGAGCCTAGCTCTAAGTAAAAGCTATATCAATTATATCGTTAAATTTAAATATTACCGCACCTTTTAATTATTTTAATCTTATTTTAATTCTTTAAACTCTTTTATGATCAACGCCACGTTAGTGTTTTTAATTAATAAAGAAGCCAATCTGATCTGTCTAGCATTAAAGAAGCGTGGCTTGGGAGCCAATCTATGAAATAGAATTGGCGGTAAGGTACAAATTATTGAAACAACTATTCGAACTGATGCTATTTCAAAATAAAACTAGTAACTTCCTGGGTCTCATCCTAAATTCATTTCAGCATCATCCCACTCATATCTCTAATTTAAATAATCTCCCTCTTCTGTAATTCTTTACCAAATAAATCCTTGAATCCTGGGTTTACACTTTTAACTAAATTATATTTCCAATCGCGATGCCAGTTTTTTAATTGTCGTTCACGTTTGAGTGCAGCATAAAAGCTATCAACTTCTTCAAAATAAACCAATTTACAGACATTATATTTCGCTGAAAAACTTTTCGGATAAAACTTGCTGCGATGTTGTTTCATCCGATTAAACAATTTTCCTGTCATACCGACATAGAATGTTGTCGCGTAATAATTTGTGATAATATAGACATAAAACATAAACAAGAAATTAATTTATTCTTTATTTTATTCTTGAAATCTTAAAATTTTCTTAAATTTCAGTAATTTGTAAACATTCTGAAACTAGTTCAGAATGTGGAGTATGCGACTAATTCCAGTTTTGATAGTAAACAAGCGTAACTTAATTTTTTATCATTTCCATCCATGCCCACCAAACTCGACCTCAAAAAAGAATACAAAAACTTATATGCCCCAAGTGCCAAAGAAATTACTCTAGTGAACGTCCCCAAATTTAACTACCTAAGCTATGATGGTCATGGTGATCCCAATACTGCCAAAGAATATCAGGAGGCAATTCAAGCTTTATATGCTGTTGCTTATAAAATTAAATTTTCTTCAAAACTATTTCTACACAAAGACTTTACAGTAATGCCTCTCGAAGGATTCTGGTGGACTCCAGACATGAAAAAGTTTTCTATCAAAGACAAATCAAACTGGCTCTGGAAAGCACTTATTATGCAACCGGATTTCATTACCATTGGAATTTTTGAAAAAGCTGTAGCTGAAGTGAAGGCCAAAAAAGCTTTAGTGGGCTTAGAAAAATTGAAACTGGAAACAATTGAAGAAGGTAACGCTGCGCAAATTCTATATTACGGATCGTATAGCGGAGAAGGGGAAACTATCCAAAAAATCCATGACTTCATTCATGCCAGTGGCGGTCAATTTGATGGGCTTTTAGAAAAACATCATGAAATTTATCTAGGTGACCCTCGTAAAACTGCACCAGAAAAATTGAAAACAATCATTAGACAAGCGTTTAGAAGAAAATAGTTGTCATTGTTTTAATTTACTTTTTTCCAATGATAACATTGGATAGCCTTTCAACTCAAGGCTCCCAACTGTAGCGCCAATTTCCTGTTGCATTTTTTTCAAATAATCCCTAGCGACAGCGACACTAGAAAATTCGCGCTTTGCTTCCAGCTCGAGATATGTTCCTAAATTACTTACATGATCAATCGCAATCTCTACGTCCTGATACAGCCAGGTAGCCCTATGTTTTTCGACAATTAAAATTTCCTGGAAATCCAGTTTTTGAAAAATTCGCTTTACAGCATTAGGATTACTAATGATCGTTTCATCTTCTTCACAATAATCATGCTGAAGGGTTCTTTCAGGATAGAAATGCTTGTACGTAATTTCTGCTTTTTCACTAGTTTCTCTAATCCTTAACCATTCAAATGGAAATTTTTCTGCCAAGAAGTTTCGATGTTTTGGAATAAAATATGTATCTTTCTGATAAAGTGACATGGCTTTAATCTTAGCAATCTGGTCTAAATTTATTGCCAGTTTTTCTGGATTCAATAGAGGAAACTTTAATTCTATTTCAATCGCTTGATCACTCATAAAAATTTATTAATCCTACTAACTATATCACGGCGGGAGCTCAAGAAGAAAATTTTAATAATTAAACTGTAAAAAATGCATCCCAGGACAGATTCGAAAGTTATCGAAGCGTGCAACCATTGATATACATATCCCTGCCCATGGATTGAATTCGAAGTATTACTAATTGAAGATTACATCTTAATGTATCCAATCAATTGACATCATGTATTATCATTTTAAATCCTTAGATATTTTCTAATAAACAATTCGAACAATTTTAAATTAAAATTTTAATAGAAATCTCCTGATTATAGTTGAAAGTGTTGAGTTAAATGTTTATGATGGGATAGAAAGAATAGCCTAAATAACAATTTACTGATTTTGATTATCAGATGAATGAATATCAAACTTTAATAAAAGCTTAAATTGGATAACTATTTAAGCCTATGGCTGGAACTTTTACTTTTTACTATCAAAATTTTTTTAGACACTACAACTTTTATTTTTCATCTTTTTCTCCCCATGCTCAAATTTCATAATGTTTTTTCCTTAAACGAACTTCCAGTCGGCACTATGAAAATGGTTGTACTAGAAAACAAAGAGATTTTGATTTCCAATGTCACTGGTACCATCCATGCAATTTCCAATCGCTGTACTCATCTTGGAGGTTCACTTGTAAAAGGTAAACTGGAAGGACAAATCGTCACTTGTCCTAGGCATGGCGCGAAATTTGATGTCACCTCAGGTGAAGCTGTCGGTCCAGCCAAAATCCTGATGCTCAAAATGAATGTAAAAAATGAACAAATTTTTCCAGTGAAAATCGAAGCCGACCAAATTCTAGTTGGTATTGAAGCACTATAAATCGTCATAAGCTTACTCTTTTTTTAAACCACTTATTCCTTCTTTGTAAGCAATGGCGCCATGCTGCGTTATGATGCTTTTACTTTTCAAAATGCTACATAGTGTTTAAAAATTTTGGACACTACAACTAGTTTTTTTGTTTTCTCTTATCTAATATCTTTTAACTTTTCTCTACTTTATGTACATCAAACTAATTTCCCCACGAATGAGCCTCAGACCAATGGATTCTGAATACAAGAGATTGATGTCACCATCATTATCACTTTTAACCTTAGCAGCATTAACGCCTTCAGGCCACAAGGTAATAATTCAGGATGCCAATATCGAAAAAATTGATTTTCATGATAACCCAAATTTAGTGGGAATCACTGTAAATGTCGATACTGCGAAACGTGCTTTTGCCATCGCTAAAAATTTTCAGGAGAAGGGCAGTAAAGTAATTGCTGGGGGAATTTATGTCAGTACCAATCCCCAAGAAGCGCTACAACATTTTGATAGCATCTGTATTGGCGAAGCAGAATCAGTCTGGTCAACTATTTTAAATGATTTCCAAAACAATAAACTTCGAAAAGTTTATCATCAGACAAGAGCCTTGAACTTGGCTAATGTACCATTACCGGCCTGGAATTTAATCAAAAGTAAACATTATTTATATACCAATATTATTGCAACTAGTCGTGGTTGTCCGTTTAAATGTGATTTTTGTTATAACAGTAGTGAATACATGCAGAAACCTTTTCGTAATCGCCCAATCACTAATGTCATTGCTGAGATAAAACAGCTAAAAACTAAACAGGTCATGTTTATCGATGACAATTTTATCGGTAATCCCAGCTGGACTCGCGACTTCCTCTTACAATTAAAAGAGCTGAATTTAACCTGGCATACTGCTGTTTCAGCAAACCTGGTGAATAATCTACCTTTACTTGATCTAATGAAAGAAAGTGGTTGTACCAGTCTTTTTATCGGATTTGAATCAATTAATCCTGATTCTATAAATAGTGTGCAGAAACGTCAAAACCAGATATCACAATATGACAAATTAATTGCGGAAATCCATAAACGGGAAATCATGATCAACGCAAGTTTAGTCTTTGGCTTTGATCATGACCAGCCGGACGTTTTTAAAAATACCCTGGATTGGCTTGTCAATCATAAAATTGAAACCATGACTGCTCATATTCTCACTCCTTATCCGGGCACGAAACTTTACCAGAAATTACTGGAAGAGCAGAGGATTATTGATTTTGATACCAATCACTACAATACTGCTCATGTTGTTTTCCAACCCAAACAACTTACTCCTCAAGAACTTTTTGAGGGTTATCTCTGGATCTACCGGAAGTTTTATTCATTTCGTAATATCCTCCGCCGCATTCCCCAAGCTCCCCGCCAAAAAATTCCCTACTTAGCTTTCAATCTTGGTTATCGTAAATTTGGGAAAATTACTTCGCTTGTAGGTAAATTGGGTTTCATGAGTTTAATTGGAAAGTTTGGTCGCCGCCTGGCATATAATATCGAATGATAAAAGTTAGAAGTTATTAGCTAAAAGCTAGAAGAAGATAGGGATCTATAAGAACGAAGAGCGAATGTCGAATCTCGAAAGATATTGTAGACAGGGATTAGTTATTAGTTAAAAGTTACTAGTTATTAGGAGGTGAGATAGTTTAGATAATCTTCTATCTTTTATCTTCTAACTTTTATCTATTAAATAAACTACGAACTACTTAGCTACTAGCTACATATTCTTGCTACTTACTACTTACTACTTACTACTTGCTACTTGCTCCCTTATACCTGATACTTTATACTAATTTAATATTACACTTCCGCCATGAAAATTTACGTTACCCATAGTTCTGCGTTTGACTATAAAACAGAACTTTATCAACCACTGCGTGATTCCGAATTAAACACAAAATATGAAATCATTCTGCCTCATGAACATTCACTTTTACCAATGAACTCAAAAGAACAAATGACAACTTTTGACATAATTTTAGCGGAAATTTCTTATGCTTCTACCGGCCAAGGAATTGAATTAGGCTGGGCTGATTTTCTTAAGAAACCAATTATTGCTTTTTATCAGAATGCTCCAACTATTAAACCTTCGAGTTCAGTTGCCACATTAACTGAGAAAATCTTTAAATATGAAAATTCCACAGATTTGATTTCTAAGCTGAGAACAATGTTAAAATATTATTAAATCCGCCAGCTTCCATCTCGTATCATTTCAGTATCAGAATTTTGCTATGAATATCTTGCTTGATCATCTAGCAATATCTCGGCTGTATAAAAAATTTTATCGCCTGCTACTAATCACTTGCCATGCCTGAAAATTTTAATATTATTTCATCTCAAAATAATGTGTGCTCTTTCGCAAACTTTAAATTAATTTTTAATTGCTGCAATCGGGTGTGGATAAGTTCATAGAATTTAGCAATATGCTATACTATTCTTTTATTAATTTTTTATCATGCGCTGGGATCTCACAAATTTATATTTATCCGCTCAAGACCCAAAAATTAAAACTGATAAATTAATAATTCAAAAACTAACAAAACAGTTTATCAAAAAATACCGTAATCAAATTAATCAAAAAAATATCACTGGAGAATTTTTTAGTATGGCAGTTTTAGATTATGAAAAAATTCTCAACAAACTTTATCTTTATCTTTCTTTTGCCGGCTATCTCAAATATCAAAATATGTTGTCTCCTATGCGAGCACATTTTAATCAACTAGCTGAAGAATTTGCTGAAAAAATTCAATCTCAATTACTTTTTCTAGAATTAGAAATTACTCTTCTCCCTGAAAAACAATTTAAGACATTATTACAAAATACAAAAATTAAACCCTACCAAAATTATTTAACGCTTTTACGTACTTTTAAAAAATTTCGTCTACCAGAAAAGGAAGAAGCACTTTTAAATAAAAAAAATCAAACAGGTGCCAATGCTTTTATCCGACTTTATGATGAATTAAATTCTAGCATTCGCTATACAATGCAAGTAGGTTCCCAAAACCTGAATTTAAATTACTCAGAATTGACTCCATATTTAATGATGCATCCTGATCGTAAGATAAGAAACAAAGCAGCCAAAGCCTTAACCACAGGTTTAGAAAAACATTCCACTACATTTACCTTGATTTATAATACTTTGCTATTTGATAAAAAAATCAATGATGATATTCGTCAGCATTCTTATCCTGAAGAAGCTACCTATTTAGGCTATCAAATTGATAAAAAGGTAGTAGAAACAATGTCTGACATTATCTGCCAAGGCTATAAGATCTCAGAAAAATTTTATCTGAATAAAGCCTCAATTATTAAGCAAAAAAAATTAACAGAAATTGATCGTTATTCACATATTTATCAAACAAAAGAAAGGCTATTTAGCTTTACTCAAGCAAAACAAATCATTCTAGAGGCCTTTGAGGAATTTTCTCCGATTTTTGCCACCATTGCCAAAAAATTTTTTGATAATAATTGGATTGATGCTGAAATCCGACAAGGTAAAATTGGAGGCGCTTTTTGTAGTTATTGTATTCCAGAAAAAAATCCCTTCATCCTAGTTAATTTTACTGGGACATCAAACGACATCACCACACTCGCACATGAACTGGGACATGGCATTCACGCCTACTTGAGCCGCAAACAACCATTATTAACATATTGGTCATCTACAGTAGTAGCAGAAATCGCCAGTATTTTTTGTGAAATGATTGTATTTAATAAACTACTAAACACAATCAATGATAAGAAATTACAGACAAATATTCTAGCTGAAAAAATCCAAAGTCTTTTCGCTACAGTATTTAGACAAAATACTTTTTTCATGTTTGAAAGAGAAATGCACCAATTACGAAAAACAGCAGGTGAATTACCGATTGAAAAAATAAATTCACTCTTCCAGAAACAATTACAAGCAATGTTTGGCAAAGGTCTGACTCTCACAAAACAACATGCACTCTGGTGGATGTCAGTACAACATTTTTTCCATTATAATTTTTATGTTTTCAGTTACACATTTGGAGAAATTTTGGCACTATCATTATGGGGAAAATATCAAAGTGATTCGGACAAATTTCTGAGGAATTATATCAAAGTACTGGAGCAGGGTAGTAGTATGGCTCCAATAGAAATCACCAAATCATTGGGTCTAGATATTGAAAATCCTGAATTTTGGTCAAAAGGGCTAAATATTATCGCTGGCTATGTAGAACAATTTAGTGAATCGGTATCCGGTGATCGGTAAACCGAAATAAAAATTAACTGATTTCCAATCTCAATCTCTGCATTCAATGGAGACGACGACGTCTCTCCTATAACCCAGCAGGGGTTACAGATCTGCAACCCCTCCATGTTCACTACATTATTTTTTTTTATCTTTACTTGATACTTAATACTTCATACTTTCCCAATTTTACTACAGGATATATCTCTTATTTCAACTAAATATCCTATAGTTCACTTACAACAATTTTTCCGATTTGCTGTCTACCTCTAGATACGGTATATTTAAAAATCACCATACATAATAATGAGAAAGAAAATTATTCTACCTACAATTATTGTTTTAATACTAGTGGTTTTATTAAAACCAGTAATAATTTTTGCTCAATCACAACTCGATTCCAGCAATTATTCAATTGTTGATCCGGAAATAAATAATGGTGGAAGCATTTCAGAAAGTAGCAATTACAGTCTTTTAAATGCTCTGGCAAATCCTTTTTCAGAAGCAAGAACTTTGTCTACATCTTATGAAATGAAGACAGGATTTCCCAATGGAATTTTAGCCAATGTACCTATTATTCGTTGTGCAGAAACTTCAACTATTTCTGGTACAACTCAATGCAGCTATTTTCCAAATGCAAACGGGGCAATCGGTGAATGTGGTACACCCGGATGCTATAACAGGGCTAAAGTAGAAATTGACTCTCAAAATAATCCGCTGGATACTCTATATATAGTAAAATTAATCAATAATAAAAATAATCAGATCTACTACCTACAAAGTGATCACTCGATTAGCGCTACACTGGGCGTAGAAGATCTTCTTACTAAATGTAGTATTGAGGGACGTGATGCTAATGATCCTGCTTGTGATACAAATGCTGATGCTGCCTGGGATGTTGGTCTACAACGATATAATATTTTTTCCCTTGTCCCAAATACCTCATATACTGTTAGTATCGCAGCAATAAATGGCGATTTCACCCAAACTCGCTTTAGTGATACAAAAACATTTAGCACTGTGAATATGTCAATTAGTCTGGATCTGGATATTGCAGCAATTGATAGCGAAAGTAATGGACCATATCGTATCAATCTCGGTACAATTCCTTTCACCAAAGTTACCACTGCTACTAATAAAATATGGGTTGATATTTCTACCAATGCCATCAACGGAGTAAATGTCTATGTGAAAGATCTAAATAACGGTTTGTATGGTGCAATAGGTAATGAAACAATTCCTTCTGAAAATGAAGATTTGGCAATAGATCCAAATAGTAATGGTGGGTTTGGCCTGAAAATTTCATCTTATAATCAGAGTAGTTTAGGTCCACTTTTACCTGGAACGGTGTATAATACATCTGGAAGTTCCATAGTAGGTGCTGTATCAACTACTCCGCAAATTATCCTTTTTACTAATTCCAACAGTGGAAATCAAGGACAAATTGCTTCAGGACGTGCTTCTATCAGTTTAATGGCTAGATCCAGTGTCCAACATAAAACTGATTTAGTTAGCGATACTTTAACTTTTATTTGTCTAGGAAATTTTTAAAATGCAAAACAAACATTTTATTTCTTGTGTTACAGCGATAAGTATCCTTATTATGCTGTTGCCAGGCAAAGTCCAAGCTCAAGAAACTACTCCATCTGGAGCAATTACCATTTCTCCAAGTGTAAATTATATATATGAAAATGATTATCGTAAGGATATTACCATTACAGTTAAAAATGACTCTACTGAAAAAATCACTTTTAATTTGATCGAAAAATCTCTAGAAGCTATCAAACTTGGAGAATCACAACTACAAATAGGAGATTCAAAAAATTATTTAATAATTAAATCAGCAAATCTAACACTCGAACCACAAACAGAAGGAACTGTGATAGTTTCAGTAAAATCAAGTGTGAAAACATATGATTACTATCCTGCTTTAATGTTTGAAATTCAAGATGCTGCTCAAAAAGATAAGTTAAACCTCAATGCAGAAATCTACTCATTATTTATACTACA
This sequence comes from bacterium, assembly GCA_037138855.1. Taxonomy (GTDB): domain Bacteria; phylum Patescibacteriota; class Dojkabacteria; order B142; family OLB20; genus JBAXHO01. The sequence continues at coordinate 10,344 of JBAXHO010000006.1, forward strand.
AAACAAAACTGGTGAGTTAGCAATAGATCTAAATACTGCAGTAAAAAAAGATTTGCCTTTTGTCTATGCCAAAAATATGGAATTTGACGGAAAAATAATTAATACAGGACAAAAGTTTTTTGATCCCCAAGGTTCAATTACTATTACTAAAGCAGGTAAGTCAGTATATGAAAAACAAATTACTACTGAAATTGCTGGAATGTTATACCCCAACAAGGAACGAATATTTTCACTCAAATGGCAACCATCATTATCATTATTAAATAGAATCGGTGTCTATGAAGTCACTACTCAAGTGAAACCATCTCCCTATGAAGAACAAACTACACAAAAAATAACTGTCGTCTATATACCACAGGAAATTCTCATTTCTGGAGCTAGTGTATTAGGATTATTGATCATCGGATTTTTAGCTTGGACATTTATTCCTAGAAAGAAAAAATAATTACAGATCTCAAAAAGCAAATTTGAATAGAATTAGCAAGTAAAAGGAAAGGAAAAGAGAATTGTTAGCAACGGAATTAAAAGAGTGATAATGTTTGATCATTATCTATTATTATCTTAGTTTCAAGCCATTTTATTTAAATTCTATCAGTCAACACAGTAGGCTGCTAGAATATTAATTTTGAAAATCGAATTATGAAAAAAATTGTTATTGGAAAAATAATCGCTCTTAATCCTATTAATAATAACCTTCAACAAGCAAGTATCAATCTGGGAGATGAAACCATCACTCTGGTAACCGGAGCACCTAATGTCCGTTTATTGCAACTTGTAGCAGTTGCTTTGCCCGGTGCTGAAATCTTTGATATAAAATCACAAAAAATGGTTACTGTAATAACGAAGAAATTCGAAGATGTCATTTCAGCAGGCGTTTTAGCAAGTGGAAAAGAATTAGGAATAAATAACGATCATTCTGGAATTCTTACATTTGATAGTTCCTACCAGCCAGGCGACGTAATTGATACAAATATACTTTCCCATAATCCTCGCTGGAATAAATATTTGAAATTAAATCAGCTAAAAGAACCACAGATGGATGTAATAATTGATCCAATTTTAATCGAACAAGTTTTAACTCGTGGAGTTAAAGAAATTTTTCCCGGTAAAGCAGCCTTGAAACAATTAATGTTAAGTGGCAAAAGATTAAAACTTTATACTGGAATTGACCCAACTGCCAATTTCATTCATATGGGACATTTTATCTGGATGAAAAAACTGGCTGAATTTCAAAAACTAGGACATCAAGTAATTTTTCTAATCGGTGGTTTCACTGCTATGGTAGGTGATCCAGATAAACAATATACCAGGGAGCCACTTACCAAAGATCAAGTTTGGGCAAATTTTCAAAGTTATCAAAAAACTGCTGCTAATATATTAGATTTTGACTGGGAAGCAAATCCAATTACAATATTAAATAATTTTGACTGGTTATCAAAAATTACTTTAGAAGACTGGTTACAAATCATGAGCAGCGTCACTATGCAACACATACTCTCTCATGATATGTTCAAAAAACGACTGGTCGAGGAACAGCCAATTCGCCTTCACGAACTATCTTATCCATTGATGCAAGGCTTTGACTGTGTCGCTATGAATGTTGATCTGGAAGTGGGTGGTAGCGATCAAACTTTTAATATGTTAACTGGCCGAATTTTGGCACGCGAGCTGATTAATAAAGAAAAATTTGTCCTAACCTTGAAATTACTTACTGACACCAGTGGTAAAAAAATGGGAAAAACAACTGGCAATGCTATTTCATCCAATGATAGCCCTGAAAATATGTATGGTAAAGTCATGGCCTGGGCTGATAATATGATTTTCCAAGGTTTCGAATTACTGACAGATGAGAATTTAAAAGAATTTTCAGAAAAGAATATTGCTGCAGATCCCATGCAATTTAAAAAGATCCTGGCCAAAACAATAGTTTCTAAACTAAAAACTAAAGCTGCTGCCGAGCAAGCTGCTGAATTCTTTACCAAAACCGTACAGCAAAAAGAAGCACCGACAGATATTCGCATAATCAAGCGTGAAGAATTACTAAATCTCAATAACAAACAAATAACATCACTTGTGAAAAATTTGTTATCAATTACTGCATTAACAAATAGTAATGCAGAAGCTAAAAGATTAATCATAGGTGGAGCAGTGTGGATCAATAATGAAAAATTCTTAGATCCCAACCAGACTGTGGAATTAAACAAAATCGAAATGATTAAAGCAGGCAAACGTAACTGGTTGAAAATTATTGACTAAATATGAATTATAGTTATAATTATTTTTTCTTAACAATTTTATTATGCATCTAACAAAAAAACTAAAAAAAGTCATCTGGTTCATTGTAATAATTGCTATGGTCTTTATGATGTTTGCCCCGGTATTGACTACTTTGATTAAATAATAACGTGCTTCTTACAGATCCAGTCAACCAAATTCCTTTAATCGGGAAAAGTTACCTTAGCAAATTAGAACGTTTGGAAATTTTTTCAATTGCGGACTTACTCTATCATTTTCCAGTAAAATATCTTGATACTTCAGAAATATTTCCACTAAAAGAACTTTCCCATACTGATAAAAAAACAATAATCGCAAAATTGACTTCATTGCAAAATATCAGATTACGCAATAGAAAAACAATGCAGAAAGCAATAATTTCCGACTCCGAAACAGCTATTGAAGTCATTTGGTACAACCAACCTTTTATTAAAAATAATTTAAAGCTGGATACTCAATACTATTTTTATGGGAAACTAAATATCAATTCTCTCAAGCCTCAACTGATTTCACCTGCATATCAACTTTATGATGCAGAAAAACCCAACATTCATCTTGGGGCAATTGTGCCTGTATACTCATTAACTAAAGGAATTTCAAACAAATGGTTACGGAGCAGATTACATTATTTAATTGAACATCTTAAAAATTTTTCAGATCTTAATGAATTTTTTCCAGATCAAATTAGAAATAAATATCAACTCATTTCCAGTATAGCTGCTTTAAAATTAATTCATTTCCCCAGCGATCTAGAAAATTTACAAGCAAGTCGTCGACGTTTAGCTTTTGAAGAACTGGTAAATATTCAACTACAGCTTCTTGCTGAAAAGAAAAAACATTTTTTATCAAAAGGACCAGAAATCAGCTTTAACCATGAAGCAATTAATCATTTTATTACAAATTTACCATTTCAACTAAATCAATCACAGCAGCTTGCTATCCAAGATATTTATGAGGATTTCCAGCATTCATATCCAATGCAACGCTTATTACAGGGAGATGTAGGAAGTGGTAAAACAATTGTCGCAATTCTAAGTATGCTCCCGGTTTTACAATCCGGATTTCAAGTTGTTTTTTTGGCTCCTACAGCAGTATTAGCAAATCAACACTATCAATTATTACAACAAATAATCCCTAAAAAGTATCAGGTAGCCTTAATTACAGCAGCAACAAGCAAGAAGAGTCAGAGTAAACTTAAAACAGATATTATTATTGGTACGCATGCTATACTATTTCATAAGAATACTTTGATCCATAAATTGGGCATCGTCATCATCGATGAACAACACAAATTTGGCGTAAAGCAAAGGAGAGATTTACTACAGCTAGAAAATAGTAGCATAATACCACACTTCCTCTATCTTACAGCAACACCGATTCCAAGGACACTCGCCCAAACGCTCTTTGGAGATCGTGATGTCTCAGTAATCGACAAAATTGCAGGAAGAAAAAGTGTCCAAACAAGACTTGTTCCAGAAACAAAAAGAGCTGCTGCTATTACCTGGATCAAAGAACAAATTAAAAACCGTAATCAAGTCTTTTGGATTTGCCCATTAATTGAAGAAGATCCAGAAAGTGAGGCGAAATCAATTCTGACTTATTATGAAACTATTAAAAAAGAATTTTCCGGAATCAAAATCAAATTCCTCCATGGCAAGATGAAAAATACTGAAAAAGATCAGATCCTAGAGGAATACAAAACAGCAAAATTTGCCATCTTACTTTCCACTACCGTAGTTGAAGTAGGAATTGATATCCCTCAAGCCAATCTAATGATTATCGAAAATGCTGAACGTTACGGTCTAGCGCAACTTCATCAATTACGAGGTAGAGTAGGGCGGAATAACCAGGAAGCCTGGTGTCTGCTTTTCGCAAGCAAAGAAGATAATCAACAAGCAATTATTCGGCTAAATTATTTTGCAGGAGAAGATAATGGTATTAAAATCGCCGAATTTGACCTAAAAAAAAGAGGACCGGGAGAAGTGTATGGAATAATTCAATCTGGTTTACCACAATTAAAAGTAGCTAATTTCACTAATCTAGCTCTGCTTAAAGAAACACGATTAATTGCACTGGAAATGCTGAAAAAATAATAATTTATCTTTCAATAAATAGTTGCATTCTATTTTAATTTCCTACTAAAACCTACTTTAAAGATATTTTATTGTTATTGATAAAATTTTCTTTTTACAATATTAATCATTAAACCATTGGTATCAATAGTTTCTGTACTGCATGTAACTATTTAAATAATTCTGAAATAATGCTACTACATTTAAAATGTAGTTAGATATCTAACTTACACATACTATTATTTGTCAAACAAATTCTTCTTATCATTACTCGTAACACTTTGCATCCCACTATAATTCATGTAAAATTACTACTTGATACTTGATACTTTTTCTTCTCATGCACCACATTACCATCGTACTCGAAAACATCCGTTCTGCTTTAAATGTCGGAGCCATTATGCGTACCTGTGATGCAGCTGCTGTAGAGAAATTATTCTTATTAGGTATCACTCCTTATCCGCCCCACAATAAAATTCCCAAAACAGCATTGGGCGCTGAAAATTCAATAAAATGGGAATATATCAAAGAGTATCAAAATTTTGAATTTTTACCTAAACAACCAACTCTTGGTATCGAAATTGTAAAAAATGCAAAGAATCTCTTTGATTTTAATTTTCCAAAACCTTGTACAATTATCTTTGGCAATGAAATATCCGGAATTTCTCCTCAGATGCTTCAAATCTGTGATCAAATCATTAAAATCCCGATGTATGGGAGCAAAGAATCGTTAAATGTTGCTACTTCGGCTGGAATTATAATATATAATATTATTAATCAATGGCATCATGATCAGAATAATTAGTGGAACTAAAAAAAATCTTCAGTTAGCAGTCGCTCCCAATGTGACTAGACCTTTAACTGATCGCATCAAAGCCTCAATTTTCGATTTGATTCGTGAATTTATTCCAAATAATTTTGTACTCGATATTTTTGCCGGTAGTGGTGCTTTTGGTTTGGAATGCCTGAGTAGAGGAGCTTTACATGCTGATTTCGTAGAAAATGATGCTACTGCTATTCAAATAATTTTTCAAAATATTCAAAAAGCAAAATTCCAATTAAGTAGCAATGTTTACGAAACAAATGCAGAACAATTTTTGAAATCAACTAAAAACCGCTATCGCCTAGTTTTCCTTGATCCGCCATTCAATTTACTTGAGAAGAGTAGCTATTTACCATTGGTTGCCAAGATTATCGAACCAAATGCTTTAGTAATATTACGTATTCCAGTCAAAGAAAACTGGGAGGATCCAAGGGCACTGGCTCTCACACAAGTTTATCAAAAAAAATACGGTGAAAGTCTGGTTGCTTTTTACAGGAATTAGTATATAATTTAACGATAAAGATTTTTTAATTTAGTAACTAATTTACATGGGTGCTCTGCCAAAACGAAAACTTTCTAAACAGAGAAAAGGAAAAAGAAGATCACATCTTGCTCTAAAACCACCTACAATGTCCAAATGTCCTGAGTGTGGAAAAAATAAACTTCCTCATACAGTATGTCCGAATTGTGGTACTTACAAAAACGTGCAGGTTATTAATGTTGACTAATACTCTCTAGTGAATGATATCAGACACAATGCCAGAATTATTGCACTTCAAAAGTTATTTGAAAGCAGTTTTCCTGGAATAATTCCACAAGATAATTCCGAACAGGGTTTTGCCTTTGATTCTCTAAAAGAATTGGATGAAATTTCAGATATTGATTCATTATTAATCCAAAAATTACTTCTAGGTGTAATAAATAATTATCAATTAATTGATGAAATCATTTTCCAACTTGCTCCTGATTGGCCCATCAATAAAATTAATAAAGTTGATCTGCAAATCTTACGCATAGCAATTCTAGAAGGATTTCTCGTGAAAATTACACCGGAAAAGGTAGCCATAAATGAAGCAATCGAACTAAGCAAAGAATTTAGTAATGAGCAATCACGTAGATTTGTAAATGGTGTCCTAGGTAATCTTTTAATCAATCAAAAAAAAATACTTACCGATGAAATCCTCAAACGAATTAGTCACTAAAATTAACCTGAACTTCCATAATGAATCACTACTTCAGGAAGCACTTACTCATCGTTCTTTTATCAACGAAAATAAAGATGTTCAGACACATCATAATGAACGTTTGGAATTTCTTGGTGATGCAGTATTAGAATTATTAGTAACAGATTATTTATTTGCTGTATATCCTGAAAGACCGGAAGGGGAGCTGACTAGCTTCCGTTCTGCTACTGTGAAAACAGAAAGTCTTGCTGAAACAGCACTCGGTCTGGATCTGGGAGAATATCTTTTTATGAGTAAAGGTGAAGAAACATCTGGTGGTAGAACTCGCCCATACATCCTTGCCAATGCTTTTGAGGCTTTGATCGGAGCAATCTATCTTGATCAAGGTTTACCAGCAGTCAAACAATTTCTGGAGCAATTTCTTTTCTCAAAAATTAGAAATATTGTAACTAACCGTCTAGATATTGATTCAAAATCCAAACTACAAGAAATTGCTCAAGATAAAGTAAGTTTTACTCCAATATATGAATTAATTTCAGAAACAGGACCTGACCATGAAAAAATATTTGAAATGGCAGTAAAAATTGGCAAAAATTTTTTTGGAAAAGGCAAAGGACACAATAAACAAGAAGCAGAACAAAATGCAGCAGAACAAGCTTTGGAAAGTTGGGAAAATTTATATAAAAAATACTTTCGCTGAATTTAATTTTATTTTCTGAAAATAATCTGCTACAATCAGTATTGTTTTAAATTGGATCATTTATACATTACCTATGGTAAAACTTAGACTTACAAGAACAGGCAAAAAGCATGCTCCACAGTATCGAGTAATTGCAATACAGGCCAAAACAAAGCGAGATGGCAAAGCTTTGGAATATTTAGGATATTACAATCCTCTGACCAAGCCTTCCACTATTGAATTAAAAAAAGAAAGAATAGAATATTGGCTATCACAAGGTGCAGTAGCTACTAAATCAGTCAATAACCTGATGATTAAAGCAAAAATCATTGTGGCTTCAAAAACCAAGAAAGTATATTCTATTAAACCAGGTGCCCAGGCTACTGAAAGACAAAAAGCTCATGCTGAAAAAGCAGCACAAGTCAAAGAAACTAAAACTAAACCAGTTTCTGAAAAAACTGAAAAGATAGAAACACCAGCTCCTGTGACAGAAGCTATCAAAGAATAATTGCTTAATTTAATCATCCATTCTTAATTATGAAGCAACTCTTACAATATATACTAATAGAGATTCTTGGTCCTGATGCTGAGATAAAAATCGAGGAAACAGAGAATGCCGGTGAAATTGTTTATAATTTATTGATACCAGAATCTGATCGGCCTCTAATTATTGGAAAAAACGGTATCAATATCAAAGCTATTCGTACTTTGATCTCCATAATTGCCCACCGCGAACAAAAGAGAGTCTATATCAAAATTGTTGATTAATTATCTTCCTAAGGAGTTGGAGTAATACTAGGCTGATTGTCGGTAATCTTGTTATTCAAAAATGTTTCCTGCAAAAATGTAATGACAACTTGATCAGGATCAGAATTCTCTGAAACCAGCTTAAATTGTTGATTGCCAACAAAATTTTGATCAGTTAAAAATTGATATTTCGTCAAAGTAAAATCACCATTCCAATTATCAGGATTGGTATCAGTAGGAGCACTACTAACTTTCATTTCATTTACAATAAAAAAATCCTGACCAACATAAAGCTTTTTCAGAAAAGCCCGAAAATCAAAAAATAATCCGGAAATATTAAACTCAGTTGGAATCTCTACTAAATTGAAACCCACAATTGCCTGATTTTTCTCAGTTGCAGAATTTTCTTTGATCTGTTCTCCAATATTTGCACTTTGTAATAAGAGATTCTGCTGAATCGATACTTTGGCGACGCGATCACGAAATTTAACCACTTCACTATTTCCAGTCGGTATTAAAATATCTATTGCCTTCAACATACTGGCACGCAAAGTATTCTGATTCTCCAAAGCGATGATTTTTTCAATTCTGCCATTCAAAACTTTATCTTCGGCTTTCAGCGCATCTACCACATCTACAGTACGAAACATATCTTTAATCGTCGGTACGATGGCCAAAAAAAGAATGCCGAAAAAAATCGCAGCACTAAAAATAGGTAACGCATAAAACTTAAAGAAATATTGAATACGGGTATAATCAAAAGTCCGATAAGGATCAGATTTGGTAATCAAATCCATCGATTGTGCTAATAATTTATCATCCTCCATTTTTTTCGATATAGGCTACATCCAAATTAAAATTAATTGTACTGGAAACTAGTTGTGGTGACCAAGATGCATTGGAAATACTGACATTAGTCGATCCATGATAAGCAGAAAATCTTCGAGTAATCTCACCAAGCTTTTGATAATCAGGTGTTTCGAGATAAATATCAAACGAACCATCCTGTCTTCTCCCATATCCTACTATCCTCACACCTGGTTCAGGAACTGGAAATATTTTTTCAGTTAATATAAATAGTATTTCAGGTTTAATATCTTTGAGGACAATGTCTGACAGCATTTTAGTTTTGGTAACCAGTTCTCCATGTTGTTCACGTACTGCTAAAAATTCAGTTTCCAAACGATTTTTTTTGGATTCTACTGCTAAAGTCCAAACATTTTTGGAACGATAAACAATAAGTCCATTGAAAAGAGTAAGAAATAACCAGATAATTACTCCTAGTAAAGGTAAGAATGCAGAATAAATACTAAGCTTATCGCGCTTTTCTTCTTTGACGACAACTGCTTTTTCCTTTTTGGGTATTAAATTGAAACTGAAAGTCTTCATTTATGTCATTTTCAAAGCTAAGCCAACTGCCACTGTAAAACCCACTGTTGAAAGCTGAGCTAATTCTGCTTTCAAATGTCCACTTACTTCCAACTGAGCTACCGGGTCTACAAAGAATGCTTCAATCCCCAAATTTTGGGTTAAATAAGTATTCAGTCCAGGTAATTTTGCCCCATTCCCAATTAGTAAAATCTTTGTAGGACTGCTTTCCTGTAAGTGTGCCCGAAAATAGTTGATAGTTTTATTGATTTCATTGATAATCACTTGCATCACTGGAGCCAAACTATTTGCTATTTTACCGTCGGCCTGATCTGATACAAGTCCATAAGTCCTTTTATATTGCTCAGCCTGCTGTGCCTCCAGTCCAAAATCATTGGCTATTGCTTTGGACAAAGCATCAGATCCAGTACCCAGACTTTGAGAAAAAATCAAACTGCGACCTTTGATCACACTAATATCAGTTCCCATTGCTCCAAAATCGAGTACCAGGACACTTTCCTGAAAATCCTGCTTGAAAGTCAAAGCTCTGGTAGTGGCAATTGTTTCAGTTTCTAAAGCAATTAATTCCAAACCAGCTAATTGCATTATTTCCATAAAATCCGCAGCTAATTTTTTGGGAGCAGCTACCAAAAGCGCTCTGATCAAATTTCTACCTTCAACATTGACTTTATTGATTGGAATATAATCTAATTGAACTTCAGAAACCGGAGTAGGGAGGTATTGACTAGCTTCATAATAAACTGATTGCTCCAGTTCATCTTCACCCACATCAGGCAGCATCACCAATCTGGTGAAAATACTGGACTCAGGCATCGCTGCCACGACTTTTTTAGCGACTATACCACTGGCATCCTTAATCACTTTTATCTTATCAGCTAATTCATTTTTGACAGCAGTTGTGGAAAAATCATTTAAATCCTGAATAGAATCTTTGGAACCAATAGCAATCAATTCAGCACTTCTAGCGCTCTTTTGATGTGCTTGAGCAATCTTAATTGACTGACTTCCAATGTCTAATCCAAAAAATTCGGGCAGTTTCATTTTTTATTATTAAATTTATTCCTTTATAATATAACTAGTTGTAGCTGAGATTTCAATGGATTTTCCCTGATAATTTAATTTTCTTCAAATTATTCAATAAGTGTTTGCAATCAGATTATAGATATTTTAAGATATAGAAAATTAAGCTGAATAATTTATATCTTTATATTTCTACAACTATAACTATGTTCAAATCACATAAACTTCATCTCCCTGGTCAAATTCTCGTCATTTTATTACTAGCCTTATCCATACTTAGTATTTTTGTCGTGGTGATCGCCACCAATGCCCGCAAAGATACCATCGAAAGTGTCCAGAACAAACAATATGAGCAGGCACTAGCTTTAGCTGAAGAGGAATTGCTCAATGCTGCAGGTGGTACTCGTGGGCAGGGCTGTAGTATTCCATTACCTGATCTTATTAACAATACCAATTATTATACGTGTACTGGTCTCAAACCAGATGCCACTTCTCAAGATCTGATGGATATCAAAATTACTGAAACTCAAGAAAAAAATCTTAATGAACCAGTGCAAAAAGATAGTACTCTAAAAGTAAAACTAGGTAATGGAATAACTACAGGATATAATCAAAGCTTAGAAGTTTCTTGGATTGGTAATGCCACAATTTTATTTAGCTTGGATTATATTGATAACACTGGTGCTTATAAAACAGCCAAAGATGTTGCCAATCCCGACGTTGTCTTTGGAACAGGAGCAACTCAAGCTTGTTTTGCATTTACTAATCTAACTTCCACTACAGCGAATATAAATATCGAAGCAACTAAAAACAGTTGTTTTCCTGATGGTACCAAATTTCTTGCGCTCCGTATCAAACCTCTAATGACAGGTAATGTGGCTTCAGCTTCTGTCACTATTTCAGTTAAGGCCAGTCATCCTGAAAATCTACCCAATCAAGTAAAAGTAATAATTGCCGAAGCCTATTCTACAACAGCAGGTCAGACTGACACTCCCAAGGCCATCCTAGAGCTACGCCAGCCTTTAAATGACCCACCCATGGAACTACTGGATTATGTCCTAAGAACGCAGGGAACAGTGAAGAAGGAGTAGACAGTGGATAGAAATAGAGATATTTGTATGATTTGTATTGTAACTTATTTACAAGTAATAAAAGTTATTGTGAAATAATATAAAAATAGTCGCTATTTAATCCAAAGTAATTTTTTTTAAATCTAACTCAAGTTGTTTAAATTTGAAAACAACTTCCGGATGCAAGATTATTACTCATAATATTTCAATTTCCCATTATCAACCAAACCCACAAAGGAATAAAATGAATGACTTTGTTGCCAATTGTTTCGGATTTATGTAGATTCTTAGTTAATAACATCGCTTCATTTACTTGAAATTTTTCCATCCCCTCAAGTAATCCGAGTATTTCTCTTTCACTGGCATCATCTGTATAGTTGACATTAAATAACTGAATATTTTTTTCTTGTCTAGGATCTACTACTACAAAGTCAATCTCATTATTCCCCTTCCAATAATAAACAGCTCGATGATTCTTTTTTAGTTCTAGGTATACTATATTTTCAACACACTGTCCCCAATCTTTTCTTAAATTTAAAATATTAAAATTTCTGACTCCATTATCAATTACAAATAGCTTTTTAGGTTTTTGAATGTCATGTGTTTCTTTAACTTTATGAGAAAAATATGAACTTTCAAAAAATAGATATGATTGATAAAAATAATTAAGGTATTGTTTTACTGTTTCTGCAACAATTCTCTGAGGCTTACCCAAGCTTCTATAAGTATGAGTTTTTGTAAAATCAGACAACACTTGTAAACCAAGATTCTCAATATCAAGTGCATTTCGAATTGAATTTGGTTTAATAATGTCACGGACTAATATATCGTTATAGTATGAATTAGCTATTAATTCTTTATTTCTTTGATTCTGTTCAAGTACAATTTCAGGAAATCCACCTTCAATTAAATAATTCCCTAAATGATGAAGTATTTGAGATGATTGATCAAAATTTAGATCAAGCGTTTTACTTATTCCTTCAGTTTTTTGGGGAAATACGCCTTTTATTTGAAGATATTCGGAAAAAGAGAAAGGATAAATATCAAACTTTACAGTTCTACCAGTTAATATAGTTGCTGATTCTGATTCAAGAAGTGATTGTCTTGATCCCGAAATTACAAATTTAATATCGTATTTTCTTTCATAGTATGAGTTAATCCATTTATTGAAGTCTGATATACCCTGAATTTCATCTAGGAATAGGTAAACTCTACCTTTTGGGTTGTATTTCTCTAAATAGTATTTGTAAATATCTTCAAGTAATTGCCAACCCCGATCTAACATTGGACTAATTAGTACGTCCTCTAGTTGGAGAAATAATAAATTTTGGGGATTATTTCCTTTTTCGATTAATTTTTGGATTAGTTGTTTTATTATTGTTGATTTTCCAGACCTTCGAACACCTGAAAGCACTGTAACATGTCGTATGTTCATTGTCTCAAAGATCGCTGTTAAATAGTGTTCTCTGGGTATTGTTCCTACCCATTCACCTTTTTCAACATCTTGAAAGTGAGGATTCCATTTATTAATAAGAATTTCAAAGTTTGTATTATCCATAACGCAAGTATACCAAGAATATTAGGCACTGTCAATTATATCTGACAGTTTTTATACGGATTGTAAGATATAATTGACAGCATTTCTAAGTTTAGTGATTATGGTACTATAGACCTTTCATTTTAAATCTGCTGAAGTTAATTTTGAATATGCACACCAGATTAAAAATTTCGTGTTGTCACTACGATTTGGCGGACTTGGTTATTGATATCCCAAGTAGGATTGGAAGCTTTGGCATAAATCGTGAACACTAATAATGCCTGACTGGCCTGATTTTGATCTTCTCCTACAGATGGTAAAATAAAAGTCTTTTCCACTTGAACGTTTTCAATATTTAAATATGCAGAATTTTTAAATGTCACATCCCATCCAGATGCATCCACTTTAAAACGACATAATGTACCAATTAGTTGACTATTATTAAAGTCATTATTGCGAGTACAACCCTCAATATTATCTGAATCTGCGGGTACCCAAATCCATGCCACAGTATCCTGATGTACTAGCATACAACCCACTTCTTTTGACGCTTGATCATTATTGATATCAATTGGATGATCCTTATCACCACCACACTTCGCAAGATCGATATAATTGGCATTACGCATATCCCGCTGGATCAGACCCACCATCTGAGAAAGCTCTTCACGGATAATTGTCCGTGCTGTGATTTTCCTACTGACACGAATGTTGAGAACCAACACATCAGATAACATAGCCACTAATATGCTGAATATCGCAAGTGTTACCAATGTTTCCACCAAAGAAAAAGCAGTTATTTTTTTGTGTTTCATGAATTTTTTAAACATTTTTACTGTGAAACAACTAGAAATCCACGCATCTCACTCGTGAACCAGCCCTTGGCTGTCTTATAGTATACCCGGGAAATCACTTGATAGTTAGCCCCAACTTTTGTAAATTGCAGCTGATTACATAAAGGTGAATTATTAAGTTCAGCAATCGCAGTAGTCACACGGAAGGAAGTACCATTATTATTACCGATATCACAATTTTCATTGCTAATCCAATCTTGACCAGTAAGTAAATTGAACGTAACCTTTTCAAGATTTAGATCGGAAATATTGGTAATCTCATCTGAATTTGAATAAGTAATAAAATAATTTGTTGTTGTACTATTAAGGGTAAATTTTGAATTATTCTCAGTCAAAGCCAGAGACTTGGAATACTCAAGTGTTTTTACCATAAAAGCATTGGCATTGTCAGCAATTTCATTGTCTTTAACGATGCGTAGGGAACGAACCGTAATTGACGTCGCCATGATGATGGCAGTGCCAAAAATCGCCAATCCCAGTAATACTTCAACCAGACCAAAAGCTTTTATTGAATTATTTGGAAACCACTTATGCATTATTGATTTTGTAATTTAAAAGAATTACCAGTAGCATCTACTGTCAGCAAAATACCACTTTTACTTAATTTATGTTTAATAAAAACAGCACACTTACCATCAGGCGTCCAATTATTAGAACCATTTATGTAAATCCAGATATCACCTGTAAGATTTTCAAACAATATCGAGGTACATAAAGGTTGAGAAAAATTGGGATCAACAACATATTGGATATCAGAAAAAATATTTGATTTTAAACCGACAATATTTTGATCATTATCCGGAAATGAAATAGTTGTACCTACACAATCCCAAAGACCGCTACCTTGCAAACTGCTTTGATAACGACATAAAGAACGTGATAAATCCTTAGCATTGAAAGTATCAGAATTATTAAAACTGATCTCATAACCATACACTTTATTGAAATCCACTTTACCTTCTCTGAGATACTGTTCCGGAAAAACATTATTTTCCGCCTTGCTGCGAGTTTCCTTAATCACAGCATTCACCTCACTGGCAGCCTGCTGAAGCTGTACGATCCGCTGAAATGAGATCATGCCCCAAATACCGAGTAACATGACTACTGAAATGATCGCCATCACCACCAGTAATTCCAGTAGTGTAAAAGCGGTGAATTTTTTATCATTCTTCATAATATCTAGTTTACCTTTTTTATTACGCTTTGAATAGAGAAAAGTAGATAAGTATCATGTATCATGTATCATGTATCATGTATCATGTAATAAATTATAATAGTTATAAGGTAAGAGCTCCAGTCTTAGGCTTAAATTGATAAGAATCTAAAAATACTGGAAACTGGTATCTGGTATCTGGTATCTGGTATCTGGAAAGATTATGCAATTTGAAATTTGGAAAAATTGTATTAATTAGTATATCGATAGATTCCGGATTCCAGTTTTCAATTTTTAATCTTTTTTAATTTTTAATCTTTTAATTTCTAATACTAATTGTCCAAAGATTTTTGGACACTACAAACTTTTTTACTACTTGATACTTGATACGTGCTTCCAGCACGGGTCGCAGATCTGCGACCTCTCCTACAAATAAAACAACCTTTTCACCAGCTCGAGAATTTCAAATTTAAAGAGAAAAACAATGATCGTTCCCCAGGCAATCAATGGGGCGAACTGAATCATTACGCCCTTCAATTTACGTTTAATCAACAACACGATAATTCCTAATAACGAACCAGTTAAAACAGCTGCCATGAAAGCCCACCAAATACCTTCGATCCCGACGATCATCCCGGCCAGGCCAAAAAGGAAAATATCACCAGTACCCATGCCACCACCTTTGGTAATTAATACGACAATACCGATCAATCCAGCCCCGGCCAAACCGCCGAAAACAGCTGAAACAAGATCTGGCAAAAAGCTAACAGCGACAAACTGATTGATCACCAGCAAAACAGCCAAAATCACAAAGGCGACAATCACAGAGCGCACTTCTACTTCCCAATAATGCAAATCATACAAAGCAAAATAAAAAATCAGATAAACCACCAGCAAATTCACAATCACATAAGCAATCATTTGCCAAGGATGATCCAAAAAGGGCAGAGTAGTAGTCTCAATCCGCCAGTAAGTCAAAGCAGCCAGCAGTCCGGACACGAGTTCTACAATGGGATAAATAATAGGTAACTTAGCCTGACATTTCCGACACTTGCCTTTGTGTAAGATGTAAGAAACAACTGGAAATAGATCAATTACCTCCAGCTTTTCCCGAGTCTGATCACAATAAGAACGCCCTAGGATACTCTCCTGATGCTGCATCCGCCAAACCAGCATATTGAGAAAGCTACCAATAGCCAGTCCGAAGAAGAAAATAATAATAATCATAATTCGTATATCATCTTTATTCCAAAAAGGGAGGAGCAACTCCTCCCTAAATTATTTCAGTGAAATTATTGATTACTAAAACAATCCTTTATTGCTGAGGTTCCAGCATCAAATTGAGTTTTATTTTCTAATTTTACAGAAAAACTATATCCATCATCCTGCATTTTGAAACAATAAGCAGATTGAGTTGTTGATAACGAAAGAACACAAACCTGAGAAGGACCAGAACCAGTACAACTTCCAGGAGGTTGTATTGCTGTCTCTCCATTACCTGGAGTTGAGCCCACCATTGGATTTGCCGGTCCTTCTAAAGGAACTACTACACATTCCTGTGGAGAAGTTTCGCAAGCCGAATTTGAAGTTTTTTGTAATGATATACTTCCATCTTCTCCAACATCCCCAGAAATAAAGTTAAAATATCCAGGATAACTTCCTTGTTTGGTATAATAATCCTGAATACCAGCATTAACATCTTGTAAAGCAGCTTTACGAGCGGAATCACGTGCATTACGCTGGGCAGCAGAGATGCCGAATAAAGTAAGCCCAAGTAGGACTCCAATGATTGCCATCGCAACCAACAGTTCAACCAAGGTAAAGGCGGCAAGTTTTTTCTTGTGCATTTTGATAATTAATAAAATATAACTTTTTATAATATAGTATAAAAATAGAACAAGTGCAAACTGGAATCTGAAAGAAATTATGCAAATTGGAAATTAGAAATTGCAAATTGAAAAGGAACTCCCCACACGGGTTTGCAGATCTGCAACTCCTACTTACTTCTACTTGCTACCTTATACATGATACTTTTATCTATTAGCTTCTACCTTTTCTTTTTACACAAACTGGGAAATCGAATAAATTGGAAGATATACGGCCACTGCTAGGAAAGCCACCAAACCTCCGACTACTAAAAGCATCAGAGGCTCCATAAGTCGTGTCAGGTTGGTAGTGATCTCATTGACTTCATCTTCATAAAAAACAGCCAGATCCAGCAGTATCTGATCTAGGGTACCAGTTTCTTCACCTGTCGCGATCATCTTGATCACCATCACAGGCATCACTTGACTTCGAGCTAATGGCACCGAAATCGGAGAACCTTTGGCGACGCGGTCTGCTGTATACACTAGTGCAATTTTGAAATGGATATTACCTACAGCCCGGGCAGTAGCCTTGAGAGCATCAATAATCGGGATACCACTTTTCAAAAGCATACCTAACAGTCGTACCATTTGTAGCACCTGATTCTTGACAATTAAATCACCAAAGATCGGGACTTTCATCAGCCAGCGATCAATTGTTTTACGACCAGCCATGGAACTGTAAATAAAGCGAAACGCCACAACAATTCCTACGAAAATAATTACAGTCACTGCCACACCAAAAGGATTGGTAAAAAACCTACTAATGGTAACCAAAAATCGTGTGATCGCTGGAATATCTGATTCTTTGGCACCCAAATCTTTATAAAGCGATTCTACTGCTGGGATCATATACACCACCAGTACTATCACCACTATCAAAGCAGTAAACAAAACAACTATGGGATAAATAAGAGCACCACGAACTTTACTACGAATTTGATTGGATTTCTGCATATCTTCAGCGATTTGCAACATAATTTCTACCAGATTTCCCGATTGTTCTCCGGACTGGATCAAACTAATTTGTAAATCATTAAAAATCAGCTTGTATTTCGCAAATGAAGCTCCCAAGGGTAAACCGCTCTTAATATCTTTATAAACTGAAATTAATTTTTGCTTCATACCATTACTTTTCGTCTGATCAATCAAAATTTCCAGAGTTTGAATAATTGGCAAACCAGCCTTAAACATTGCTGCCATTTGTTTGACAAAAAATACCTTATCTTTGAGAGAAATATCTCCCATTTGAAAATTCGTAATATTTTTTAAATCAAAACCTACTTTTTCTTCCACAGCTACCACCATAAATCCCTGATTATGAAGATCATTGATTAAATCATTTCTGGTACCAGCATTTTTTTCACCTTCAATGATCTGACCAGCTTTGTTGGAGATGCGATATTTAAATATTGGCATAATTAGTTAATTTTCATAAGTGTAATTAATTCATCAGGCTTGGAAGTATATGTCTGAGCCTGTTCCATAGTAATTTCTCCTTTGCGGATCAATTCCAAAAGCGATTTTTCCAAAGTGATCATCCCGAGATCAGCATTGGTCTGGATCATATTATCAATCTGATAAGTTTTGGCCTCACGAATTGCATTACGAATCGCCGGAGTAGCGATCATTATTTCGACCACAGCTTTTCGACCACCAGACTTCACCGGGATCAGTCGCTGTGAAATCACAGCTGAAAGCACATTAGCCAACTGAGCCCGGACTTGAGACTGCTGTGTTTCTGGGAAAACATCAATCATACGATCTACAGTCTGTGAAGCAGAATTGGTATGTAGAGTAGTAAATACCAAATGTCCAGTTTCTGCAGCAGTAATAGTCATAGCAATAGTCTCGAAGTCACGCATTTCTCCGACCAAAATCACATCCGGATCCTCACGTAATACCTCACGTAAACCTCTTTTAAATGAGGTGACATCATTACCGACCTCACGCTGATTGACAAGTGCCTTACCTAATGGAAAAATATATTCTACCGGGTCCTCAATTGTAATAATATGCTCAGCTTCATTCATATTAATTTCCTGGATCATCGAAGCGATTGAAGTACTTTTACCACTTCCAGTAGGACCTGCCAAAATGATCAATCCCTGAGGAATATCCAGCATATCATAAATTATCTTTGGTAAATTTAATTCGGCAATTGTCCGAATCTTGGAAGGGATCAGACGAAACGCACCTCCCAAAGAGCCTTTTTTATGATAAATATTAATCCGAAATCTTGTCCCGGAAGTATGAGTATATGAAAAATCAATGTCTAAATCTTTTTCTAAAGTTTGTTTTTGCTGCTCGGTTAAAATTGAATAAAATAAATCATTGACACGTTGATCACTCATCGGCTCACCACCAAGTGTAATCAAAGTACCATTCACTCTAAGTAAAGGAGGATAACCAACTGACAAATGAATATCAGAAGCATCTCTTTGTTCTGCTACATTCAAAAACTCTACAATCCCGGCAGTACTTGCCAAAAATTTTTGATCTGCTGTAGTAGGTTTCAGAGGTTTCACTGCCGAAGCCAATCCAGGCGGTATTTGAGCTACTACTGGCTGTTGGAAAATCTGGTTCACTTCTGCTTCTTTACCTTTGGCTGTACCTGAAAGCACAAAATCATCTACTTTTAACTGATTCACTATTGGTTTCGCTGGTATCGGATCAACTGAATTAATTTGAGGTAGTTGATTGAGCGTTTGGGGAGTAGTAATAGAATTTGTAAGCGGTGCATTTGCTACTGTTGCCTGTAAATTTGGTACTTTATTATTTTTTAGATTGGGCTGAATAGTTGATACACCCGGAATAGTATTGGGTACATAAGCTGCCACAGGCTTTAATGGCGGTGGATTATTGGTCGGCGGGATAACTGGTGTCGGGACTGCATTGACAGGTGGACCGGAAAACTCTTTGATACCTTGCTGTGAAATTTGAGTATTTATATTCGGATTTGCTGGGATTGGGACATCACGCATTAATCCCTGATCATCATCATTCACATTTTTTAATACTGGTGAAGTAGCTACAGGTGCTAAACCCGGCAAAACTGAATTATTTTGAATCACAGGAATAGGACCAATAGGTAAGGGTGGTAACGGTGCAACAGGATTAATTGGTTTGCTCAAATCGACAAATG
This sequence comes from bacterium, assembly GCA_037138855.1. GTDB lineage: Bacteria > Patescibacteriota > Dojkabacteria > B142 > OLB20 > JBAXHO01. The sequence continues at coordinate 30,156 of JBAXHO010000006.1, forward strand.
GCATTTTTGGTAAGAATAAAAGATAATTTAGAACAAATTGATTGTCATCATTAATTAATCACACGTAATACTTCTTCCATAGTTGTAGCTCCTTCTAATACTTTAAAATAACCATCCTGCAACATCGTGGTCATTCCTTCTTCAATTGCCTGCTTTTCTATCACACCGGCACTTTCATGAGAAATTGTCATCGCTCCAATTTTTTCGGACATTTTAAATACTTCGAAAATTCCAATTCTTCCTTTATAACCACTGTCACTGCAATTCGGACATCCTTTACCTTGATTGAGGATAATATGACCACCATTATTTGCTAAATATGAATCAAAATTAAATCCTTTCACTCCAGAAAGTACATCACGAATAGCATTGAGCTGCTCTGGAGTAGCTTCCACAGTATAAAGACAATGTTCACAAATCTTTCTAGTCAATCTCTGGGCAGTAATCAAATTGACAGTGGAAGCCAATAAAAATGGCTCTACTTTCATATCAGTAAGACGGGGTATCGCTCCTGTAGCACTATTGGTATGAAGTGTAGCCAATACTAAATGTCCAGTAAGTGATGCTTGTACAGCTAGTTCTGCAGTTTCCCGATCACGAATTTCTCCCACCATGATAATATCTGGATCCTGACGGAGAAATGATCGTAATCCCTTGGCAAAAGTCAAACCGACATCAGCATTGACCTGTACTTGTGTCACTCCATCAATTCGGATTTCCACAGGATCTTCCAAAGTCATGATATTCACTTCCGGTCGATTTAAAATCTTCAATGAGGCAGCAAGCGTAACAGTTTTTCCAGATCCAGTCGGTCCAGTAACCAAAACAATGCCTTGTGTTTTCTTCAAAGCTTCTAGATATAAATCATGTGCCCGACCACGAATCCCCGTATCTTTAATATTAATTGAAGCTCCTCCTTTTTCAAGCAACCTGATCACTACTTTTTCGCCATACACTGCCGGCATGATAGAAACACGTAAATCAATATATTCACTGTCACTTTTAATTTGAAAGCGACCATCTTGTGGGACACGATGTTCATCAATTTTTAAATTGGAAAGAATTTTAATGCGTGAAACTACAGCACTGCCAAGCTTTTTGGGAAGAATTAGCTTCTCTGTCAACACACCGCTGACCCGGTAACGTACGGCAATTTTATTTTCTCTTGGTTCTATATGCACATCTGATGCCTTATGTTTAGCTGCAAATTCTAAAATCATATTGACGATACGAGCAACAGGAGCAGAAGTGATCTCCACTTGTAAATCTTCAGTTTCTGATAATGTATTACCAATATCCACCACTTCACCCACATCTTCCAAAGCTTCAGATACTTCTTCATTACCAATCTGTGTACCATATCGTGTTTCAATTATTTCCTTGATGGAATCCGGATCAGCAAAATAGGGCTCTACACGTTTACCAAGTAAAGTCCGTAAAAATTTGACCTTTTGAATATCAAGCGGATCTTCCATAGCCAGCTTGATCAATTCCGGAGTTTCTTCAAAAGCGACAGCCAAATTTTTTCTGGCCATATCCTGATTGATCCTGCCGATGACATCAATAGCGATTGTAACTTCCTGAAGATCAATAAATGGAACATTGAATAATTCCGACTTTAACATATACAGCTGTTTTTCAGTGATATAATTACCTGCAGTAATTACCTCTTCAATAGTTTTTCCAGTATTTAAAGCTTTTACTTTAATTTCATTGTATTTCACCTGATCAATAAATCCTTTTTCCAGTAATTTATTAATCAATGAATTTGCCTGTTGTGAATTAGGAGTAAGATTGAGCGCTGAAGGCATAATAGCCGGATTGGTTACCTGAGGAGGTACGACAGCATTTGGTTGGATTACTTGATTTATTCCCATGGGCAATTTGGAAAATATATATTTTAAATATTTTAGTTTGAATTTGTTATATAATTTATACTATGTAAATGAGATTTTAAAGTCAATAAAAAAACATGTATAAATCTTTGATCTTTTCTTCCAGAAATTTAGAAACAATTACTGAATTTATTCAGCATAAAAAAGTTCTATTAAATATCACAAACACAAATTTTGCAGATTATAAAGCAATTACCAATGATAAAACAAAATCTATCAGTATTAGTCAAATCCGTGAGCTGATCAAATGGGCAAATCTCAAGCCATTTGAAGCAAGTGGCAAATTAGGTATCATTTATAATGCTGAAAATCTTACCATTGAGGCCCAAAATTCTTTATTAAAATTACTGGAAGAGCCTAACAAATTCACTCAAATCATTCTCTGTACAAGTAATCACCGGCGTTTACTCTCTACTATCATTTCCAGATGCGAAATAATTCATCATACAAACCCTGAAGGAATACAGATTTCTGATAAATTTTCTGATTTTATGACTTTACCTTTGGTAGAAAAATTTTGTGAAATTGATAAAATTAATACTATGACTGATAAAACAGCACAAAGAACTTCTGTCATAGAATTACTTACTTCATTGATCAACTATTATCGAAAAATACTGCTTCACAAAGAAAATCAAAAAGCCTATGATAATCTCATATTACTAAGTGAAACTGCTAAGAAAATTCATTATAATGTACCTATTAAATTAGCTCTAGAAAATTTAATTATTAATCTTCAATCATGAAAAAATCAGCTTTTATTGTCTATGCCTGGCTCTCTGCAGTTATCTGGTATTTATTCATCTTTTGGTTAAATAGCGTCGATTTGACAGATATCAATTCTTCCACTTTTAACATTTTTATTAATATTATCAGTTATCAAATCGCCTATGGGATTCTTTTCCTTTTAATCTACAAAGCAATATTATCAACTTTGAAATTAACTGTTACCCGCCTGATGTATTTCAAATCCCAAAGAGAGCATAGTGAGGACCAGGAATTTGCTTCAATTATTGAACTACTTGTATTAATTACTGCTGTTCTGTTAACAGTGATATTAGCAATAATTGACGAAGCCCATCAAATCGATATTATCAATAAGATTGCTTCTATCAATGACGTACTGGCCAATCTTGCTGGAATTTTAATTTTCGCTGCCTTGATATTTTTGGCTCCCATAGTCCATGAAGCAGATTTAATATTTGGAAAAAGTATTGCCCGGAAACTCAAAACAAAATCGCATAAAACCAAATAATTGCAATCGATTCTGAATCATTAATAAAGCACTATTCTGTTATATTATTGAAAAACATTGCCCTGATCGCTAAATTTTTGATAGAATAATAATTCTTGCCATTAATGTTTGTAACTTTCAGGAATTATTTATCATGAGTAATAATTATGATGCATCTTCTATAACCATCTTAGAAGGTTTGGAAGCAGTTCGTAGAAGACCGGCTATGTATATTGGAGATTCAGATATTGCCGGACTACATCATCTCGTTTATGAAATCGTCGATAATGCTGTAGATGAAGCTTTGGCTGGTTTTGCCACCCAAATAAATGTCATTCTGAATAAAGATAATTCTGTAACAGTTTCAGATAATGGTCGGGGCATACCAGTTGGTATTCATCCCACCAAAAAAATCAGCGCCCTGGAAGTAGCAGCTACGATTTTACATGCTGGAGGAAAATTTGATGAATCAGTATATAAAGTTTCATCCGGACTTCACGGTGTAGGACTTTCAGTGACGAATGCTCTCAGTACCAAGATGAAAGCTGAAGTATTCCAGGAAGGTAAGCATCATATCCAGGAATACACACGGGGCATCCCGGATTATCGGGTTAAGGAAATTGGTAATACCAAAACCCATGGTACGACTATTACATTTTTAGCTGACGCTACTATTTTTAATACCACAATTTATAACTTAAAAAACCTTCATACCCGTTTTAGACAACAAGCATACCTGACTGCCGGCTTACGCTTTCGAGTAATTGACAATCGTAATGAAGCTGATCGTGAACACAACCAAGAAATTCCCAAAGACTATACTTTTTATTTTCAAGGCGGAGTCAAATCTTATGTCAAACAAATAAATGTACCGTACAAAGGTGTACATACGAATATTTTTTATGTGCGAGAAACTTTTGAAAATGCTGAAGTAGAAGCTGCTTTCCAATACACAGATGACATTCAGGAAAGAGTATTGGCCTTTGCCAATAATGTCTTCAATCCTGAAGGAGGCACTCATCTTTCAGGTTTTCGTATTGCCCTGACTTCCAGTCTCAATAATTACCTCGAAAAAAATGGTACAGAAAAAGATAAAGAAATGAAATTAAGTGGAGAAGATACCAAAGAAGGTCTGACGGCAATTATTTCAGTAAAAATTCATGATCCGCAGTTCGAAGGTCAAACAAAAATTAAATTAAATAATCCTGAAGTAACCCAAGTAGTTCGCAAGGTTATCAAAGACTCGCTAGATATGTTTCTGGAAGAACATCCTCAAGATGCCAAACAGATTCTAAATCGAGCAATACTCGCTAACAAAGCGCGTAAAGCAGCCAAAGCAGCACGCGAAGCTGTAGTACGAAAAGGTGTACTTGATGCCGGTACATTACCAGGTAAACTGGCAGATTGTTCCTCCAAAAATGCTGAAGATAGTGAAATCTTTGTAGTCGAGGGAGATTCAGCCGGTGGCTCTGCCAAACAAGCACGTGATCGATACACTCAAGCTATTTTTCCCTTGCGAGGTAAACCATTAAATACTGAAAAATATCGTCTTGATAAAATAATGCAGAATAAAGAAATCAAAGAATTAACTATTGCACTTGGTGCAGGCATCGGTGATAGTATTGATATTACTAAAATTCGCTATCATAAAATCGTTTTAATGAATGATGCTGATGTCGATGGTGAACATATCACCACATTAGTTTTAACATTTTTTTTCCGTCATTTACGTTCTGTAATTGAGAAAGGTTATCTTTATGTAGCGCAACCACCACTTTTTAAAGTAGAGATTACTAAAGATGAATTCTACTGGGTGGCCAATGACTTTGAACTAAATCAAATGCTTACCAAACTAAAAACACAAAAGAAAACACCCAAACATATCCAACGTTTCAAAGGTTTGGGAGAAATGAATCCTGAACAACTGTGGGAAACAACTATGAATCCAAGTACCAGATCTTTAAAACAAATAAATATTGAAGATGGTGGTGAAGCTGATCGAATTTTTGAAGTACTAATGGGTAATGAAGTCCCGCCCCGGAAAAAATTCATTCAAACCCATAGTAAAGAAGCTAATCTCGATATTTAATTATTACTTTTTTTTACCATGTCCAACGAACCAGTCCAGGTTTTAAATAAGGTACCAGAAAGTGAAATAATTGATAATAAACAAAAAGACTCACCTGGAATTTCTTATAAAACAATTGGTACCACTTTACAGGCATTAGCAGTGCAGTTGGATGAGAATGAAATCATCATTTCAGAAACCGGGAAGATGTCCTGGATGACTGACAATATTCAACTAAATACCAAAGCACAAGGCATTGGTAAAATGCTTTCCCGATTTTTTGCAGCAGAATCCTTATTTGTCAATGAATTTCAATGTTTGGCTGGAACTGGCATTGTTACTTTTTCCACAGAACAAGCTGGCAAAATCGTTCCTGTTGATTTAGATGCCACCAAGCCCGGAATTATCTTTCAGCGTGGTTCGTATCTATGTTCTGAAGTTGGAATTGAACGTAATACAATTTTGATGAAAAAAATTGCTACCGGACTTTTTGGAGGTAAAGGGTTTATTATGCAGAAATTAAGCGGTAAGGGTAGGGCACATCTCATCGCTGATGGGGAAGTGGTTATGTATGAATTAAGAGAAAACGATTCAATTTTAGTAGATCATGGCAATTTAGTGGCCTATGAAGAAACCGTAGATTTTGATATTCGCACAGTGGGAGGTGGAATGAAAAACTGGATTTTTGGTGGAGAAGGGATATTTTTAGGGATGATGAAAGGACCTGGCAAAGTTTGGCTGCAAACTCGAAAAATGAATCTTTCTGCTGAAATAATTCGAAAATCAATGATGACAAATACCAGTGGTGGTTTTGGTGCAAGAGGTAGCATGTCCAACCCATTAGGCTGCATCTTTAGTGCTTTTATATCATTTGCAATTTTTCTTTTCTTTATTATTTTAATGATTGTCAGTAATAAATAATCACACAATCAATATGGAAAGTTTAATATGTCTAAGCTGTTTTTTCTTGTTAATTGTTCTAGCAGTTTTATTTTTATCAATAATTATTATTCTTGCCCAACTAAAATCAAGTAATAATTATTCCCAAACTGAATTTACTTTAGATAGACAGAAAGAAATTAAATAATGGAAACTCCTATCCCGCTTTTACAACAAAATCAAAAAATCATTAACAGAAATATTGTTGATGAAATGAAGACATCATATATCAATTATGCAATGAGTGTCATAGTAGCAAGAGCTTTACCAGAGGTGCGTGATGGTTTGAAACCAGTACAACGTCGTATCCTTTATGCTATGTATAAACAGGGTTTTACCCCTGATAAAAGTTATAAGAAATCAGCCAGAACTGTCGGAGAAGTAATTGGTAAATACCATCCACATGGTGATGTAGCAGTGTATGACGCCATGGTTCGTATGGCTCAGGACTTTAGTTACCGCTACCAGATGATCGATGGTCAAGGTAATTTTGGTTCTATTGATGGTGATAGTGCAGCTGCTATGAGGTATACAGAATCCCGACTTCATAAAAATGCTTTGGAGATGCTTACTGATCTGGATAAAAATACTGTGAAATTTATCCCTACATATGACGGAAGTTATCAGGAACCAGAAATTTTACCAGCTTTACTTCCCAATCTGCTTTTGAATGGTGCCGAGGGGATCGCTGTGGGTATGGCTACCAAAATTCCTCCCCATAATCTTGTGGAACTTGGTAATGCTATTATTGCTCTTGTCCATGAAGGTAATCAAGCTGACAACCAGAAAATTGATTATAAATACCTGGATACTATTCGTACTATTGCTGATCTGGAAAAATTATCACCGGCTCGCTATCCCAAATTTCTCTCTGAAATTGAAGTTGAAAAAATATTTGAACATTTAAAAGGTCCTGATTTTCCTACTGGTGCTGAAATCTATGATATCAAAGAAATTCAACAGGTTTATATTACCGGACGTGGACGAGTAGTGATGAGAGCTATTGCCAAAATTGAGGAAAATAAAAATGGCAAATACCAAATCATCATTTCAGAATTACCATACCAAGTTAATAAATCCCGCTTAGTCACCAAAATTGCCAATCTAGTTAAAGATAAAAAAATTGTCGGAGTTTCAGATATTCGTGATGAATCTACGAAAACTATTAGAGTAGTAATCGACATCAAACGCGATGGCAAACCCAAAACAATTCTTAACAAACTATTCAAATTTACTGAAATGCAATCTACATTCAATGTAAACATGCTGGCATTGGTAAATGGTGAACCACGATTGCTTAGTGTCAAAAGAATTTTGGAACTTTTCATTGAACATCGGCAAGAAATTATCATTCGGAGATCAGAATTTGAGCTTGCCAAAGCCCGTGAACGAGAACATATTCTCGAAGGCTTGATGATCGCTCTTGATAATCTCGATGAAGTGATTACTATGATCAGAAATTCCAAGGATGCTGAAGTGGCCAAAACCAATTTAATGAAACGCTTCCAACTTAGCGAAATTCAGGCACAAGCAATACTTGATATGCAACTTCGAAAACTGGCTGCTCTTGAACGTAAAAAAATCGAAGAAGAATATAAACAAATCAAAATCATTATTGAGAATTTAATTGTACTACTTTCCACTCCATCCCAAGTGCTTTCAATCATTGTTTCTGAACTGGAAAACCTGATCGCCAAAAGAGGAGATAAACGAAAGACTAAAATTCATAAAGGTAAAGTAGGGGAATTTAGTGAAGAAGATTTGATTGCCAAAGAAGATGTCATTGTCACAGTCAGCGAAAAAGGATATATCAAAAGAATGCTGGAGGACACTTATAAATTGCAAAAACGCGGTGGTGTGGGTAAAAAAGGCATGACAATGAAAGAAGATGATTCTGTAGCACACATTTTCAGTTGCAATACTCATGACGATATTCTTTTCTTTACCAATAAAGGTCGTGTCTTTATCCAAAAAGTCTATGAGATTCCGGAATTTGGCCGAACTGCCAAAGGACAAGCTGTTATCAACTTAATCAACATTGATCCCGATGAATTAGTAACCAGTATCCTGACCAAAAGCAGCCAGGGAAAGATCTATGATGAAGATGTTTTGCAGGAAAATGAAGAAAAGACTGAAAAAAAACCTTACAAATTTCTTTTTATGACTACAAGGAATGGGATTGTTAAAAAAACAGAACTTGGAGATTATCAAAACATCAGGACAAATGGATTAATTGCCATCAAACTGGCCAAAGATGATGAATTAATTTGGGTCAAACCTACTACAGGAAATAATGAAGTAATCATCATTACAAGACAAGGCAAATCGATCCGGTTCCATGAAGATGATGTACGGGCTACTGGTCGTGCTACCATGGGTGTTAAAGGTATTACTATGAAAAAAGCCGGCGATCATGTGATTGTAATGGATGTAGTGCGAAAAAATGAAGATCTCGTACTTTCCATCTCTGTCAAAGGCTTTGGTAAAGTGACCAAGCTGGAAGAATTTCCCACACAAAAACGAGGAGGGCAGGGAGTTTATGCAGCTAGAGTCAATGATAAAACTGGTCATCTAGCAAGTGCCAGGATAATGGATCATCCACAATTAGAATTGTTGATCATTAGTGAGCATGGGCAAGCTGTACGTATCCCTACCAAGGATTTACCTGCAAGAAATCGTCAAACAATTGGAGTACATTTAATGAAAATCAAAGAAAATGATCGTATTACTGCAATAGCATTAATTTGAAAAATTTTCGAAAATATGTGATAATAATTTTTATATAACGTTTTTTATTATATTGTTTTAAAGTTTTGAGAAGATTACAAAATCACAATAATAAATTTACATCAGTTATCATCAGCATTAATTATTGCTGAGAGGTATTTTTTGATTACTATCAAAACCTCTCGCAAGAGAGGTTTTTTAATTTTTATTTTTATTCTATATGAATACACTTAAGCACAATATTTTAACTAAAATAAATAACCTGTCCGGTGAATTGACCAAAGTTAGCGACGCTATTGAATTAGATCGTAGTGAAGGATTTGAAGATGACTCTTCAGTCAGACAAGAGCTACTCGATAAACAAGATATGTTAGAGCAACAAATCGATGATCTTAGAGATTCTTTAAAAATGATCGAAAATGAAAAAGCAGATTTTGGCAAAGAATTTATCCTGGAAATCAACGGCTCTCCAAGAACAATCCAAATTGTTCACAAATCTGAAGCAGATCCTTCCTGTGGTAAAATTTCTAACGAATCTCCATTAGCTCAAGCTCTTTCAGGTAAAAACAAAGGCGAGGCAATAATTGTCGAAACACCGGCTGGCAAACAAACATACAAAATTATTTAATATATAAATAAATAGTTATAAAGTATTAGTTCAATTAATTTTTGTTAGTTAAAAATTTACAAGGAATTTAAAATGTCCGAATTTATTTCGGACATTTTTTTTAAATAATTTAAAAGGGTAGTGGGTAATAAATACCCTGACCCCTCTATATCTCCCCTTTTCCAATTCCCAATTCTTATTTTTCAAGCTCTGTTCTCAATTACACCATTCAATTAATATCAATCACCTAGTGGATGGTACTTCTGATGAGACTTTTCAGCATATTTATCGCTGGCATGTACATATTTGCTGGTAGTAGTTAATGATTCATGACCTAGGAGTTTTTGAATAGCAACAGGGTTAGCGCCTTTTTCAGCAAGATATGTAGCAAAACCATGACGTAAGCTATGTGCACTTGTGGGTAAATTAATACCAAGTAAGAGCCGATATTGCTTGATTTTCGCCTGTAAATAATTAGTAGCAATCCGCACAATATATGGATCATGACTGCCACTTCGTAAACCACGATATGGAATAAATAAAGCCGGATATGCATCAGATCTGGTTGCCAGATAACTCTGAAGATGTTGTTTAGCACGCTCTGTCAGATATACAAAACGTTCTTTTTTTCCTTTACCAATAATATAAATTTTATGATCAGTAATGGATTGGCCTGTACTATCAAGTTTTAGATCTTCGCGATTTAAATTTATCAGTTCAGAAATCCGCATCCCTGTAGCAAATAAAACTTCCAGCATGGCCCGATTTCTTAAAATTACTAGCGGTTTTGTTTCATAAACATTTGGTGCCTCAATCAAACTGGTTAATTCTTCCAGTTCAGCGACATGACCTAATTTCTTTTCTGTTTTAACTAATTTAATCGAATCAGGAATAATTGGCAATTTAAAATCAATTTCGTTCAAAAATTTAAAATATGTGCGTAATGCCGACAACATTCGGTTGGTACTATAACTTGATAGTCGTCCATTATACATAGAATGCTTCCTAGAGGCACTAGGGCTCGATTTTCTGCTATCGCTTGTGTCCCTTGCATTTTCAGACGTAAGAGTAATTTTTCGTAATTTTTTGATTGCCAGCAGATATTTTCCACTACGCAAATAATCTTTATATCGACTAATATCTAATTTATTAATTTCTTTAAATATCTTTTCTTCATCTTTTAAAAAAGCCTCAAAAGCTTCTAGATCTCTTTGGTAATTGGCAACTGTTTTATCACTGTAATTATTACTAATCAATTCTAAAAAGAATTCATTATAAAATGGTAAGTTACTATCTTTTTTTTCTTGAAACGTCAGCATTACATTGTCTTTCAATGATTTAAGAAAATTAAATAATATTCATTTTTTAGATAAATAATCCAATTTGAATATCATAATTTCAATCCAGTATAGCAAATCCAAGAAGAAAAGCATAAAAGCACTCCTCTAGTTGTGTATAAGGGCACAATAGTCATTTCTCATGTAGCAGAGGCCAACCCGGCATATTTCCCGACGAATAATATAATGTTTTTTCTAATGTATAAAAAATATGTACAAAAAGGCAAGAGGAGAAAATATCAAAGAGGTAGTAAATATTAAATAATTCAAAATTTTTTAAAAAATATTAATTAAATATTATTTAAATCGAGCAGAAATAATAATATTAAAAAATATTTAATAAGGGCCTGAAACTACCTACTCTCGTCTTTTACACGCTTTAACTAGATATAAGGGATATTATACTCAGTTAAATTTCATCTAATATGATTGTAATTTTCAACAAAAGAGTAGTATTTATTTACTTTATAAATAATGGATCAAATATTAATCATTTGTTATCTAACTTAATTTTATTCTTTATCTACTCCCAAATAATTTTAAAAATAAAAAGTTATCCACAGAAACATATCATTTTCATATCCTATAGTTTCACGATATCGTGAACTATAGGACTCCTCTACTCTGCGTCTGCAATTTGAAATTTAAAATTATTTTATGGGAAATCACTGATTTATTTCTAATAACTTATAACCATCAATTAATTCGATTATTTATATTTTAGATAAAATCAAAATTTCACTTAACCACCCCTACT
>JBAXHO010000007.1:0-41111 GCA_037138855.1 bacterium
TATGAATAAAAGAGAATTAAAGCAAGTATTAGGGATTAAAACGTTAACTCAAGATCAAGAAATCATTCCTGGATTATTACCAAAAACGAGGGATTTAATGTTGCTTTAGTTAAATTAAGTTCCAATTGACTCTTAACTATCTACTAAATTATTATTTCTTAGCACACGGATTTCCTTGTGAGTTTCTTTCATATCTTAAACCAATAAGCTTAATAGATTCCTCAGAAATCTGATCACTTGGTTTGAAATAAATTATTGTATCGGCATAATATGCTAAGCCTTTACCATAATAGAACTCCACAGTAGTATTTTTAAAGAGCACGTATTTAAAAGTTATTTCGGCATTACCATATTGCTGTTGAAATTCAGACTTTAATTTTGAAAATGTATAAACATTTTCAGATAACAATTCCGGAGTGCTATAAAATGCAGGATTATATATAAATCCAGTAACAATATCTTTTTTTGTAATTAGTAAAACATCTCCACCAATATATTCATCACTTTTTACATATAGCGAGATAATTTGCTCTTTTTCAGGATTAAGAACAAAGTTATAAAGATAGTCTTTGAAATCATTACTAATTTTAAAACCATTGTCATTAAATATTTGAATTACATCTGATACTGTAATCTTGTCAAGATTGGGAATAATTGCCTGGAGAATGTTTGCTTCAATTTTTAAATTAGTTACTTGATTTAGCTGACTAGCTTCAATTTTTGCCTGATATAAACTATTATAATTAATTTCATAGCCTTCGCTATTATTATATTTCCGGATAAATTCTTCATTGCAATTTCCTAAACTACGATCTGGTTTATTTGATTTGTTAAAAAGATAAAAACCAATTGAAATAATTGTAATAACTGAAACAAATATAAATATTAGCTTTTTGGTCATTTTAAATGAGACTTTTAAATTTCATAAATTAATTTTCCTGCCAACTTAAGTTTTGCAGATTTAAGGTGATAATTCGTTGCTTATTATTACTAAGTTTTTCTAGATCATTAGGATTAATTATTGCCTCAAAGACATCTACATAGACTACACGATTTGGATCAGATTCAGGTAACATCTCTAATTTAAGAATTTTTGTGACCTTTTTACTTGCGAGATCCACAACTCCAATCTCACCATTCGACAAGGAATAAATTAAATACTGCTGATTCAAGCCAAGTGAGAAGTAAATATTTTCCCCGAATTCATAAAGCAGATATTCCTGCTGGTTTGCTACAGTCATACAATACACTTTACCGCTATAAATCGCATGAGGTTCAGCAATTTGGTATTTACTATAACAAATCAGATCACCCTTGGGTGAAATTGCCGGAGCAGCAGGATTACCCTCAATTGCTAATTTTTTAGCGTTTAACTCCAGATAACTACCATTATCAGCACTAGGCTTTGATTTAAGAATTTGATCGCCAGCTTCATTACTAAATTCACCTAATGTTTCATATTCTTGAGCATTGAGCTCATTGATTTTTTGGTCATATTCGTTAACTTTAGCTAAATTAAGATTATTTCCAGTGTGCAACTTACCAGAAGTAATTTCGTCAGTAAGATCAGCTATTAATTCATCAGAACTTTTTCCGCTTAGCTCAGTTTTGACCGCATACGTTGAGAGTTCTTTTAGTTGCCACCAGATCAAATATTTTCTTTTTAAAGTAATAAAATTTGCCTGAACATTATTTTCTGGAGTCTTGGTAAAAACAATGACTGAAGGATAAAGCAGCTTCCGCTTTTGAACAAAGCTTTTATTTTTAACTGGTTGGATAATCAGTGAATTTGCTACCGGGACAAGATAGAAAACTGGCAAAAAAACAATCAGCAGTAAGCCAAGAACAAGCGCTAAAATTGGAAATTTAAAACGTTTAAGCAAAGCAGTAGTTTTTTTTATAAAAGAGTTAGTCATGTAATAATTTTTCAATCTTAAAAGTTAAGTTCAATATTTAATTATTTTTTCTTAGTTTACGGGATAGTTGATTTAAGTATTTATTGAAAAATAATCGAAATATCACTGCTAAAAAAATCAATAAGATAAATATAGCCAGAATTATATATGGAATATTACTTTTTGGATCAGGTTCACTCATCCTTCCTGGATCATTAAAATCATAAAGATAAGCAGGATTTGATGCTTTTTTCGTTGCAACGATTTCTAGAAAATTCATCCCTTTTTTAACTTTACTCTCAGTTTTTACCCCAATATTTGCTAAGCTATTTTCATTTAATACGCGCTGATCGCTGTCAAGTTCTACTACAGATTCAATTTTCAAAGGTTGATACGCATTAACCAAAAAAACATATCTTGTTTGGTTTTTAATTAATTGATAAATTTGCGTAGGAATTTCATTTTGTTGACAATTTTGATCTGCTGCATCAAAAAACAAATAAAAATATGCTCTTGATAGTTCCGGGTTTGTTAATAAATTTTGATTATAGTAGCTTAACGTTTTATTTTCTGGAAATATTTGTTCCGGAGTAATTTCCATACTAACTGCATAAATCTTTGTTTGTGGATCCCTCAGACTAAACTGTTGATATAATTTGGAATAATCAGCTTGATTTGTGATCTCTTCATAATTGACTGCATTTACAACTGCCTGAATAATTGGTTGACGATTTACCAAATTATCATAATCCGAGTAAAGCGAAGTTGAAAAACACGATGCTGCATTTACCTTTTGTGCAATCACAACGCTACTAGAAATGAGTAAAAATATCCCAATTGAAATCGATGCTAATAATTTTGAGTAATTATAGGTCATAATATGTTTTTGCATTTTCCGATATTTTGTTCGATAAAGTTATTAAGGTACATACTTATTCTTGTTTTCTTCAGAATATACATCTTTTATCATTTTTTCATATTCTTGTTTATCTGATGTAACCGATTGCTTAATTAAAATTGGGTCACCTGTTGTCATTTTCCATTGGTTAAATAAATGCTGCCGTGATATATATATGTTTATCTCATAAAGATTATTATCATCCCAAAAATAGTATATTAAGGCTAACTTTGTCTTTAAAAAGCTTGATGAATTTGAGTTTGAGTGGAAAATTCCTTCAATATTATTTATTTTTCGATTTGTCTTAAAAATAATTGGACACGTTTTTTCAGCCATTAAAATTTCATGCAATACTTTATCCTCATTTTCCAATTTCTGGTTACCAGATGATGTAATCATTGCAAATCCAGTAGATAAATCATGAAAATGGGTATAATATTTATAAAGCTCTTCTCCTTTATCAAACTTTTCTGGCTTAAGCCCAACTAAACTAAATGGTGATTCAACTTTTGCGATAGTCAATTTTGCTTGTACAGAGTCTGTGATTGCTGCTGTATCACTCTCTGTTACTAATTTATTTACTTTTGGGTATGTTAGCGTTACATTATACTTCTCACCAAATTCATCTAAATTGTTAATAAAATAGTCATAAAGATTAGGTCGTAAACATATTGCAGAGAATGATTGATCTGAAGAGTAAATCATAATATTCTCCCTAATAGTCTTTTCAATATTGTTACTCAACTTCAATTCAATGTAACTAAAATCAAGACCGAAAATGATTAAAATAGCTAGTATTATTATAATTATCGATTTTGATAGTTTTTTTTTCATTTGAGAGTTGAATAAATTGATTTTAACTTTACAATTATGTCTGAAAATTGTTTTGTCTGAAATTTAATTGATTATTCGATATTTTGACTATAACGCTCACGATATCTGTTTAAATACTTCGTACGTTCTTGTGCAAATAATCGACTTGTTTCTTCCTCTAAACCTGGAGTATAAAATTTATTAGTTTCAAGAATTTTAAGCTGCCATTTTTTTAACCCAAATATATTTCTTTCACTAGTTATTTCAACTAAATCTAATATTGCATCCAGTTTCGAGTTATGATAATTCTGTCTGGTTACTAAATAGATTTTTTTGTTGGTGCTTTCATCCACTAAAAAACCTTGAATATCATTAAATAGTAATTTATCTGCAAATAATTGCGAATTTGTCACTTTAATGACAACAACTAAATCAAGATTTTCTATTTGTTTCAATTCACCACGTTGACAGAAATAACTTATTGGAAACGAATTGAACTGGTTTGTTTTGATTAATTTTTCATAATATAATTTCCAGTTTTCAGAGTTTTTAATCACTTGCAATTCATTATTTTCAATTGCCATAACAGAATTTACTGGTAAGGCATTTATTTCAACAACATTTTCACTGCCAAAGCTTTTAACTAATTCTTCCAGATAATTGATATCTTCAGTCTTGTCCAAATTTATTTTGGTAAACTGCTGTTCATTATCTCCCATTTCTTTTAACCAAGTATTTAATTTATCCACTTGAAATGCAGGTAGGAAGCCATAAATATAATTACAAGCCTTATATGCTTCAAACATTTCAAAGCTACTATTGTTAAAAAGAAATTCTAAGCTTTGATCATTAGTTCTTTCCAATTGTTGATAATAATTTGTAATTGCTTTTTCTGGCGTATTCCGGTTACTTAGATAAAAATACCCACTTATTATTAATAACAGACAAATAACTGCAAAAATATATTTCTTAAATTGATTAAAAACAGATTTAAATTTGTTCATATGATCTATACAACTAATTACAAAATTATTTCACATAATTCTTATACAATGAACTTATAATATTTTTAATATAATTAAATTCATTTATTTCAATTTGTTTGACTATCGGTTGTTTTGTTTTAATAATCACAAAGTTATTTTGATGATCAATTTCAAAAGTTTTAAATTTTAAACCATTATCAATTTGGGATAATGTATTAACTGTTGCATCAGTTAATTTAAATGCATTAATCCAAAATACATAATCATAATTCTCATTTGAATTTGGGAATGGATAATCTAACAACAATGTCAATCTTTGTTGTTGTAAATTTATTTGTAAATCCTGAATTGCCTTCGAGCTTTGTAGTGAACCAAGAAAGGCTGGACTAATAACAAAATATTGACTTTGCAGATTTTCTAAAATATTAGTAAACTTATTTATAAAGTGTTCATTTTGTGTAAAATTTATGATAAAACCTTCATCTATCTTTATTTCCACGTAATCATATCCGGATATATTTTGATGGTAACCTATTGAAAATCGAATTTGGTCAGTATTATTTTCTAATTTTCGAGAAAGAATAATTGAATCTACTTTTTGTTCAATCATCAATTTAATTGCCCGAATTAACTCCTTAATATTGTAGTCTTTTCGAATTATTTCGGTTAAATTATTATAATAACAGTATAAATAATGCACCGAATAAAAATTGAAAGTTTTTAATAACTGTTCAAAGGTATCTAAAATTAATTTTTCTTTCTTTTTTTTATTGAAAATTATAAATACTTTTACTCCAAATCTATTAAAAAGGGGGTTCTTATCTAAATAATTTTTTAGATATGATGAATAAATTTTATTAAGAGTTTGCATATTATTTAATAAGTTATATAAGTATCAATAATTATATCATCAACTGTTAAATCAATACCTCCGTCAACAATTTCATTTGTTGCTTCTTTGTACGCATCTATATAATCTAATAGTTGATTGTTGTACTTCTTCTTTATCATCTCTATACTTTCAATTGCAAGTCCGGTATTCGGGTCGTACTTCTGTGGTTTCAAATCTTTAATTTTATGATTTAGCAAATCTGCAAAATCTAATTCAACTGTTCCAATTTCTCCTCCTTTTGTTCTTAGTGGTATTTGGACGTAATCACCTAGTGTACCGTCAGAATGTATTTTTCGTAACTTTACATCAAGCATGATATCGGCAACGTCATCTGCATTTGTAGAAACAGTACGCCCAACTTTTATTACTTCCTCAGTATTTAATTTCTTATAATCTTGATGTAAATACGTTCCGGTAACATTTTCAACATAGCCATCATCAATATATTTCAAGTAATTTGCATTGAGTACTTCTTGCATTTCTGGAGTGAATTCAATGTAACTTCCAACTCCTTTTCTTAAAATATTCGCAAAAGGTCTTACTTTCTCAACCAATTTAGCTTTAATTGCTGTTTTCCCTTCTTTAACAATATTTAAATCATTCAATTTTGATAATCCTTTTGAAACTAAATATTCACAAATAATATTTCCAACAAACCTTCCTGCTGTCCTTGCTGAATCTTTATCTGATTGAGCATTTGCTTGGTAAAGTAATATTTCGTTAATATCGGATATTAAAGACGGGTCTGAATATATTTCAGTAAGTAATGATGAGATTTCACCAATATGTGATACAAGATAAATTGTATCAGTAACACATGTTGGTAATCCTTGACCAACTCCAATTATAAATTCACTAGGATTTTCATATGCGGATACCGCAAGTTTGTCAGCATATCCTACCCAATATGTTAATTGGTTATTTAATTGAGTTTCTATGTTGAATATAATTGTGTCGATATGTGAGTTTATATAGTCAGAGATTTCAACTGCATGACTGATATCATAACTATTCATTCTATAGTCATATGAACTGTTCCAAATAAGAAGCATATCTTCTGAATTTTGGATCATTTCATCAATTTCATCATCCCAGATTGGAAGTGATAAGTTATTATACTTTGCCCTCGCTATCCCAATCTGAACTTTTAATTTATTGAGGGAATCACTTGCATATTTTAATCTTTGTTTATAAATTTCAACTGGAGGTGGGCCATAAGTATTAATGTATTCCAAATTTTTCTTATACAAAGTTTCAGAATTATCACAATTCCATCCATTCTCTTTACTAATTGAATCACTAAGTAAACTTGAATAGCCTTCTTGAATATAACCGCGCTGAAATGTTGTATAGTATGTTTTTTCTGTTGTTCCATCATAATTTGCAAAAGTTAAATCTCTATCAGATGTAGCCCACTCATATAATCCACTTCCTTGGTTATTATTCACATATTCATTGTAAGTTAATTCCCCGTCATTCTTATCAACATAAAATGTTCCACGCTTTGAAGAATATATTCTTCCATCATCAAATTCTTGAATCCATCCTTCAAGATTGCACGAACTTATTTGCCAATATGTATTTGAAATTGGTAATCCAAGGATATTCTTTTTTAAATTTCCACCCATTGACTCATATCGAGCAAGTATCTCTGCATTATCAACAACAGCACCAACATACCATTTGTTTGTGTTTAATAGACCACTGCTACGTTGATAAAAAAATATTTTTCCTTTATCAAATTTTTGAGTCCATAATTTTGCATTATATTTACCTCCATTATCTTCAGCAGTTTCATCTTGGGCTGGTAATCCTAGTCTTTTACAATCATTATTTCCCCAATATGTTTCGGAAATACCGTTTTTTAGGATATATGCATCCACAGTGATTGGATTGTAAATAATCCTAGTATATCCAATTTTTTCGCCATTTTTCTCAACTGCATTATCATAATCGACGATCCAACCATTACAAAACTTATGAATAATACCCAAATCACTATTTGCTCTAGTATATTGTTGAAAAGCACTATCTTCTTTTTCATGAATCACTTTAATTACATCATCTGGAGCACCTAATTGATTATCTTTATCGCGCTGATTGTCACAACCCCAGGTCTCTTTTTCTTCATATGAAATCGTCCCTAACCAAAGTTGACCTTTTTCGAACTTTGCTGTAGTGGTGTAATGAATTCCTTTCCATTCTTTCCAAGGCATAGTCTTCAGCCAACCTAATTCACCATTGTATTCGCCTAGTTTTGTATATACATCAAAAAATTTACCCCATTGCAAATGATATGAACCAAAATTTGTAGAATATACTCTTGCTTGTTGAAAATTCTGAATTCCTCCTTCGTTGCCACAACCTGATTCTCGAAGCCATTGCTGTCCTTCTGGAAAATCTAATTCGCTCCATGTACCTGAAAGTGAATTATAATAATCACGTATTCTGTCTCTAACAATTCCTGGTTGTGCTCCCTGTTCTTTTTCTGCCCAGTAGATATCCCCTTTAGTGAACTTCTGATACCATCCGGAAATCTTTCCAGTTCGATCTTCATCCATATTGGGCACACCAAAAGCCTCGCATCCACCATATGTGTTATAACTCCACCAAATACCACCTGTAATTAAATAAGCTTTTTGCTGATCAGGGTTATACATAATGGCACTATCGCCTTTGTTCCCAATTGTTTTGTAATCTTGAATATATGTATTACAAACTTTATAAATGTACCCATCTCGATCAACATTACCAACTTCAGATTCTTCTTTACGAATAGCTTCTTCTGCTGGGTTAGTATAAGGGACAACTAATTCATTGCTGTTTCCGCTATAAGCTGGATTAACGCTAAAAGTAACTTGTTCATAAGTATCTTTCCACCAATGTAATTTATCAAAAGAAAAATCATCAAAAAGTAATGTGGATGCAATTAGATGATCACCTGGTTGTAGGTCTTCTGTTAATTTTATGGTGACTTTCCATCTACCGCTCGGATCATCATTCCAAACATAACCAACTCTTTTCCCATCTTTACGATAAATTCCGATTTGGACATTTTCTGCCTTTTCATCTTGACTTAAAAATTCCCAATCTGTACTACAATATCCTAGGCACCAATTGCGATATTGATTCCAAACTCCAACTTTCATTTGCTGATATTTTGGCATCCCCACACCATATACTTCTAAAGTATCCTTATCAACTAATTGCAGAAATGTTAATGTTGGACTTGGGATATTAGCTTCTTTTAGGCGTGATTTTTTTTGATCCCCATCAAAATAACGATCAAAAGTTATATTGGCCCATTTACTTGTATCCCAGGTAAGATCTGCCCATGGTTTTTCCGGATTTGTTCCGTCAATCCCGTTTGATAGATCTGTTTTTTTATTACTCACTTCACATGTAATCGCTGCCCCCTTTCCCAAATAATACTCCGGATTCACTGCTACCCCACCTACCTTTACTATAAAATGTAAATGTATCCCGTAGGCCTGCCCGGTTTCGCCCATATGGCCAATAATTGAGCTCCCATCATTTACTCGTTCTCCAGCTGTCACTGGTGCGGTTTCCTCATTGTCTAGGTGCCAATAGGAAGTAAATTTACCATCATCGTGTGCAAGATTTACATAATTTGCTTTTCCTAAATTTACACCACCAGTTTGAGTCGCATAGGTGATCGTGCCATTTCCTGCTGCATAAATTTCTGCACGAAAGCTGCTGCCATTTTTTTTCACCATATCCAGTCCGGCATGATCAGGTCGGGCGATTGTCTTATAACCTGAAGTAATTGTGTATTCCGGTCTGATTGGCAAGGCAAGCGTTCCCCCTTCTGCATAGCCACAAACGATAGGGCAAGTATCGGTTGTAATTAAACCATTTGTTGTGTAAGAAGCGTTTCCAGCTTGATCAATGATCCGTACGATAATGACATATGTTTTTTGTCCACAAGCTAAAGCACCTAGTAAATCATTACTAAAATAAATACCAGCATCACTCAACGCTAGATTGACAGTTTGCGTTTGTCGACCAGCAATATTAATTGTAACAACTGCCATCGCATTCTTTTCTCCAGAAATACTAATTTGCAAATGTTCTTTTCCAGGTTCACCATTCTTACCGACACTAATCACCGGCTTCTCCGGTCTAACCGTATCCCTCTCAACATTATGTGTGGCAACACTGGAGGGATTACCCGCAGCATCGGTAGATTTAATTTTTATTTCATAATTACCATCCTCACAAATTCCGATTCTTCTTGTATCTTGGAGAGAAACACAACCATCTCGTTCATCGCTTGTGGTACCAAGTGTTAAATATTGATCTTTAAGCTGATTGCCTGGAGTTTGGGTAAAATTATATTGACTGAAATTTTGCGGGCCAGTTGTCCAATATTCTAGATCACTTAAAGATTCTGCAGAAGTTCTTAAAGTTATCCCGAGATCCTTAGTGAGAGAATTATTTTTTCCCAAAGCCCAGTTTGGAGTGGGATCGTAACTTGGACTAAATGTTCGAATCACTTCCGGAATTCTTGGAGCAGCAATATCATAATAAACTACTTGATCTTCAGAAATGATTGACTTGTTACCAGCACGATCCACTGCCTTCACTTGGAAAACATAGTCTTTACCATTTTCAGTCATGGCATAGTCAAAATTTACCGCACAAATATCCTTGTCTTTCACTACCACTGTATCTGAGATGCGATCGTTGCTATAAAAGCCCTTGCAGTCTAGGCCTGCTAAAGTACTGGTGGAAATTAACTGTGCATTGACATAAAATTCTAATAAGGTATTTTCTTCAGTCCAGGCTTTAATGGTCACTTTACTTTCTTCATGGACAAACTCTGGAACGAGCCGCCCTTTGGCAATATATGTAGGTTTGGTATAGATACCGTTAAATTCTCCCCTGCCTGTTATATCAATACTGGGAGCATCTGGCCGAGTATTATCAATGAAAAACTGTTGCCCTTGTTCAGTGAAATTTCCGGCCAAATCATAAATTTTCACTCTAGTACAATATCGTCCTTCCACTGCCCAACCGGAAATCACAAAGGCACCACTGGCCAAAGCTTGATTATTCGAATCGATATTCAAATCAGTAATTGCTCCTTGCTGGATTGCAATTTTTTTTCCTAGAAGATCAAAACTGGAATAACTATTTAAACATTGATCAGCTTCTGCTAAAGCTTGACTATCAATACTAACAGCATTACTAAGTAATTCGTTGGCGGTTAAGTTTAAGTCAACGGGTGCACCAGATTGTCGCCAGTATGAACTGGTATTTAATGAATTGATTAATGGCGCTAATTTGTCAATTACTACTGTTTTATTATCGACCGATGGAGTGGTATTAAGACCAAGTGTAGCAAAGGTAATAAGCGTAATCGGATAAACGTTACTAGTGGGATCGCTATAAGCCGGAATTGTCTTAGTATCGCTTTCACAACTAAAAATTCCTACAGCACTTACTGTGGTTGTACATATTATATTCCCGGCCTGATCTTTGATGACAATTTCTGCGCCAGGGTCACTCGCTCCTTTAATTTGGATAATTTCACTATTTGAAAAAAAGGCATTATTGTAATAATTTGTATTGAAATAACTACCATTACTAATCTTATTTATGTCTAATATAATTGGTGCGGTCGGAATATTACCGTCTACTGTGAATCCTGCTGTGAGGTTTACTACTTGCTGATCCAGCTTGCCCTCAAACCGCACTTCATATAAACCTTGTAATTCAGGAATCAGTGGAAAATAAAAATCCCAAGTGCAGGTTACACTAGCACATGTCTCGTATGGTGTAGTACCATCGACAAACTCCTGGTAAAGCTTGGTTTGATTTGCTCCGCTTATGTAACCTAGACTATTCCAGTTATTAGCAGTCGGCAGTTCTGAAAGCTTGGAATGATCAGCAAAAAAGAATTTCACCCGTTCCGTGCCCTGGAAGACCGTCGCCCGGAAAACTACACTGCGTAAAGAATCCAGGTCAGCTTGCGTAATCGTCTGACCATTATTTAATTTATCAATAATCAATTGATAAGCAGCGGGATCATTAGTACCTGTCAAAACTGGAATAATTTCAATCGATTGGAAAGGTGGATTAATTGTCGTAGTCACTTTCACTTGATTGGAAGGTGGTGTTTCATTACCGTATTTATCCAGAGCAGTGGCTGTCAGATAATGTTCATCCAATGTGTTTAAGCGTGGCAACATCACGATTGTGGAAAAACTGCCATTTTGATCTACAGTTGTATAATATTCTGTATCACAAATTCCGGCAATCGTCACGGTATCGACACAAATTTTAATTTTCAAATCACTGTTACCATTACTTAAAACTAAAGTCTCAGGCGCTTGACCTTGGACATTAATTACACCACGACTGGAAAAGCTGCCATTTTTTGGATAAGTGATCACTACTTTATCTGTGAGTTTAGTAACAGCATAAAGATTTGTAAGCGGTGATACGAAAGTCAGTCCATCGGTAGTCGTGATTTTTAACTGATAAGTATAAACTCCATCTCCGACATAATTTCCGTTTTGATCACGGCCATCCCAAGGAATACTAGCAGGTGGAGTACCACCAGCAGCAAAAGACTTCAGGAGATTGCCCTGATCATCTCTGATTTCTAAAATATAAGAAAGAATTTGCCCATTAGTGCCAATCTCAATAAAATTCACACCATCCTGCCGACCATCACCATTAGGTGAAAAATACTCCAGATCAGAGTTAATGGTTAAACTCACTGCAAAAAGATCAACATTGACATTAATTGTTTCAGTTTTTGTATTTAATCCCGCTCCTGGAAATTGATCAATATTATCTTTGCTTTCAATTTTAATTTGATTGGTGATATTGCCCGCAACGAGTAAATTTCGTTCCAGTTGAAAGTCGTTAAGTTCCCAATCACAAGTTTCCCTAATTCCGTCACGCTCAGGGTCACTTGTCGTCTGACAGTTTGTAATCACTACGCGGCTGGCATTTGTTGCAGCATCAGAAACCACAATAGTTTCACTGTCTACATTGCCATCATTATCTAAATCGCCTAGTGGTAAACTAAGTGTAATTTCAGAGTTTTTTTCTGCAGTACCAGTTAATTTGATTAAAGAGTAATTAAAGAGATTACCATTAGCTGGTGTTTTTAAATCACTTAAAATATTGCTGTCTAATTCAAAAGCTTGCGTTTGATCGACAGCGCTATTACCGGCAGTATCTTTTACTTTAGTAGTAATCTGATAATTGCCATCGGGTGTAAGATCAGCACTAAAAGCAAAACTATAAATGCAAGTTGCGGCAGTGGAATTGCCAAACTGGCCAGGCCCGGCACAATTTTCAATAATATTTCCCAATGCTGGTTGTGTATTTACGCCATTATTCACTAGTACCAATTCACCATTTACCGGATGCGTCAGAGAAATGTAGACACTGCCAGGAGCAATTACTGAAATATAAGTATTACTGCCGTCGGAATAGCCATTATCTGTTAAGGTATTACTCACCAAAGGTTTACGATTATTAATCAAAGTTGCCGGTAGCATTCCTGAAATTATGGGTAGAGATTCTTCCCGATAATAATTCACACTTAATGAATTTTGATTTTTTACCAAATCTTCGACGCGAAAGCTAAATTTATTTGCCCCAAGTATTAAAGTATCATTATGAGCGAAAAGTCCTAAACCATCTAATGTCAATGCACTTTCTTGTGCATTTTGCTCATTTTTTATCCAAGCTGAAGCCGTTGCCTCAGTTTGTCCGTTGATTCAAATATTCTGGTAATTAAACCAACTGCCATTTGAAGGCGTAGAGACATTTAAATCTGCTGGCAGGTTATCAACAATCACAATTGTGCTCTCATCTGAAGTCACATTACCTGCCTTGTCGCTCACAGAAAGCTTCAAAATATATGGTCCATCAATTACAAAATTACCGCCAGTATCTTTACCGTCCCAGTTGAATGTTTCGGCAATTAATGTAGTCGTACCAACGAGTAATGGTTTAGTAATAGTACGAATCACATTATTACTAGCATCCAGCACTTCCAGTTGAGCATTTGCAGAATATTTTTCCAGCCAATTGAAATTGATTGTGGTCGAATCAAATTGATTATCAAGATTTTTTGAGGAAATTCGGGCATTATCAACACCAATATCCTGTATTACAGGTGCGGTTGCATCCTGAGTAGAATTTGTCGTTACACTACTCCAGTCAGAAATATTATCTAGACGATCCTTTGCTTTTACTCGATAATAATATTTTGTATCATCAAGCAAATTGGCAAAATTGAAAATTGTACTATTAATCCAGCCGGAAGAATTTTCCGGAGTGGCAAAACTCGGATCACTATCAATTTCAAAAAGATACTGGATGCCACCAGCTAAATTATCGCTTCCTGCGCTGGCAGAAACAGTATTTTGAAGCCCTGGTGAATATTCCGGCTCAGCAAGCATATTTACTCCTGTCGGTGCCGTAGTATCTACGATAAAGCTTCTCGAGCTAGTATAACCACTACAAGTCAAAGTATCACAGTTACGGGCAGAAAAGTTCCAATGTCCGTCAGTAAGATGGATACTCCGATTATGGGTGGCATTATTGCTGGTAAGATTTTGCGTGTAATTATTATTACCTCCTTCATTCCTTGTCACTTGTGCTTCGAGATTAATGGCTTGAAAAAAATCAGGATCAAATGAACTAGTACTGAATTCGACACTGCAACCTTGTCCGGTTCCAGTGGAATCACAATTAGCATTTGGATAAGCGCCATTATTCAGTGGACCCAATTCCCAACCACTTTGCGGGCGATTGATCCCTGGCTGATTCGGAGCTTGATTCAAGCTAGTTGCTAAAATTGCCTGCTGTAAAATAATGTACGTGCCAGCACCGGTCCATCTTACAAAAACAATCACTTCCTGATTATTTAAAGGTCCTGGATTACTGACACAGTAATTATACTGATGCCCACTGGGATATACGATGCGATTTGTTGTCCAACCACCATTTACAGGAATACAAGTATTACTTGCGACCACATATGGTTGAAAAGTACCACGCATATAGCATTCTGTGCCATTGGGAAAGTTGGGCCAGATATCTTCACAATGTGGCCAACCCGCAGTGTCGTAGGCCTTCACCTGATTCTTTCCACCCAGTCCGATGAATAGCCCACTGTATGAAGTAAAAAAGAGAGAGATTTCTAAAAAGATGATGAAACTTTTAAAAAGTGCCTGTTTTACTCGTTTTTGAGCAAATCGCTTCAGAAGTATTCCAAGCTTAAGCTTCATATTTTTTAAATTCAGAAGGAAATTTAATTGGATTATATATTAGGGATTGATATATAGTCAAATTAAATCGGATCGCAAGTAGAACCGGTGTAAAATCGATTGATTGCTTTGCTGTAGAGGATATATGTGTAAAACACGAAATGTTGCAGTAGGCCAGAATATAATTGGTGGGTGCTGGGGGATTCGAACCCTCGGCCTACTCGGTGTAAACGAGTAGCTCTAACCAGCTGAGCTAAGCACCCGGAAAAAAGATATTGCTTCGCACCAACCATGCCTAAGCAAGTTTATGCAGATTGTCATCAATCTACGGTTCACTTTGGTTCACCTAGATTGGTGCCAAGGGGCGGGCTCGGACCGCCGACACCACGATTTTCAGTCGTGTGCTCTACCAGCTGAGCTACCTCGGCACTATTGTTAATGAACGTAGTGAATTTTACAATAGTGACCTCCTGTACCTTCATGGTACAGGGGGCTAACGTAAGATTAAAATATAGTGAACACTACTAAATGTTTATCATCTCTATTGTTCTTTCTAAAAGAGCATTAAGATTATATTGGAAAAAATTGGAGAATACAAGGTCAAAAAAAGGCAATCCAAAGCCCAATTATCATGCAAACACTGGACAAAATCCAAAAACGCATCACTACCTTTTCTTCACTCCATCCTAACATTTCCAGATGATGATGTAGCGGTGCCATTTTGAATATTCTCCGTCCCAGGACACGCCTGGCTAGGCTTTGAATAATCGTACTTGAAATTTCAATAACGAATGGAAGTCCGATAATTAATAGTAAAATAGGTTTATTTATCGCAAAAGCAACTACTGCCAAAAGTGCTCCTAAGCCAAATGATCCTGTATCACCCATTTGGACACGGGCTGGTGGAATATTGAAATATAAATAGGCAACTAAACCGCCAATGACTGTACTAGTTAGTAAGCTAATTTCAAAAAAACCTGTAAGATAGGCAACGATTGAAAATCCAAGAAATGCAGACAGTAACATACCTGATGATAAGCCATCAAGTCCATCAGAAAAATTTACAGCATTAGTCATACCCAAAAGGGCAATTTCAGCAAAAGGAATTATCCATAAACCAATATTAATAGTTCCAATAAATGGTATCCAAAGTTCTCCTCCAGTACGAAAATATGTCCACATTCCAAGTAAGAATCCTAAAATAATTTGAATAAATAATCGTTCACTGCCGAAAAGACCTGATCCGGGATTGGATTCAAAGGCATTAATTACATTACTATATAAATACCATGGCAATAACAGTAAATATTTAATTCGAACTAAAGGATTTTTATGAACTTTAATTAATAAGATAATTCGAGATAATGACTTTCTTTTGCGTTTTTTTCCAAAAATATTTAATAAATCATCAAGCCCACCTAAAAAAGTAGCAGTAAAAAAAATTAAAAGTGGAATCTTCGTATCAATATTAAAATTAGTTAAATGATTGATCAAAATAACAGGGAAGATGATAATTAAACCTCCCATAATCGGTGTACCAATTTTTATTTTGCGTTTTTCAATAATTGTAGAAAAATCAACTTTTATATGACGTAAAATATTTAAACGATATAAAAGGTTGATAATTGGAACTGCAATCGAAGCTGCTAGCAAAAAGCTTATCAGTATCATGGAGATCATATCGAAAATATGAAGATTCATTTTGATGAAAATAGAAAAAAAATTATTTAGTATTTGAAAAAACTTAGTATAGACCTTTCATTTTAAATCTGCTGAAGTTAATTTTGAATATGCACACCATATTTAAAAATTTCAGGCTATTATAGTCACAATTATTAATCATAAGTTCTATATAAGATATTCAGTATCTCAAAATTTTTAACTGCTGTAAATTATTTATCCGTAAAAAAAATAAATCAATTAATTATCTGATCTTAAGCTATTTAAAACTGTTTTCGTCAACTTTCATTACAATAATTTTCATCTTTTTAAAATACATAAATTTATAGTAAAATGATTAGGTTATTCACAAATTAAATAAATTATGATCAAAAAACTAATTGAACCTTTACAAAAGGTTTTAATGCAAAAAAAAATTTGTCCGGCATGTACCAGACCATTTTCTAAAGCAAAAGTACTGGAAAATCGTTTAAATGGAACAGATATAGTACAATGTGATTGTTCTCGCATCTTTATTTTTAATCGTGAAATCAATTCATTTCGTCGGGCATTATCCGAAGAAGTTACAAAATTTCTTTAATGAATTTTTCCAATAATGAACTAAAGCAAAAAATATCAAATGCTCCCTGGCAGCCAGGTTGTTATCTTTATAAGAATTCTTCAGGAAAAATTCTCTATGTCGGCAAAGCAAAAAATCTCAAAAAACGCGTGACATCATACTTTTCTTATCCTGAACGGCTAGAAAACAAAATTCAGCAAATGGTTATTAAAATTGCTGATGTAGAATTTATCACTACAGATTCTGAACTGGAAGCATTTTTACTGGAAACTAACCTAATTAAAAAATATAAACCGAAATATAATTCGCAAAAAAAAGATGATAAAAGCTATGTTTGGTTGATGATCAATAAATTCGAAGATTTTCCGCAAATTAAAATTGTCCGGGAAAAGAAAAATCCCCAAGCCGAATATCTTGGTCCATATGCCTACACTTTACCTTTAAAAAGAATCTTGAAAGAACTTCGTAAACTATTTCCATATCGCACTTGTAATCGTGATATCCAACAACTTTCTACTAATAATAAACAAATTAAATTCAAATCAAGTAATACTAAACCATGTTTATACTATTATTTACATCTTTGCACTGCACCATGTGCTGGTTTAATAAATAAAAAATCCTATAAATTTTCAATTAAACAGCTAAAAGCCTATTTTCTCAATCAAAAAACTAAGCTGATAAATGATTTGCAAGCTGAAATGCATCACTTATCAAATATCAAAAACTTTGAAGCTGCTGCTTTACTTCGTGACAAAATTGAAGATTTGAAAATTCTTGGTGAGAAAATTAAAATTGATTTAGATACTGATGAAAAAAAATATTTGCAAAAAAAATCGGATTTTTACCTAAGTAGTTTAAATGCCTTACTTACCAAGATCGGTCTAAATTACCACGAAAAATTTCGAATTGAATGTTACGATATTTCCAATATTCAGGGTAATAATGCTGTAGGATCCATGATTGTATTTATCGATGGTAAAGCTGCTAAAGATCAATATCGGAAATTTAAAATTAAATCAAAACAGACACCAGATGATTTTGCTATGTTGCAAGAAGTATTTACCAGACGTTTTAGTAAAAAAAATTTAGGAGATCAACGCTTTGCTGTTAATCCTGACTTAATTATTGTCGATGGTGGTAAAGGGCAATTAAGTTCTACTATTGAAATATTAGAAAAAAAACATCTTGATTTTCCAATTATCGGTCTAGCAAAAAAGCACGAAGATATCTTTATTTTAAATCAAGGTAAATTTTCGCAAAAATCATTTAGTTCTAACTCAACCGGGAAATTTCTCATCCAAAGAATTCGTGATGAAGCACACCGTTTTGCCATCAATTACCATCGTCAGTTACGTTCTTTTGGCCAACATAAATCATTGTTGGATGATATACCAGGAGTTGGTGAAGTGACCAAAAAACGTTTATTGACTAAATTTCATGACTTACCGGCGATTAAAAAAGCTTCTTTATCTAACTTGTGTAAGATAATTCGTAATAAAACTACGGCCACAAATCTAAAGAAAATTCTGGATAATTTATCGGTTGAATAAAATATAGCGAGTCGACCGTCCTTTCCCGTCTACTTTTAAAAGTTTTTTCTCCACAAGACCATTTAAATCGCGAAAACTTGTCATGGGTGAAACATCCATCATTTGTACATAATCTTCACGACGTACAGTAGGAATGGTTTGTAAATATCGCAGAATTTTTAGTTGTCGTTTATTTAGATCCAAAAATGGTTTTGATACATTTTTTTTCTGAGAATTGAGATTTCTTTTTAAACGGGCACGGCTATCTTGAATATTGAATAGTAAATTTTGTAAAAATTGCTCAATAAATGCTGTTTGATTTTCTGAATTATCACGAACTTGATATATCGCTTGAATTAATTGTTCACTAGAAAGATCAAAAATTCGGGCAAAAGGTAAGAATTTAATATTTTCATAATCAATCTTGGCAAAAAGATATTCTGTTAACGATATAATCGTTAATTTGTTGAGAAAAGCGTATGGAGCAAGTCGTATCAGACGATATACCAGTGAGCTAAGTTTTATTAACGGATAAATATCGACACTATTTCTATACCAGTCTAATAAAGATAAAATCTCATTTTGTAGTCGTAATGGTTCTACGCTATTGTCTACAAGGCTTGTCCAATTATCTAAGAATGGGTCACGATCTTCAATAGTAGCACGAAATTTTACATTCCAATTATCCTGCCAATCACTTAATAAAATTTTATTAAAATGTAATAACAAATTCAAATCAACTTGAATAAAATTATCGTTTTTAGAACGAATAAATTCATGCAAATTACGAAAGTTATTTAATATCGTCCCTCTGGCATCCTCAGTAGAAATTTTATTACCTTGAGCAGCTTTTTGAGCATCTTTTAAACTCAATTCCACTCCAAGAATATGAGCGACATGAAAAAGGTTTAATGTTTTGGTATTACTAATTACATCGTTTTCATCATTAGCAGAAAGCGCAATTGATGAAATCTCCTGATTGGTTTTTTCAAACTCAACAATAGAATTTAAAATTTTATTTGAAATTGAAAATATTGGTTGATACATTTTATGTTTTTGAAAAATAGCTGGAGGCGAGAATTGAACTCGCGACCCACGGTTTACGATACCGTTGCTCTACCAACTGAGCTATTCCAGCAAGGAATACGATAAACTTTCTACCCCAGCCAGAGGCTGGTCAGCCTGTGGCTGAAACTGAGCTATTCCAGCAAGGAAAATAGAAGAATAGTTAAAAGACATAAGTTAAGAGATAAAAGAAGCAGAAAGATGAAAAAGATTTTAAGTAGGCTTGCTATTAACTTCTATCTTTTAGCTTTTAACTATTCTCCTTCCCATCTTACAATAATATCATCTGCGTATCAAATTTAATTGGCAATTGATTGGATATAAGCAGGTAATTTTTCTCCGAAAGAGACGCGGATACGTTTGATTTGAAGAGAATCAGTAGCAGGAAAATTCCATTTACCATTTACAGTTGTAACTGCATCGAGATAACCAGCTTTTTTAACTGCTTGTATTACAGCTTCATTATAACTCCCACCAGGATAACAAAAATCAGTTACTGATTGACCGGTAATTTGTTCTAAAGTAGTTTTACTTGTCAAGAGTTCACTTTCTAATTTAACAGTATTTACACTGGTTAAAGCTGGATGTGAAGCTGTATGCGAACCAAAATTAATCAATCCTGATTGCTTTAATTCCAAAATCTGATCCAATGTTAAATAATTATCTTGACCAATTAAATCAGTTATGACAAATATGGTTGCTTTGCTCTGATATTTTTTAAGGACTGGAAAAGCGCTAAAGTAAAAATCCCGATAACCATCATCAAAAGTTAAAATGATTGCTTTATCATTACATTCCTGATTGCTGATTTCTCTAAAAAAGCAAGTAGAATAACCATTTTCAAATAAATATTTAATCTGAATTTCAAAATCTTCAGGAGTAACCACATTATTATCAGTACGATCAGGATGTTCTTGCAGATAACCATTATATTCGATGCCAATATGATGATACATTAGTACTGGAACATTTCGGGGTACTGGTGCTTCCAAATGAGTGGCTATAGTTGGTAATGGTTGGTTTACAAATGTATCATGATGCTCAATAATGGCAGTATGTTCATATACCGGAGTAGGATTTTTAGCTAAGGCATTTCTTTTATTAGCAATAATTATTACCAAGAGGACATCTAGTAATAATGTTAGGACAAAAAAAATAATTGCTGTTTCTTCAAAGAAGAGCATTATTTTACGAAGCTTCGATCTCGAATTTTGAAAAAATAACACAATTTGAAATTGTAATATGATCTAATATAACGTTTTCAGAGAAATAAAGGTCAAGAAAAAAATCAGAATTAATAAAAATATTATTGTTAATAAATAAGTGTGATTTTTACGAAAAAATATTTTAATTGACATTTCTGGTGCTTCTGTAATCAGAATTTGATATTGATCAGCTGTAAATCTTTCAGGAAGCTGTATTTTTTGAGAATTAAAAGCTGATAAAGTTTGTGAATAAACTGCTTGCTTATTTTTTAAAATTTTTAAATGATATTGACCCTTAGGAATTACAAAAGCAGGAATCACAAGCTCCTCATAAGTTCTAGTTAAGCTAATCTGATTATTTTGTGACAGGTTAATACTAAAAGTAGTATAAAACAACAGCCAATAGATTTTTCTTAATAATAAGATTAAAATTAGTGGTGCAACCCAAAGTAAGAATACTAGCAAAAATATTTTCATTGTTACCAATTTTCAAATTACAAATTTCAAATTTCTTTTATTTTTCCTCTTCAATCAATTGCAAAGTAACTTCTCCATTTTCATCCACATCTACTACTTCATATTCGATGCCGCATAATGGACACTCTACATAATCACCAATTTTCAGATCTTGATCCAATGTAACTTCATTTTTACATTCAAGACAAACATATTTTTTATCCTGAGTTTTGACTTGTTCAACTTGCTGATTCATAAATTTTCATTTAATATTTAATAACTTAATTATACATTATATTTCTATTCTTGGAAGATTTCTGGAATTTTTTTTCAAATGATTGGCCAATTCAGCTTACACAAGGTGAAGGCCACACCAGTTTGACAAAATTTAATCTCAATAAACAAATAATCTATCTCAAAAATGAAACAGAAAATCCCAATGGTTCCTTTAAAGATCGTAGTCTTGCCTATCAACTTTCATATTATCTCAATCAAAAAATCAATCAATTTGTAATTTCTTCATCAGGCAATGCAGCAATTAGTGCAGCTTCATATCTTAGTAATCAAAATGCTGATTTACATATTTTTGTAGCCAATACAATTGATTTGATAAAATTACATAAACTGGAAAAATTTTCTAGTAATAAAATCGTGATCCATCAAACTGCACAACCAAAATCAAATGCGATTAAATTTGCTAAAGCTAATAACTGCCAAAATCTTCGTGGTTCTCAAGATGATCAAGCTATACCAGGCTTTAAAACAATTGCTTTAGAATTGCTCCAACAACTTCCGGAAATTGATGCTATTTTTATCCCTTGCAGTAGTGGAACTAGTACTATTGCCATCCATCAGGCATTTACAGAACATAAGAAAAAAATAGCGATCCATATTGCTCAAACAACCAAAATTAATTCCATTGCCAAATATTTTGATAAAAATTTCATTCCAAGTTCTACTAATCTGGCTAATGCAATTTCTGATCGGATTGCTCTTCGTCAAAACGCTGTTACACAAGCAATTATTTCCAGTAAAGGTTTTGGCTGGGTGATTTCCGATCAAGAACTTTTCAATGCAGAAACTGTGGCGGCTGAATTTCTTGGTGAAAATTATTCATATAATTCTTTACTGAGTTTGGCAGCATTTATAAAAAGTCAGACGTATTTTACTTACAAATTTCCGGTTTTATTATTTAGTGGCCTATGATCAATTTAATTTTCTTCTCAGCAGTTTTTGTCATTTATTTGATTTTTGGCTTTTACTGGTTATATGCCATGAAAGCAGGTGCTCCATATTATCCATCCAGTAAAAAAGCAATCAAAGAACTTTCAGCTTTTATTAATCAAAAGAAATTACGTAATGGTGTAGAACTGGGATCCGGTGATGGCAGAATCTCGCTAGCTATTACCAAAATTCCTGATGTCAAAATGTTGTCAATTGAAATTAACCCGATGTTAACGATAATCCATCGTTTTTTCAAGTTAATATTACGTCGTAAACAGAACCTGATTGTCAATACTAACTTTTTTAAATTAAACTATTCCCAATTTGATTTTGCTATCATGTATCTCTACCCTGGAACTATGAAGAAGCTAGAAGATAAACTATTTCAAGAAATGAAATCTGGCTCATATTTAATTTCTAATACTTTCAAATTTTATCAACATCAACCAATTCAAACACTCAACAATAAAATTTTTATCTATCAGGTGTAATTTATTGAATAATAAACGTTAACTTTGTTTTAAGACAACTTTATGAATGATACTCAGGAAAAAGTAATTGATCAAATCAATGCATTTCTCAAAGATAAAGCAATTTATTATCTAGCTAATGATCCGGAACGAGCCCTGAGTCTAGAAGATTTGATTAGTAATTTTCATATTGTCCATTTAGAACAATCTCAATACTTAGAAACTTTTGCTGCCCATCATTTAAAATATTTTTGTCTGGAAAAACAATTAAAATCATCCAGCTTTCCTCATCATAGCGCCTATCAAATAATCAAAAATCCATTATTCCAGGATTATTTTCAAAAAACTAAAAAATCGCAAAATTTTATCCAAACTTTTAAGATTTCTGCTGCCTTTACTAAGGAAGGAGAAAAGCTTGGTGCAATTTCTTTAAATACTACTGCTCTACTCAACCGTACATTTGAAAATAAATTACCACAATATCAGATCCTCAAAGACTTACCGGTGACATTACCCAAAACTAATATTACCAAACTTAATACAGCTGAATTTTCGAAGCTAAAAGCTGAACTCGGACTACCTTTAGTTGTTCAGTTTAATCGTGGTCACACTGGCGAAGGTACCAAAATTGTTGAAACTGAAGAGCAATTTCAGGAATTAAAAAATCAATTTCAGGAACGTGAAGTAAAAATCAGTGAATTTATCAATGGTTTACCATATACTTTAAATGCAGTTGTCGGGAAAAAAGCGACTTATTTAAGCGGTTTATCTTATCAATTAACCGGGATTCCTGAATTGACACCCAATCCAAGTGGTACTGTCGGCAATGACTGGGGTTACCGGGAAGGGATAGATCAAAAAGTTTTAACAAATATTGTTAAGCAACTGACAATTATTGGGCAAAAAATGCGAGAGCAAGGTTATCTTGGGCTTTTTGGTATAGATTTAATTATCAAAGATAAACAGGTCTACATAATTGAAATCAATGCCCGTCAACCAGCTTCTGTACCAATGTTTAGTAAGATTCAATTGAAAAATCAGGATATTCCCTTGGCTTTAATTCATCTTTTGGAATTTTTTCAGCTTGATTATCAATTAGATGAGAAACTTTATAATGAACGTAATTTGCAGCCGGTAAAATTTAGTCAAATTTTTCAACGCATGCCAAAGGCAGGAATTATAAATCAGCAATTTAAACAAGGTATTTACCAGAATGATTCTGGTACAAATTTAACCTGGCAAAGCAATGAATATGATTCCACTCGCTGTCAAAGTAATGAATTAGTAATTTTAGCACCAATTCAAGGTAAGCATCTTCAAACTGGTGCTGAGTTAGCCAGAATTCAGATACCAAAAAGCATTACCGTATCGCATAATCAAATTGATCACAAAATCATTGCAATTCATCAAAATATTCGTAATTTAAGTTTTAATTAATTATGCAAACTACAATTGCTGTTTCAGCTGGCGCCCAAAAAGTTATCAACGAATTTCAGGAATTACATTTTTATGAAAAAAAAGTACTCTGCCCCTACTTCATGAATATTCGTAAACAACGTGGCGGTCTTCGTGTCCTTGTCGGCAAAGGTGATCCAGGAGAAATTGTCCGGGAAGTCATTGTATGGGCCAAAGTAAAGCATTTTGATCTCCAAAAAGCTAATCCTGATCAAATCCGTATTTTTATGATTAATCAAAATATTGGCATTGACTG
Source organism: bacterium (assembly GCA_037138855.1). Taxonomy (GTDB): domain Bacteria; phylum Patescibacteriota; class Dojkabacteria; order B142; family OLB20; genus JBAXHO01. The sequence continues at coordinate 24,647 of JBAXHO010000007.1, forward strand.
TTCCGGATTTATCACTCATGTCATCAATTACTGGCTACATGAACAGGGAGATAAGCCACTGATCAAATCATTAGTTTTTAAAAATAATGATCCCATTAGTCGTCTCAAAAGATTGCTCCGTCCGGTAGAAAACATTGGTGCCAATTTAATCACAGCTGAAGATAATTGTGAGAAAATCGAACAAGTAAAAGATATTGCCCCTGGTGATCTGATCCGTCTCAAAGGTCGCCTAAAGAATTCCCATCATGTCATGCTAGTTTTCAGCGTCACCAAAGAAAATGAGCTAGTGAAAGAATTTCAACTCGTCGAATCCACCAAAGACTATGGCAAAGGTAACGGCATCCGTTTCAGTAAAGTAATTATCACTGATCAAAATCTAGGTCTAAAAGAGCAAACCTGGACCGATATCGATCCAGAAACTCAGCGTAACTGGACTTATGAAAATCTGCTGAAAGAATATGAGGATAATGGGATTAGGAGATTGAAACGGGTGAAGTTGAAATGAAAGGGGTGTTTATTGCCAATGTAACTAGTGGTGATGTGTCATTTTCGTTTTTTAATTCAACTACACTTTCTCCAGAAAAAATATTCTTATTAGATAAAGATTTTGAAGATACAAAGAAAGCTGTAAAACGTGGTGAAATTCAAGTACATGAGAATACAGATGATGCAATCAAGCATCTATAAACGTTATGAGAATAGTTTTTTCCAAGCAGTTTGTCAAACATTATCAGAAAAGAATAAAACATATTCCTTGATATTGGTACTCATAATCAAGTTTATTGATCTAGAATTGAATTCTCAAATTCTTTTTAATTTACTAAAAATCCCCTTCCCCTCCATTTTGAACAATCCATAACTCACCACATAAATCAAAGGTACCAGAAACAAATTTCCGGATAATTGGGGGCGGAGGAATGGCAAGGCGTTGAGGTAACTTTGCATTAGGCCTGAAAGATTTTTCGTATAGAGATCAGTTAACAAAACTACGCCAAAATTTGTCCAGAGGAAGAAAATGGCTGTACCGAGGATACCGGCGAGGCTTGATGTGAGTAAACCCTGGAAAAATTTATTTTCAGAAAAGTGAATTTTTTTTAGTAAATGTGTCAATAAAATGGTGAAAAGAAAAGCGCTCCAAGTGAAAAGGAAGATACTAGTATTACCGATAATTAAGTCAGAAATGAACATGATGCTAAATAACATCAATAACTGCTGTTTGAAATTTTTCAAAAAGATCACAGAAACAATACTAAGCGCTGTGACAAATTCCAAATTGGGAGCAAGGTGCCAGACTGTGCGGGTTAGTACACCGAGGATAATTGCGGAAATGATAAAAAGAATATTAGTATTTTTCATGATTGATAATTTTAATAAATTAATTATTTTGCACTTTTTCAACAAGAAATTCAATTTTGTCACCGCCCTGAGGAGTAATGTCAGTCACACCAACTTGGGCATCTTCACCATTAATTTTGATTTTCCAGAAACTATCTTTAATATCTGGCATGAAATCCTTGATGCTGGCATTAATGTTGGTAATAAACTTACCATAATCAGATTCCTGATATTCCAGGGTGATTAATTTCTGATTCTGAAGATCAAGCATGTCAGCAAAAAGACTTTGACCGGTTGCTTGTACTGAAAACTCTTTACTATCAATGCCATCATTAATGGTTAATGAATAAGTACCACTGACTGAGGCTGATTTATTGAGACTATCTTCTTTTTTATTACCAAGTAGATAGACTGACGTTAAAATTAAGGCTGCTACGAAAAAAACTACGATTGGGGCGAGAAACTTGAGATACTTTTTCATCACGAAGTATGCTAGATAAAATAAAACTCCCGTTTCCGAGAGTTCAATTGAATCACCTGCTCGGGAACGTTTTTATTCCAAAAAAGCTCGGACTTTACCGTTGCGGCACAGTGGAAGAATCTCACTTCACTTCATTTGTTTGGAAATTTTCTTTACTATAACAAATTATTTTATTTCAATGCAAAAGAAAATAAAAATTTAATTTTAGCACTTGACTACTTTAACTGCTAAATGATATATTTTATCAGTTATTATGAAAAGTTATCTTAATTTATATTAACAAAAAACTGTGACCCCCAGACAGAAAAAGCTTTTACAAGCAATTATTGATGAGTTTATTGAAACTGCAGATGCTGTGGGCTCAATTAATCTTGCAAATAAATATAAACTGGGAGTCAGTCCGGCGACGATTCGTAATGAGATGGCAGAGCTTGTCGATCAAGGTTTCCTGGAGCAGCCTCATCTTTCATCAGGACGCATTCCGACAAACATGGGATTTCGCTTTTTGATAAATGAATTGATCAATCATCTCGATGAATTAGAAGTAGAAAATAGTTTGCAAATTTATGAAGATATGTTTCAAACAAGGTTTGATAATGATGAATTAATTTATCATGCTGTCAAAACTTTAGCTGACCTCTCAAACAATTTAGCTTTAGTGGTTTTGGGTAAAAGAGTTTATTATTCCGGGCTTTCCAATCTGATTATTCAACCGGAATTTCTTGAACGATCTGATCTCAAAAAAATTATGATGATGCTTGAAAATAGTACTGAACTAAGAACATTATTTGCCAAATCACATAGTGCCAATAATATTAAGATTCTTGTCGGTGAAGATTGTGATTTATCATATATGAAAAGAGCGGCAATTATTTTTAGTGAATTTCATTCACATGGTGATAAAATCGGATATCTCTCAATAGTAGGTCCCAACCGGATGAATTATCATGAAATATTACCGGTTTTTAATTTTATTGGTAAAAGTCTCAATCAGGTAATTTCGGGGTGGTAAAAAAATTATTATCGGATTAACAGTATTGATTATTAACAAATTAAAAGATTAAAAGGTTAAAATATTAAAAAGAAAAGATAAAAGATAAAAGTTAAAAGCTAGAAGGTATAAGTAAAGCATTAGAAGTTAAGAATTAAAAAGATTAAAAAAATTGAAAATTAAAAAAAGATTAAAAATCATCAGATTTCAGATTCCTGATTTCGGATTTCTTTACTTAATATTACTTAATAATTCTTAACTATGAAACAAGATACACAAACTAAAAATCCAGTAGACGCAAAGCCAACTGATGCTCAGTCAGATTGTTGTTGCTGTGATGATGCACAAGTAGAAAATGCAAATTGTTGCGAACCAAATGAAGGAAATAAACAATGTTGTCAGGATGAGCAAAATGACGGTTCTAAAAAATGTTGTGAGGGAAAAGATAATACTAATGATTGTTGCCAGGACGAGAAATGTTGTCAAGAAAATAAAGAAGAAGCTTGTAAAGATTGTTGCGAAGAGAAATGTCCTGACTGTGGCAAATGTGAAGATTGTTGCGATTGTAAATCAATTACAACTGACAAGAATCAAACCGATATCACAAAATTAATCAACCAAATCGCTATTGAAAAAGAAGGCAAGCTCCTAGCTTTAGCTGATTTTCAAAATTATAAAAGAAGAACTGAGCAGGAACGGATGGAATGGATGACAATGGCTAGTAAAGCAATTGTGCAAAAATTAATTGAACTCGTCAATGACATTAACCGTGCTGAAAGCAATGATAGTAAAGATCAAGCAAAATTATTAGCTGGTTACAAAATGGTTTTTGAAAAAATCAACCAACTGCTTACTGAACAAGGCTTAAAGGCAATCAAGATTAAAGTTGGCGATAAATTTGACCCGAAAACGATGGCTGCTTTAACAACAGTGCCTGTCGATCAAGAAAAAAAAGATAATACGGTAATTCATGTCGATGAAATTGGATTTTTAAATGAACATAAAGGCTCTGTATACAAAATGGCAAAAGTGGTGATTGGGAAGTACGGAAAACAATAGTTAAAAGCTAGAAGTTAAAAGATAAAAGTTAGTAGAAAATAAAATTAATCTTTTAACTATTATCTAATAGCTTTTAACTAATATTTTTTTAACTTATTTATTTATTAAACAAAAATCATGAGTAAAATCATCGGTATTGACCTCGGAACAACCAACTCCTGTATGGCCTATGCTAGTGGAGGTGATCCTGAAGTTATTTCCAATAAAGAAGGGGTGCGCACTACTCCTTCTGTAGTTGCTACAAGCGAAAATAAAGAAGTGCTAGTCGGTATTACTGCCAAAAATCAAATGGTTACTAATCCGCAACAAACATTTTATTCTATCAAAAGACTTATCGGTCGTCGCTGGGATGATGCCGAAGTGCAAAGAGACAAAGCATTATTACCCTTCAAAATTCAAAAAAGCGCCAAAGGTGGTGTAGAAATTCAATTTGGAAGTGACTGGGTCGCTCCCGAAGTAATTAGTGCCAAAGTGTTAGCAAAATTAAAAGCTGACGCAGAAGCATTCCTTGGTGAACCAGTGACAGAAGCTGTGATTACAGTTCCAGCATATTTTGATGACTCGCAAAGACAAGCGACTAAAAATGCCGGTAAAATTGCTGGACTTGATGTCAAAAGAATCATCAATGAACCTACTGCAGCAGCTCTTGCCTATGGTCTTGATAAAAAGGCTGAGAAAACAATCGCTGTCTATGATCTCGGTGGAGGGACATTCGATATCTCGATTCTGGAGATCGGTGATGGTGTTTTCGAAGTGAAATCCACTAATGGTGATACCCATCTCGGTGGAGATGACTTTGACCAGAGAATTATTGACTGGTTGATTTTGGAATTCAAAAATGAACAGGGAATCAATCTGAAAGAAGATCCTGCAGCGCTACAAAGACTGAAAGAAGCTGCTGAAAAAGCAAAAATTACACTTTCTTCTTCAGATAAAACTGAAATCAATCTCCCTTACATCACTGCAGATGCCAAAGGTCCTAAGCACATGCGTAAGGAAATGACTCGGGCTGATCTGGAGAAATTAATTGGTGATTTAGTCGATGCTACAATCAAACCAGTACAAGCTGCTTTGAAGGATGCAGGAATTAAAAAAGAAGCAATTGATGATATTGTCATGGTCGGTGGTATGACTCGTATGCCAATCGTTGTCAAAAAAGTCAAAGAATTCTTTGGTAAAGAACTGCACCAGGGAGTTAATCCTGATGAAGTAGTAGCAGTCGGTGCTGCGATTCAAGGTGCTGTATTGGCTGGTGACTCCAGTGTCAGCGATATTACTCTACTTGATGTTACTCCATTGACACTTGGTCTTGAAACACTTGGTGGTATTCGTACTTCATTGATTGAACGCAATACAACTATTCCCACAGAAAAAACTCAGGTTTTCTCTACCGCAGCTGATAACCAAACTGGTGTAGAAATTCATATTCTCCAGGGAGAACGTGAAATGGCAAAAGATAACAAGACTTTGGGCAGATTTATGCTGGAAGGAATTCCACCAGCACCAAGAGGTGTACCACAAGTCGAAGTAACCTTTAAAATCGACGCTAATGGTATCCTGAACGTCAGCGCTAAGGATAAAGCGACAAGTAAGCAGCAATCAATTACCATCACTGCTTCGACACAAATGGACGACAAAGAAGTTGACGCTTTTGTCAAAGAAGCAGCCAAATATGCTGAAGATGACAAAAAGAGTAAAGAAAAAATCGAAGCGAAAATTGAAGCAGAAAGTCTAACCTTTCAAGTCGAAAAATTCCTTGCTGAAATGAAAGATAAAGTCAGCGATGATAAAAAGAAAGCCTTGGAAGAAAAAGCTAAAGAACTTAAAGATCTTATTGCCAAAGATGATTTCGACAAAGATGTTGTCAAAGAAAAATCCAAGGAATTATCTTTGCAGCTTCAGGAAATCGGCGCAGAAATGTATAAGAATGCAGCCGCTGCCGAAGAAAAAGCTGGTGCAAAGCCAGATGAAAAAACCGCAGAAAAACCTGAAGAGAAATCAGAGGAAAAGCCTGAGGAAGGGGAAGTGATTGAAAAAGACGAGAAAAAGAAAGAATAGTCAATAGACAGAAGATAGGAAAGAAATGAAAAGAGGAGCTGTGCTCCTCTTTTTTATGATTTATTTTCTGGATAAATATTCCGATTATGTGTTAAATATAACTATACTTCTTACAAATTTTAACTATGTATGATTTTAATAAAGCAGCAGCGATTGTGATTAAAGATGGAAAGTTACTAATGGTAAAAAAAAATACCGAACCTTTTCTAGCAATGCTTGGCGGGACGATTGAAAAGAATGAAACAATGATTGAATGTTTACAGCGGGAAATTCCTGAGGAAATTAGTATCTCGCAATTCAAAATCATAGATCAGAAACCATTTTATGTAGCGCATACAATTGCCGGTACAGATCCCACCAAAACCATTGAAATTTCCTGCTTTCAAGTCACCCTTTTGGCAGAGCCAGTCCCATCCTATGATCCTCTTCATCCTGAACTTGCACCACTAGGCAGAAACATTACTGAAGTGCATTGGATTGGGAAAAATGATTTGGAAATTCAAACTGTCGAAAATCAACTCCGAGTAAAACTGAAACCGACATTATATTCCAAAGAAGGCAAACTACTAATTCTCACTCCCATCACCGAGGAATACATAATTCCCCATTTACTGGAAAAAAGGATGATTTATTAAATCTACTCTCAAAAATTATCCAAATTGCAATTTGCAAATTTCAATTTCCTATTTCCAACTTCCGGATTCCATATTCCTGATTTCCGTTCTCACCATCTCCCTCACCACTGCAATATTCGGATCAGCTGGATATTTAATCAAATGTTTCCCGGAGTAGGAGCGGATATAATGCTTGGGAAAAACTTCTTTAATTTTTACCAGAGATTTCCGTTTAATTGCCTGATCACGATCAGCAACAATGATTAATGTTTTATTGCTGATTAAGATAGTGCGATCTATTTTGTATCGTAAAGCTGCTAAAAGCTGTTGATTCAGAGCTTCTAGCCGTTCATCCGGAAATTGATATTTTTGAAAAATTCCTAAGACACGACAAAAAATCCAACGGACAAAACGAATATAGGAAAAATAAAAACGGGTTGGAAATAAAACTATTTGTAAGAAATAATTTCTTAAAGTAGGGATAAATTCACCCGGACTGACAAGAATTATCTGCATTTCCGCAAGTTCAGTTTGATGCAATTGCAGCATTTTCGTAATTAGCATTGTCCCGAAACTAAAACCAACCAAATAAATTTGCTTTTTCGGATTAGCTTTTTGGATTTTCTGAATTAATTCAAACAACATCACCACTAAATTAATCACTGAATTATCTTCAATTACCTCTGAATTATCTCGAGAAGGATAAGTGATGGAAATGTTATGAAATTCCTTTAAATCATTCCTGGGATCAAATCTGACAATGAATTGGCCGTTTTGAAAACCAGGTGAAAAAAAAATTAATAAGGGTTTGGCTGGTTTATTTTCATTATCAAAATACTGAATTTTATTACCAGCACTTGTTTTAAAAAATTTTTCCTGATATTGCTGCATCTCCTTTAATTATTTACAACTTTTAATAAATTCGACAATTTTTTGTAAAGCTACTTCTTTACCGTCATGTTTAATAAATACATGATATTTAGAATCCAGGACGACTGATTGCAGTTGAGCAGCCGAATTAATATTTTTTTGGACAAATTCCCCAACATGCTCAGAAACAATATATTCTTTAGTACTATACATTAATAAAATATTTGCCTTTACTTTTTTCAACAAAGTTTTTATTTTTAAAAGTGCTTTTACTCTTTGTAAACCCTTTGCTGGCAATACTTCATAATAGGGATGTAGTCCGGGATTCATTTTGACTTTTCGTTGATAAATTTTTGGTAAAGTATCTCGAAATATTGCGACAACAGGATTAATAAATTTTAAATAAAAGGCAAAAGAATTTTTTATTTTGAACCAGGGAGCCAACCAAATTACACCTACTACTTTGATCTTCTTATTTACTAATAAATGTAATGAAAGACAGCAACCAGCTGAAGTAGCGCAAATAATTACTTTTTTACATTTAGAAGCAATTTTTTGATAAGCTTCATCAACAGCAGTTATTAAGTCAGCGACACTGACATTATTTAAATCTGTCACGACAGTCCCATGACCTGGTAACAATAATGCGTAGTAGCTGATCCCTTCTCGATCAAGTATTTGATTTAAATAGCTAAATTCGTCAGCAGAGCCAGTATAGCCATGAATTTCTAAAACACCCAAATCAGGATTAACATAAGATTCAAATGGTCCTGCCGCAGGAATTGTCATAAAAAAATAGTAAAATTTAATGAATTATTAACTGAATAATTTACGGAAAATTGCTTCTCCAAGCTTTTTATGTCCAGCTTCTGTCAAATGAAGACCATCACTGCCCAGATCTACTAAACTAAAACAATCAATAAAATCGATTTCATTAATAATTAATAATGCTTTTAAAATTTTAATCATTTCCTGGTAACGCTGCAAACCGTTTTCAAAGCGGTTTTTTGCATAGGGAATTGCATCATTAATCGGTGGTGGAACAATGTATAGTAGTTTTGGTTTAGCTTGATCGATTTGACTTGCCAAGCTTTTAGCTGTTTGGAGAAGAGTAATTATCTGCTCAGCCACCTCAGCCGGACTCAAAGCAAACTGGGTTTTCAGGTCATTGCTTCCGATCATAATTATTAGATAATCGAGTGGATCGTTGGCATAAAATAATTGTGGCAAATATGAAATAGCGGTACGGCTTGATTTACCAGGGCGGCGATCTTCTACTGATATTGTACGACTATTCACACCATCCTCGATTACTTCATATTTTTCACCAAGGAGTTTCTGGAGCACACCAGGATAACGAATCTCAGCCGAATAGCGTTGATAGATAGACTTAGTATCAGTATTCGGGATGTAACCCCAGGTATTGGAATCCCCGAAGCAAAGAATTTTTTTAGAACCTGAAATTAAGTTCATTACTAAAATATTTTAAAAAATTATCTAGATTACAGCTGCTTTTACCTCTCCTATCGCAATTCTTTTCTGTGCCATAGTATCTCTGTCTCGTAGCGTTACTGTCTTATCTTCCAGACTTTGGAAATCTACTGTGATACAAACTGGTGTACCAATTTCATCCTGACGACGGTACATTTTACCGATATTGCCGGAATTTTCCAGTTCCACACGCAGTCCAGCTTTTTGTAAATCCTGATAGATTTCTGTTGCCAGTGCCAGTAGTTTTTCATCTTTTTGCAGAGAAATAACTGCAGCCTGAATCGGAACAATTTCTTTAGCCAATTTCATCACTGTACGGGTCGTACCGTTAACTTGTTCTTCAGTATAACCATTGACCATTAATACTGTAGCTAATCGTGAAAGACCAAATGTCGGCTCAATTACATGAGGAATGATGCGCTTACCGTCAGGAAAAATATATTCCATACTTTTTCCGGATTTTTCCTGATGATTTTTCAGATCAAAATCAGAACGATAAGCTACTGCAAACATTTCTTTAAATCCCCAGGGAAATTTATATTCCAGATCCTCAGTGCGGGACGAATAATGGCTTAATTCAAATTTTTCATGAGCTCTCCAGCGCAACACTTCATCAGATAAACCTACCAAATGAGCATATTCATGCACTTGTTTTTTCCAGTATTCAAATAGTTCATTCCAGTCAGTGACGCTTGGATCAAAAAAATATTCAAATTCCATCAAATCAAATTCCAAAGTACGAAAGGAAAATTGTCCCGGTGTAATTTCATTGCGATAAGCTTTACCAGCTTGTCCAATTCCAAAAGGAAGTTTAGGGTGAAAGCTATCAATAATATTTTTAAAATTAATAAACAAACCTTGAGCAATTTCTCCACGTAAATAGGCTTTATTTTTATCACCGGAAATTATTCCAATTTGAGTTTCAAATAAGGTACTGAATTGTCTGGCAGTCGTCAGTTCATTACCATCAGGGCTTTTTAACTTTTCTGCTCTGGTTATTTCATCGAGCTTTTCTGCTCCAAGACCATCTACTTTTTTCTCTTCACCTTTTTTGGCAAAATATTCTTCGATCAAATGATCAGCTCGGTATCTGCGGTGATTGACCACATCTTCTACCATGACATCAGCAAAATTATCTACATGTCCGCTGGCTTCCCAGACTTTCGGATTGATGATCACACTCGAATCAATTGGATAGAGATCGGCTCGCTGCATAAATTTCTTCCACCATAACTGGCGTAAATTTTCCTTAAGGATCACTCCATATGGCCCGAAGTCATAAGTATTGGCCAGTCCACCATAAATTTCACTAGAAGGATAAACAAATCCCCGGCGCTTCGCCCAGGCAGTGACTTTGTCGAGATGAGTGTTGGTTGGCATGGTTGGTAAAAAATAATAAATATGAGATATTAGTTAATAGTTAAAAGATAAAAGTTAAAAGGGAAAAACTCAGATTAATATTAGTTTTTCTTCTAACTTATAACTATTATCTTTTAACTTCTAATTTCAAATTGCAAAAAAAAATCCCTGTTGCAATACCATAAACGATACTGCTACAGAGACCTATGATTGGCGTTTCCACACTGTTTTTCGTAACTATCACTAATTACGAACACCTTGGTTACTTTATTTAATTTTTGCCAGTAAATTTTCAGGTTTACACTTTTCCTGAATCACTTAAAATGAATTATAGCATATTTCTATTCAGGCAACATTAATTTTCGGAAAGATACAAATTTCTGGAATATATACCTTCGTAAGTGATTTGATTAAATAATTGATAGCTAATGCTACTTCAAGAGGCTTTAAATATTCTGGTCGTAATGAGTTACGAATATTTGTTTCTACGCCACCGAGGATGACATTGGTTATTTTAAAATTATCTTTAGTTAATTCTTTTTGCATCATTTGACCTAAACCATATTCAGCAAATTTTGAAATCGTGTACAGACCATACGTTTCCTTTAAATAATTTGTAACCACATTACTTACAATATTAATTATAATCGGGTTGTCGCTTAATTTTAATCTGGGATGAAAAGCTTGTAATAATTTTAATGGTGCCACTACATGAACCTGAATCATTGTCAATAAATCATTTTCCGAAAAATTGAGTAGCGGATTATTGCCAATTTGAATACCAGCATTGTTTATCAACAGGTCAATTTTTTCACTTTTCGAATTAACAAAAGCGCAAAATTCCTCTAAAGATTTTTTATCTGTTAAATCACCCTGAAAGCTAATGAGATTGTGATCTGAAATATCTTTTAGCTTCGCAACATTACGACCAATTGTGAATACTTGATATTCATCTTTTAATAAATCAGTTACCATTGCCTTGCCAATACCATCTGTTCCTCCTGTAATTACTGCAATTTTCATTTTCACAATTTTTAATAAATATTTTTAATTATACCAAAGCTACAAATTTAGTTTAACTATTTTCCGGATTATAAATCTACTGATATCTGCTAAAATGTCCTATGCGTTTAAAATATTTACCAGCTTTCTGGTTTACAAAAATTACTATACTGTTGTTAAAATTACTGGGACGTTCTCAGGGCACTGCATTACCAGGACTATTAATGGAACAATTGGCACCTGATTCATTGAATGATTTTACCGATCAATTGAAATATACTATTTTAATCACAGGAACCAATGGCAAAACTACTACTCAAAGTATTTTAAGCAATATTTTTAAAGCTTCGAAATTGAATTACATCGCTAATAAAAGTGGTTCTAATATGATTCGGGGAATTCTTTCAACATTTATTAATCAATCAAATTGGCTTGGTAAGATTAAACCTAAATACGGAATTTTTGAAATCGAAGAAGCTACCTTACCAAAAATCGTCACTGCCATGAACCCCAAACAAATTATCGTAACCAATTTATTCCGAGATCAACTGGATGCTTATGGTGAAATTGATCGTACTGAAAAATTTATTCGCGAGGCTTTGGAAAAAGCGCCACAGGCTGTGGCGATTCTCAATGCAGACGATCCCAGAGTGGCACTACTTACCAGAGGTTTTTCCAATCAGACTTTGTATTTTTCTCTCAATGCTCCAGAAAAAAAATTCTTTAAATACGAAGGACTTAGTTTGGAAAAACTGGAAATTGTTCCTTCTGAAGCCACTGAACTGAAAATTAATCCCAATTTATCGACATCCTTCAAATTTTTAGCTGAGAATTATACTTTAAAACTTCCGGGAATTCATAATGTTTACAACGTCCTAGCTGCAGTTCTAGCTGCCAGGTTGTTGAAGATTAAAACAGCTGAGATTCATGAGGCAGTTCTAGAAACACTTCCTGCCTTTGGTCGAGGTGAGATTTTAAAACTTAATAATACTGCATTACAGATTCTTTTAATTAAAAATCCGGCAGGACTTAATTTAACTCTGGAATTACTGACACACACAAAAAATTCTAATCTGATTATGATTCTTAATGATAATATCGCAGATGGCCGAGATGTTTCCTGGATCTGGGATGCTGAGCTGGAAATTCTCAATAAAATTCAACCAGCAGAAATCATCGTATCTGGAAAACGTGCCTGGGATATGTTGCTACGTATTAAATATGTTTTCTCGGAATTTACTAAAAAATCAGAGAATCTCTGGCAAGTGGGTGATACCAATATTAAAATTATTCCGGAACAATCTGATTTAATTTTATTTTTGAATTCAGAAAATCAAGCTAAACATTACTTTGTTTTACCCACCTATACTGCCATGCTGGAATTTCGCAAATTGATTACCGGCAAAGCAATTGTAGCTTAAAACGATTGTATTGGCGTATTGCAATACGCCACTGCATTTAAATGAAATTATGTCTAATAACTTACAACTCAACCTCGTCCACCTCTACCCTGAGGAAATGAATATTTATGGTGATATGGGTAATATCATTGCACTGAAACAACGGGCACTTTGGAGAAACATTGAGGTAAATTACCAGGTGGTTGATAAAAAAACTAGCCAGGTAGATTTGGAGAAAATCAACGGCGATCTTTATTTTATGGGTGGTGGTCAAGATAATGACATGTTTCTGGTTTTTGCTGATTTGATCAACTACAAGAAAAAATTTATTGAAACTGAGATTAGCAAGAATAAATTATTTCTCTTGATTTGTGGAGCTTTTCAATTATTTGGCAAATTTTTTCTTGATGCTGAAGGCAGAAGTATCGCCGGACTTGAAATTTTACCTTTAGAAACCAAAGCACCTGGAAACAAACTCACTGATCGCTGTCTTGGTAATCTTGCTTCGAATTTGAGTCCGGAAGTTCTTCAGGAAATTTCTGCCAGCTATCCTGGACAAGTTCAAGAAACACTCGTTGGTTTTGAAAACCATTCCGGTCAAACATTTTTTACTGATAATTCAATTTTACCACTTGGCAAAGTGCTTGTTGGCAAAGGAAATAACAATGAGCAATTAATTGAAGGTGCTAAATTTAAAAATGTTTTTGCCAGCTATTCACACGGATCACTCTTACCCAAAAATCCTCACCTGGCCGACTATTTAATTTCTTTAGCCCTAAAGAATAAATATCCCGAATTTAGCAAACTTGAAAAATTAGATGATGAAATAGAATGGACGGCCCACGAGAAGTTCTTGAAGCGGATAAGTAGCAAGTAGCAAGTAGCAAGTAAAATTATGAATAAACTTTTAAAATATTAACAAGATTAAAAGGTTAACAAAATTAAAATAGATAGTTGTAAAGATAATTTGAGGTTAGTAATTTTTTGTATGATTTCAGATTGCAGTTTTCTACTTTATACTTTTTATTTAATGCTTCTCTACCAGATACTAGATATTATTTTCTCTTCTTTTCTATTAACTTCTAACTAATAACTTTTACCTGATTTCTGATTCCAGACATCAGATCACTATCTAAAGTAAGAAAATATCAAAAGTATTCAAGTCAAATGTAATCGACGTTGCTTCAAAACAAAAGTTAACAAAAAATAGCCTGCAAATAATTTGAAAATAATCACAATCCAACCAAGATCAGAGCCAGTTTTAGTAAGTAGTGTTTGTACTGTCACAGCATAGGTGAGATAACTTTCACTAGTTGATTCATTTCCAGCTTTATCACTACTTTTGAAATAGATAAGATGTTTTCCTATTGATAAATCTGCCGGTAGAGTACAGTCGACATCTTCGATAACTGAATCAAAAGTGCCATCAAGAGCTGGGCAAGTTATCCATTCTTTACTTGTATTATCAATCTGAAAGTCAACGGAAGTAACATTGGTTAAATTGTCTTCCGAATTTATTAAAAAATTAATTGATTGATCTTTTGGAATAATATTATTTGCGGATTCAATAGAAAGTTGAGGAGGGGTAGTGTCTTTTACAAAAGAATATTCTCCATAATTTTCTTCAGTATTAATGTTCGTTTTACTATCACTAGAGCGGATATAAATGAAGTGATTTCCATCGGGAGCATTGGAAAGGATGCAATTAAAATTTTCACTAATACTATCCATATTTCCATCTGCTAGAGAACAACTTTGCCAGCTATTTGCAATTGAATCAAGCTGATATTCAATTGCAGTAATGTTAGTGAAATCGTCGATAACCGTTCCGGTAATAATCGGAGAACTCTGGTTGGTAAGATTGTTAGGGATGGTATTGATTGTTATGGCTGGTGCTACTAGGTCAAAAATATACTTTTGAATAATATGTAAACTACTATCTACTACAAAAAGATTTCCAGCTTGATCAAATTCTAAATATATTGGACTGATAAACTGTCCATTACCATATCCTGAGCTACCCCACTTAGAAATGAAATTACCGTTCGTATTAAACTTTTGAAGGTTACGTTTGGTATAGTCAGAAATCAAGATATTGCCGTTTGAATCTAGGACCATGCCCATCGATTCCAAAAACTGTCCATCGCTTGTGCCTTCAGTACCAAATTTTGAAATATAAGTTCCATCTACATCAAACTTTTGAACCCGTTTGCCATCAAGCACAAGCAGTTCATTATTACTATTAAAAGCCATTTGATATCCCAGATAACAACAATTGTAATTAAAAGAAAATTGACCATCCAGAGTCCCTTGTGTTCCCCATTTCTTAATAAAAATCCCAGTTGAGCTAAATTTTTGAATACGATAATTTCCGTAGGCGTCATTTATATAGAGATTATTATCCTGGTCAAAGACAATACGCTGGGGAGAAGTAAATTGACCATTTGCAGTGCCATACGATCCCCATTTTCGAACAAAATTACCTTCCAGATCGAATTCCTGAATACGCCTATTATTATAATCTACTACATATAAATTATTAATTTTGTTAATTGCCACAGTGATTGGCATACTGAACTGACCATCAGCTGATCCCAGAGATCCCCATTTTTTGATAAAGTTGCCATTAGCGTCCAATTTTTGGATACGATGATTATTTGCATCTGCTATATACATATTTCCAATACTATCAAAAGCCATTCCTGAAGGTCGATTAAATTCTCCATCTTCACTACTGGCACTAGAACCATCAAATTTGGTAATGAAGGTACCATTACTTGAAAACTTTTGAATTCGACTATTATTATTATCTACAATATAGTAATTATTATCATTATCCACTGTGACTTCTAAGGGATAATAAAACTGACCGGTAGCTGAACCATAGCTACCAAATTTTGAAAGAAAATTTCCTTCTTTATCAAATACTTGAATACGATTGTTAACCTGGTCTCCAACTACTAAATTTTCATTTTTGTCTAAAAAGATTCCAATTGGATTACTTAATTGTCCGTCTGCTGATCCAGGAGATCCCCAATTTTTGATGAAAGTTCCATTTTTATCAAACTTGGAAATTCGACAGCCTGTTCTTTCTAGAACATAAAAATTTTTGTCTTTATCGATAGTGATGCCAGAGGGATAATTGAACTGACCATTATTTGATCCAAAACTTCCGAAAGTTGTAATAAATGTCCCATTTGCGTCAAAGACCTGTACCCGATGATTATTTCGATCCACTACCCATACATTTTCGCTACTATCAATCCAAAGGCCTGCCGGATAATCAAATTTTCCATTTGTGTTGCCGGTTCCTCCCCATTTGAGTATGAAATTACCCTCAAGGTCAAATTTTTGAATGTAATTGGTACTATTATCAAAATCAGTAACATATACAAAACCTGATTTTGAGACTTTTACTCCTGTTAGATTTTTAAATTGACCATCTCCAACACCATTGGTTCCCCATCTCATTATCAAATTTCCACTTGGATCTAATTTTAATATATCAAAGGTTGCTTTACTTACAATGTATATATTATTATTTGCATCAAGATCTATTCCATAAAGTTGAGAAAAATATTGTCCATCATTTTTACCAAACGTCTGAGTATAGATAGGGGAATCTATTTCTGTCCATCCAAATGAGGTGATCTTCAATATGCTCAAAAAGCATAAAGCTAATATAGATATTATTGAAGCTTTATAAGACCTAGTTATATATTGCATAATATAATACTTATACAAGACAAAACCACTGCTGTCCGCTAAAAGTTTCACTTTAATCCCGAAATAAATCGAGCTGTAA
>JBAXHO010000008.1:0-40419 GCA_037138855.1 bacterium
AACTCCTCTCAATCAAATCCACCAGATTCATATCTTTTTAAATTCTTTTATTCCAATATTCTTATGTTCCAACTACTAATTACTAGATACTAGATACCAGATACTACTTGCTTCCAGCACGGGTTGCAGATCTGCAACCCCTCCTGCATATTTTCCCCTTTACATTTCCTCTCATATCTTTTAACTTCTAGTATCTCTTATCTCTTAACTTCTATCTTTTATCTCATATTCCCCATGTTCATCCCTGACGCCACCCTCGATTTTCATGACCTTGGTCCAATTACTCCCTTTGATACCGAAAAAATTCTTTTTGAATTTCTGGAAGATTCATACATTAAGGAATTTATGCGTATCCCTGTCATTACCGGAAAAGGCTTGAATTCACAAAATGGTGCTAAACTAAGGCCATTAATAAAAAAGCTGCTGGAAGAGAATCAATATGTCCAGAAATTCAAAACTGCAGGATTTGATCTCGGTGGAGAAGGGGCATTCGAGGTTACCTTAAAAACCGATTAATTTAGGGATTATCGTTTGGAAAAATATCACCAATCTGTAATTCTCCTGCTCTAAACTTTTCTTTAATTGCCAACATAGCAGCAACTTGTTCTTGAGATAGAGCATTTATATCCCCTCCCATAAAATAATCATCACCTTCTCGAGGAATCACATTTCCAGTTGAGTCAGTAGTATACAAAGCGAAAATAATTTTCCACATTTCCAGTTCCGGATTATCTTTTAGCATTTTCCAAACAATTTCTCTAAAATCGCCTCTATCTAAAGCTTTGCCACCGGCAACTAAATCTGCTAATAACTGATAATTTATTTGATTATCTCTACCACCCTTAACTAAAGTATTGATTAATTCTTCAACTTGAGGATTATTCTCATCAAAAAGCATTCTTATTATTTCATCTCTTGTGTCTGGGTGTATTTGCATTAATCTATCAATATACCAGCCAAAACTACGATTACCTACTGCAAATACATTATCTCTTAGCTCAGGTAAGCAATAGATGGTAAGAATTGATGTCAATAATTCTTCGAAACCTTTGTTCCCTGCCACGACCACCTTTGTTACTGTCTTTTTATCCGCTCCTAGTTCGTATTCTAATACTACTGGACCATTTAATATTCCCGCATTATAAAGAAGATTAATTCCTTTCTGCTGATCACCTGATTTTGCTACAAATTCAGATATCGGCATGAATGATAAAAACTGATGAATGATTTCGTGTACAACCGTCAATCGATCAGGAACGCTTCTGGTTACATGATTAGCAATATCTGCACATCCTGCTATTCTAGGACCACACTCTTCGCTTACTTTTGCTTCTGAATCTATCTCCAGCTTTGTAGCAATCTCTTGTATAACATTATTTGCTTGAACTTGATCTTGAATTACCTGATTGAGTTTTAATTTTTGAAATAAATATGTAGTCAAAGCAAGTTTATAAGCTTCAGTATCCTGAACAGGCAAATTTAAAACCTCATCGGAAATAGTCAATGCAACTGCAGAGGTTTCTTGTGGTAATGGCAAAGTAGTAGGAATAATTGGTAAGGTTGGAGGTACTGAATTCATATCACTGGCACATCCCGCAAGTGTTCCAGTCAGTAAACTTAACAGCACTGCAAGCGAAACAATTCCAGATTTAGAGCTTGTGTCAGGAAGAAATTGTTGCAACTTATCCCTAAAATCGCCTCCAGATTGACCTAATTTTTTTAGATTTGCTGTTAGGATTTCCGGAATTTGTAACTGGAGCTCATTCAGTGAAATTAACAAACGTTCCTGAAATCCAGGAACTGTAAGATCATCACAAGCAAGATTGCGAATATTCTGGACTGCAGCCATTACTTCAGTTACTGAGTTGCTCTTCTCAATTATAGAAATAGCTGATGCTGCAGCAGTCATCATTGTTTCAAAAGGATCAACATTTTGGGGATCAGGTGGTAATGCTACGCCTGCTAATTCTGCAAGTGGAAGTGCAATTTTTTGACTTAATAACTTGGTAATTTGATTAGCTACAGCAGGTGGATATTTTATAAACTGCTTTTGTAATATTACTTGAAATAATGGATTATCAGGAGGTAAGTGCTGTTCTGCTAATTTTTGAAAAGCTGTTACCTGAGATTGTTCAGCAAATGGTGAAGCATCTTCGTCAACTCTGGGATAAATACTTCTTAATACTAAAGCATTATAAGTCTCAGTTTGAAGATAGGTTTCTAGAAGACTTTTAGCAAATTGAGGATTGGCAATCGCTTTTCCCAAAGCCAAAGTAAGTTCCTGTGTACTAGGCAAAACGTTACATTCAGAAGCAATAGAGCCTGCAGCCAAGGTCCCAGCAATATTATTTTCAATTGTTGATGATTCTACTGACAAAGTTGAAATCTTTATATATTATCAAGCTATATATTGTAGCATTATAGGACATTCTTTTTCAACCATAATTATACTTAATATCTATACATCAACATCTTTTCCGAAGTTAAGCCAAGCGAATTGCTTTGTTTAAAAGTTACTTTCTAAATTTCTATAAGCCTAAATATATAATTTAGATTTTAAAGATTTCTCCTGTAGTAAATTAATATTTTCACTGTTAAAATAATATAGACCTTATGACTAATAATTATGGCGATAATAGCCTGAAATTTTTAATCTGATGTGCATATTCAAAATTAACTTCAGCAGATTTAAAATGAAAGGTCTATAGATAATTTAATAAGTAATTTTTTAATGAAAATCCTTAACAATCGAGCCGCAACTACCAAGTACCAACAATTAATTACTGATTTTTATCAATATACTTTCAATACCAAAGATCTCCAGAGAATTCGAGAACTAGGTATCGCAGTATACTTAGAAACAGCCTGCATTGACGAACGCTCTAATGCCCAGACCATTAAAATGGGACAAATTCGCCTGGAAGATAATAGTCCAGGAGGAGGCTTTGATTTTTATGATGAGGTAAAAATAACTGCACTCTTAGAACTTTCCCATGGTAACTTGATTCTCGACCCACACAAAGGCTGCGGCTGGGGTGGAATTCGACTCCAGATCGCCCTGGAAGATGATCCGGCCAAAGTAATCGATTTAATCGTGTCTGCACTGGAATCTGAGGTTTTTCGCAATGCTGTCGCCAAATCCCATCTCTGGAGTAAATATTTTCGTTTTGAAGCTGACTATAAACAATTGCTGCAAACTACTTTAGCCATTAAAAGTAATACTGAGTTTCAAAAACTTGAGCATAAAGATCTGCTGGAGTTAGCATTTGTTTATGGCAAAATGTTGGATTTACAAGAAAAATTTTTCAAAATAGCTAAAAAAACTGCAGTTTCACAGACTAACATTCAAATCAGTCCCGACTTACTCTTTGAAATGCCCCACAAGCATATTGCCACTTCAGCCATCATCAATCTCACCAAGCGTGTCTTTTATTCGAGAATTCCCAGCAACGATGAATTTGAAAGTTTCTATGCTGATTTAAAACTAACTGAGCTTGCTGCTGTATTACCATTAATAGCCCAAATTATGGCTGGCAATCATTCCAGCACCAAGGATTTGCCACATGAATTTTATCTGTTTGTAGATGATGGCGATCTTGAGATCACAAAAAATATTCTGCAGACAGTTTCAGAAAAATTGCAGGCAATCACTACAGCTCAAACAATTGTATTACTATCAATCCAATCTGAAAGCAATCCGAAAAGCAAAGAGGAACTACTGCTCACGGTCAGATAGGGAAGCGCGGTAAATAGGAAAGTTTGTATTCTTTAAAAACGTTATTATTTGATGGATTCTGAAACAAGTTCAGAATGAGTTGATTCTTTTCCCACATTTCCCCCAAGACAAATTTTATATATCTATGATATAATTGATTCGTATTGAGAAATTGCTATGAAAATTACTATTGTCCATTACGATCAGCCTAAAATGCATGCAGCTGCTGCAGAATGGATCGAACGAAACAATAACTTCACTGAAATCAATAGCTATATCCTGGCGGATGAAAATCCCTCAGCAACACCACAACTCCAATCAGCACAACTCTTCATTCATTTTCAAGAAACTGAAGCTACCTTCAATAAAATTGCTAATTACTTCCGGAAAACATATCCCCAAGGTAAGAATGTCTGGGTGAAGAATGATGAAAACTGAAATCTGGAAGAATTATGCAATTTGAAATTTGGAATTTGCAATTTGGAAAAGAATGAAAAAAGCTAGAAGTTCCAGCTATAGGCTGATAAGCCTTTGGCTTAAAGAGATAATAGTTAGAAGATAAAAATTAAGGAATCTAAGAAATCAAAGATCAAATTTTCTCTTCTCCTAGATACTAGATACCAGCTACCAGCTACGAATCTACTGATTCCAGATTCCTGATTCCAGTTTTCAATTTGTTAACCCGTTAATCTGTTAACTCGTTAATATTTTAATTTTTAATAATATATTGTCCCAAAATTTTTGGACACTACAAATGTTTTTTTCTACTTGATACTTGATACTTGATACTTGATACTTGATACCTGATACTTGATACTTCCCGTTTTCCGTCCTTCTTCAGAATTAATTCAGGAATAATTCAAGCAGCTTTGATATTACCGGAATATAATTTGGGTAATTAATATTAAGCTGATGAAAATTACCGTGGTTTATCTCAATTCACCTGAAAATAAACGAGCTGTCAGTAAATGGCTCAAGCGTAATAGTGATTTACAAATTTATCAGAAATTAGCGTTTAATAAAGCAGCAATTGCCAAAGATATAGCAGCAATGCCAGCTGAAGACTCCGATCTCTACCTCCATTTTCACAAAACAGCAAAAGAATTTTCCGAAATTTGTAAAATCTTTCAGCAAAAATTCCCAGAAGGGAAGAATATTTGGATTAGGGAATTTTAAAAGTAAATCATTGCTGAGGACAACCTGAGCTTTCTGATTGCTGATTTTGCTTGAATGCACTATAATTTGCCCATGTTCCAACAAATTAGTGCTTTAAAAAAATTTGAAATCCACCAGAATGAACCAAATTTTATTATTGGGATTTCTGGCAATGCTATAACTGCCACAATTCAAAATGAATATTATTTAATTGCTAATCCTGCAATTTCTTATTTCACATATTCTGAGTTTGAAGATGCTAGTGAAAGAGGGATTCTCACTGAATTGCTCCAAACAATTTTTTATAAATATACTGAGAAAGAAATCACCCAAAAGCAATTTTCAAAAGCACGAACTAATTTGGATCTTTTTAAAGTTTTTATTCAATTATTAAGTAAAGCAGATTTTAAGCGCACTGAACAATTGGTAGTAATTGATCAAATCGAATTAATCCTCACATTTTCCAACGTCTTCTTTTTTACACTTTCAAAGCTATTTACTTTAAATAAAATCATTCCTGAATTAAAAATTACTACTGTAATAATCGCTGATTATTATCTCAATCCCGCTGAAGAAAAATATCCCCGAGGTCTGGAAAGCTTTTTTTACAATAATACCAATTTCAATATCATTCCCACTTTTAGCTTTGAAGCTTTACAAGAAAGTAGCTATCACCCATTTAAATATTCGCTACAAATCAATCAAAGAATTTTTCAGCTCAGTGGTGGCAATCCAGCTCTCGTCGCTGCCATCACTGCTTTTTATGATAAAAACTCTACACTAGAATCAACAGCACTACTTACCGACTACAATATTGAATGGAAGCTTAATGAAATTTGGGAGACACTAACTCCATCAATTCAAGAGCTTCTGGAAGCGTTAATTTTAAAAAAACACTTTAATATTGTTAATCTCTTACAAAAAAATTTTTTAATTCAAACAGGACTGCTCAATTCCAGTTTAACAAAATTCAAAATGCTAATACTGGAAGAATTTATCAAGACAAAAATTGCTTTTCACTTTCAAGAATTACCCAGTTATTTAAAAATCCAGAATAAATATCTCTATCTCAAAGATCTTCCACCCCAACTGGAAAAATTACTGGTTTTCCTGGAACAAAAGAGTAATGCTTTGGTATCTCGCGATGAAATCGCTACTTTACTTTGGGGCACTGAAGCAAACATTAAATATTCAAATTATGCAATAGATAAAAATATTTCGGATCTCAGAAAGCTTCTGCAAAAGCTGCTAGCTACAAATGCAATGATTATTGAAACGAAAAAGGGGAGAGGATATCTGCTGAAAAACTAGTATTTACATATCTTGAATTAATTTTAATAACAAAATAGTATGATACCTTAATCTAGATGATCTTGGATTTCTAGTAATATATGTCTGAGAGGGCTCTGTGACATCCACTTTTTCAATCTTAGAACCCCTGATTTGCTCTAAAGTAGGAACAAGATAAATCCTGATTTTAGTATTTTTATATTTTTGATCGTTCTGCAATTTAGATACTATTTTCATAGCTGCTCTAATATCTTCAGCTGACGTTCCACCATCTACGACATAACTTGCAACAATATTACAAGACTGACCTCCTGGACCGAGACTTGAAATTATTCTCTCTATAGAACCAGGAATATTTTTATTTGGAAGCCAATCTGGACCACGAAGCACTTCTATGGTTGTAGCACCTGTACATTTTGCTATATCATATGCGTTTTCCCAATCAGATCTTGGATGATCGAGTGGCTTTTCAGCTTGAGCACTTGTATCAAATATACATACCTTCCCTAATCGTTGCGCAACTGCTATTTGACGCTCTCGCAGTGAATTTGTATCTCCATTTAATTTTTGAGTAACATCATGAACAGGTACCACTACTGAAAGATCTGCGCCATGAATACTTGCCAAACTTGAGCTTACTCCATGTCCAACATGAGGAAATAGATAAGCACCTGGTGCAATACTCACTTTATTAGCTTTTTGATTACCACCTAGCCATAACACACCATTATTTGCAGTATTACTATATTTAATTTCTTCAAGTTTATAATCTACAGCAAATTTTTCATTTTTAATTTGCTCTATTTCAACTAGAGACAAATGCCCAGACATTAAACGTTTATAATAACTATCAATCTGAACTTCAATATTTTCTTGGATCTGAACTCGTACTTGTTCGTCATCCTCCCATTTTTCATGTAATGATCTTGCTATTCTCTGTAAGCTTTCCAATTTCATTCTATATTGAGTAGTTTGCATAGTATCCTTTATTGATTCCAATTGAGCTTGATGCACTTTTAAATTTTTCTGTTCCCGCATCTTTTCAGCAAGCCGATATTTGCGATTATAATCAATAAGGGAAACTCCAAAAGGAACAAACAAACTTAATTGATGATCCTGAGCAACATTAGCAATTTCAGATGAAATAAATTTATCCATCGAAGGTGAAATACCAAGCATCGCAGTAATTGTTTTTTATTCATCGAAAATGCTTTGTGACTCTTGAAAAGTTAGATATCTTTTTTCGTGTTTATTCACATCAATTCCTAAATGATCACGATAAATACTTCCCAAAATCTCAGTCGCTAAAAGAATATTGCAATTAAACATTCCTGCTTCACTATAAGTAATTTCATTACTACTAAATCTACTAGTTCTATCTCCTAATACTTTTTGCTGATAATGTTGCATCACTCTCGCTTGATTGATTCCTGATAATAAGTTGAAATACTTGTCATTTTTTGTGCGAAAAGGATGAAAAACTTTTTTACGGAGAAAATCGGCTTTAGTTCTTTTATCATCATCGAATCGCCAAAGCTGATAACCAGTTTCATTATCTGCTACCTGATCAATAACTAAAGCCCAGGTTTTATCCATTTCATCCAAAGCCTTGGCTACCTTATCATAATTCATTCTTAAATTTTGATGCGACATTTCAGGGTTTTGACGGAGTCCAATTGCATCTGTTATCAGATCAAATTTATAGGCTTGATAATAATTAATCAAAGCATCAATCATTTGAAAATTATAATCCCAACTTTGATTTTCTGATTTTGGAAAATTTTTAATCACATTTGCAATCTCTTTGGCATTCTCTATTAAGGATGATTCAACTTTTTTACCAGTTATCTTGGTTATCAAATCATTAGTAGACTGATAACTAACAGCATTATCATTTTCGGGGTTTTGGGGAAGCAAATTTCGATTTAAACTTGCACTATTCCAAAAATATGTTTGTTCCGCTACGATTTTTTGTCTGTCCTGCTCAAGTTCATCAAATAACGAAACTTGTCGATCCATCGTATCCAAGTCCTGAGGTACTTTTTCAAAATGTATAGCAAACATTGTTTTCAACAATTTTTGTGTCTCGATCACAAACTGCAATTATTCTTGATTCTCAACTGCTAAACCATAAGCTAAAGCAGTTACACCCATGCGCTCAAAAACATCACCTTCGTGATATATTCGTTCTTCAGCTTTACCATTAAGCCAGCACTTAGCTGCCTGTGGACGATATTCACAAAATTTATCACAAAAATTAGCAGTCATAGTTGCCAATTCATTTTTAGGTAATTGTTCACCTGTCTCAAGCCCCATCGAATTTCATGAAAAGTATCCTATAATTATATCACAGCTCTATAGGAGAAAGACACTACAGGCGATTTGATAAGAATAGGAAATTTAGTTTTGGCTTATAGCAAGTTGAGAGAGATTGGAGATTGGAGATTGGAATCTGGAAGAATTGTGCAATTTGAAATTTGCAAATTGGGAAAATTCGTACTAACTAGTATATCGGTAGATTCCGGACAATGCCGTAGACGGTAGACAGAAATTTGGGATTAGTTAAAAGTTATTAGAAAAACTATACAAATGATTTTATTTGCCTTCTATCTATTAACTTCTAACTTCTTTTTTGTTACTTATACCAGCTACCAGATACTAGCTACCAGCTACTTGTTTTACGTGATACGTGATACTTGATACATAATACGTGATACTTCTTCACAGCAGCTTCCGCAAATAATCCCGCACCACTCTTTCCGTCATTACTGGGATGAAAAGCCCGCGTTTGATAAAGTTATCCTTGATATTCCAGATTAATCTAGTATCAATAAACTTTAACTGATTGTCAGGAGTGATAATAATATTGTCAGTTTTACCAAGCCAGTCAAAGCCTTCAGTAAGCAAGAAGCGGGGGCGGGTATCCGGAATCAGATTTTTTTCTTTATTTAATAAAAGTAACATCAAACAAAATTCAATCAGTCGTGATTTCACCTGAGCATCAGAATCTTTGAGATTAAAGTCATGCAATGTTTTCCCTGCTACAAATTCCTGGATAATAAAATAAGTCAATTTATTTTTATTTTCTGGACTTAAAGATTTTCCAAAAAGTAAATATTCTTTTACCAAAAAGTTAGTAGTAATTTCCCGATTACTAAAATAATCACAAATTTTTTGGTAAAGTTTTTCATCAGCGATATATTCTTTAACAGATGCAATTAATCGGCTGCGGATCCTTTTTTGCACCGGGAAAAAATTATGGTTTTGCGAATTAAGATCTTCACTATAGCCAAGATACTTTACTAGCTCAAAGTACCTTGCCAACTGCTCTTTGATTTGTTCTTTGGTAGGTAAAAATGACATTTGGAATTGATTTAGGAGTTTCTCTACAGAACTAGCTGGAATTGCCAAACGCAATTTACCAATTAAATCAATATCAAGATCCCAACGTCCTTCTTTGACCAGCCAATTCTGAGCTTTGATTTTATAAACCCGGGAACTACTACCTTTAGTAAGGTAATCTAATTCAAATTTAGAAAAAATCTCGGCAATTGGAGCTTCCCAAAGCGATTTGCCCGGATCTGTAATTGCATATTCCTGAATAGCAGCTTCGAAAATACTGGCCATAATATTGCTATAAATCTAAATTATTATAGAGACTGCTAGGGTGTATTGCAAGGTCAGATTTCGAAAGGCGAATTTCGAATTAAGATCTTAATTATGTTACAAAACTAGTTGCGATTTATTAACAATATCTTTTCAAGCAATAATTTTCGAGTTATAATTTAACTATGAAAGCAGTAATTTCCATAAAAAACTTTTCCAAAACCTTCGGCAGTGAGAAGGCAGTCTCTGATTTGAGTTTTGAAGTCAATCAAGGTGATATTTTCGCTTTTCTTGGCAGTAATGGCTCGGGTAAAACAACGACAATTCGCTGTTTACTTGATATTTACCAGGCAGACCAGGGAGAACTATTGGTTTATGATAAACCCTATTCCAATGCCTTAGCTTCAGAAATTGGCTACTTACCAGAAGAACGTGGTTTATATACCAAAGCCAAAGTAGACAATGTTCTAAATTATTTTGCAGCTCTAAGAGGTTTATCCTCAAATGATTCCAAGATTTTAGTCAGTGAGTATCTCGAAAAAGTTGGCCTCAAAGAACATCAGCAAAAAAATATTTCACAACTTAGTTCTGGAATGCAGCAAAAAGTACAACTAGGAACCGCTCTCATTCATAAACCTAAATTATTAATCCTCGATGAACCTTTCAAAGGTTTGGATCCTTTAAATCGAGCTCTTTTTCAAGAAATGTTTCAGGAACTGCAAAAACAAGGTACTACCATTCTCTACAGTACTCATGTGCTTGATGAAGCGCAAAGACTTGCTAACCGTCTGGTGATTACCAATAGGGGAGAACGTAAAGCTTATGGTGAAATCAATGAAGTCAGAAGAGCGTTTGGTAATAAAATCATTCACCTGGAATTTAATGGGAAATTACCAAAAAATGATGCACTTTATTCCAGTAAAGTAATCAATCAGATTGCTGAGATCACACCAGGGGAAAATATTCACTACCAGGAAGTCTTGAAATTTTTAATTAGCAAAGATCTTGATATCATTAATTATCGTCTTGATTATCCATCACTTAGTGAAATTTTTGTAAAAATCTCACAACTATGAATAAAACCTGGATTATTGCTAAATATGAATACTTAAGTTCGATCAAAAGAGCATCTTTCTGGGCTGCCACACTTTTTATGCCCATATTTGTCGGAATCGTTTCTTTAATTTCCGGTTATACTTCGACAAGAGGAGAAGAACTTTTTACCAAAATCAATCAAGAGATCAAGACAGTTGTAATCATAGACGAAACCGGAGTGATCGATAAACAGTTTATCAAAGCTCCCTTAGAAATGAGCACAGATTCATTACAAGGAAATCTTGCAAAATTAAAAAACAAAGAAATCAATGCGATAATTTTTTATCCGGCAAATTTATTTCAAAATGCCAAAATTCAGGTTTTTACAGAAAATCAGGGTTTACTTAGTTCTACTGGTATCGAAGCTACAGCTGTGAGTCTGCTGAAAGAAAGCGGTACGGCAAATATCACTAATCAACAAATCAAACTAGCAGCGACAGGTTCATTTGGTACCACTACCAGTTACTATGATCAAAACGGCGTGCTGGCCAAAAAAGGATTTCAACAATTTATCATCCCGGGAATTTCTGCCATCATCTTTTTTCTCAGTGTTTTCATGTCTTCACAATTCCTCCTCCAAAGTGTCTCTGAAGAAAAAGAAAATCGCATGATCGAATCCTTACTTTCTATCATCAATTCCAAAACTTTATTGAACGGAAAAATTATTGGACTTTCTGCCATTGTCATTACTCAGCAGGTGATCTGGGTAGTTTTTAGCTTAGGAATCTTACTCATTACTAAGAAAGGCTTAAATTTCACAATTCCCGGCATTGACTGGAGCGCCTTACCCTGGCACACAGTTCCAATCAATATCTTTTTCATTCTTTGTGGCTTCTTTCTTTATGCAGCAATTATGGTTGGTGTCGGATCGATCGGAACCAGCTACAAAGACAGCCAAGGCTTATCATCAATTTTTATAATAATGGCAATCATTCCAGTTTATTTCATCACCTTAATTCTGGCAGAACCAAATGGTCTCTTAGCTCGAATTACCAGCATTTTTCCTTTCACCGCACCAATGATTTTACTAATTCGCAATTCCCTCGGAGAATTAAATATTTGGGAATTAATTGCCGGAATAATCCTTGTTCTATTGTATGTCATCTTTGCCCTAAAAATATCTTACAAACTTTTTGACCTTGGTGCATTAATGTACAACAGACGACCAAATTTGAAAGAGTTGTGGCATGTGATGAGACGGTGACCGGAACTAAGGCAATTAGAAATTTGCTAATTGCAATTTGAGGGAGGAAAGAGCAAATTAATATAGCGTGAAATTCCTGATTACAGTTTTCAGTATACGAAATTTAATTTCCGATGCTATACTATTTCACTGACATTAATAATTTCAACTCGCAATCCTAAATGATTAAATTAATTAAATATCTCAAACCATACTGGTGGCAATTGTTGTTAGTTTTTATTCTTGTTTATATTCAGGTTGAAACTGATTTAAAACTGCCGGATTATATGGCCAAGATCATCAATGAAGGAATCGTTGCTGAAAATAATCATTTGATCTTTTCTACTGGCCTGATTATGTTGGGAGTAGCTTTAATTGGTGCTGTCGGCACAATCGGTGTTGGATATTTTGCCGCCAAAGTTTCTACTGGACTGGCAAGAGATCTGCGTCATAAAGTTTTTACCAAAGTAGAAAGTTTTTCAATGCAGGAATTTGATAAATTCTCAACTGCTTCATTAATCACCCGTTCCACTAACGATATTCAACAGATCCAAATGGTAATATTTATGATTCTCCGCATTGTAGTTTCCGCCCCAATGATGGGCATTGGCGCGATCTGGAAAGCTTATCGCGTCGCACCCAATATGTCCTGGATCATTGGACTGGGTGTAGCAATTCTATTTAGTCTAATTATTTTTCTTTTTGCCATTGCCATCAATAAATTTAAATTACTCCAACAAGTAGTAGATAAATTAAATCAGGTTACCAGAGAAAATCTTACCGGTTTACGTGTGATTCGCGCCTTTAATCGGGAAAAGTTTGAAGAAAAAAAATTCAATCAAACAAATCGGGAACTTACTCAATTAAATCTTTTTGTCAACCGCCTCATGATTCTGATGCAACCAATGGTCATGCTGATTTTTAATTTAACTTCAGTGGCAATTGTCTGGTTCGGGGCAAAATTAATTAATACTGATAATCTTTCCATCGGAAATATGATGGCCTTCATGCAATATGCGATGCAGGTTATTTTCGCTTTTTTAATGCTTTCCATGGTATTTATCATGATCCCGCGGGCTGCCGTCTCCGGTGATCGCATCGCTGAAGTATTGGATACAAAAATTAAAATTAAAAATCCAAAATCAGCAAAGAAATTTACTGCCACCCAAAAAGGTGTAGTCGAGTTTAAAGATGTTTTCTTTAGTTACCCCAATTCTGATGAACCAGTACTCAAAGCTATTACTTTTACAGCTTTACCAGGACAAACTACTGCCTTTATTGGCAGTACTGGTAGCGGAAAATCTACATTAATTAATTTGATTCCAAGATTTTTTGATGTTTCTGCTGGGCAAATTCTTATTGACGAAACTGATATTAGAGAAGTAACCTTGAAAGCATTGCATGATAAAATCGGCTATATCCCTCAAAAAGGAATACTTTTCTCCGGGACTATCGCAGACAATATCAAATATGGCGCCCCAGACGCCTCAGAAAAGGCTATGACAGAAGCAGCGGCAATCGCTCAAGCTGAAACTTTTATCAATAAACTCGAGGATAAATTTAATAGTAATATTGCTCAGGGAGGCGCCAATGTTTCCGGAGGTCAAAAACAACGCTTAGCAATTGCCAGAGCGATTATTAAAAAACCTGAAATATATATATTTGATGATAGTTTCTCAGCTTTGGACTTCAAAACTGATGCTGCATTACGTAAAGCCCTGGCAAAATCAATCAAAAATACTACAGTATTAATTGTCACCCAAAGAATTAGTACCATTCTCAATGCCGACAAAATTCTGGTACTTGATGAAGGAAAAATCGTCGGAGAGGGGACACATCTGGAATTGATGTCCAATTGCAAAGTATACCAGGAGATTGCTGCATCACAATTATCCTCTGAAGAATTGGCCAAAGAAGCAAAACGCCTTACCAATAGTCAAAGAAAGGGGGATCCATCATGAACGAATCCAACTCAAAATTTAAACCGACAAAATCTACACCAATCATGCCAATGCGTGGCCCAGGATCCATGATGCAAGGTGGTGCCAAAGAAAAAGCCAAAAATTTCAAAGGAACGATGAAGAATCTACTCAAATACCTCCAACCTTACAGAATTTCTATCCTGGTAGTAGTAATTTTTGCTGTAGCCAGTACAATATTCAGCATTGTCAGTCCTAAAATTCTCGGTAATGTCACCAATCAGATCGTAGATGACTACATTAAAATGAAAGTATATGATCAAATTAAAGCAAATTTACCTGCCAATACTCAAATTCCACCAGGTACCACTGGAGCACAGTTCATTGCTGAAGCGCCAGCTGCACTGATAAATAAAATTCCAGCAGATAAACTGGAATCAATCAAATCACTTGATCTGAGTAAGAAACCTGGAATTAATTTCCAAAAAATTAGCAACACTATTTTGATGTTAATTGGTCTCTATTTATTAAGTATGATTTTCGGAAACATTCAAAGCTGGATCATGACCAATGTTTCCCAGAAAGTAACATATAAATTTCGTCAAGACCTTTCCCAGAAAATAAACCGCATGCCACTAAAATATTTTGATACTAAGACTTTTGGCGAAGTGCTCAGTCGTGTCACCAATGATGTCGACACCATCAGCCAAAACCTCAATCAAAGTATGACGCAAATTATCACTTCCATCACAATGGTTATTGGAATTTTAATTATGATGCTCACTATCAGCTGGCAATTGACAATTGTGGCTTTGTTGGTTTTACCATTAAGCTCCGGGTTTATCATTACATTATTAAAAAGTTCACAAAAATATTTTATTCGCCAACAAGCTTCGCTAGGTAGCATCAATGGTCATATTGAAGAAATGTATGCCGGGCACAATCTCGTCAAAGTATACAATGGAGAAACAAGAGCAATTGCTAAATTTGATCAGATTAATGGTGAACTTTATCATAGTGCCTGGAAAGCTCAATTTCTCTCCGGTCTAATTTTTCCAGTGATGAACTTCGTTGGAAATCTTGGATATGTAGGGGTTTCAGTAGTCGGTGGTTATCTCGCTGTTAAAAAAGTGATTAATATTGGCGATATTCAAGCTTTTATCCAATACGTCCGCCAATTCAATCAACCAATCATCCAAACTGCAAATATTGCTAATGTCTTACAATCGACTGCTGCAGCGGCGGAACGTGTTTTTGAATTCCTTGCAGAAACAGAGGAAATAGCAGAAAATCCCAATCCAGTTCAATTAGAAAAAGCATTAGGTAATGTTAGTTTTGAAAATATTAAATTTGGTTATGACCCTAAAAAAGTAATCATTAAAAAATTTAATGCCCAAATTAAAGCTGGTCAAAGAGTTGCTATTGTAGGTCCGACAGGAGCAGGAAAAACTACTATTGTCAATCTTCTCATGCGCTTTTATGATGTCAACCAAGGGGCAATTAAAATTGATGGCATTGACATTCGTGATCTCCGCCGTGCTGATCTCAGGAAACAATTTGGCATGGTACTTCAGGATACCTGGCTTTTTAGTGATACTATCAAAGCAAATATTAAATATGCCAAACCAGATGCTACAGAGGCAGAATTAAAAAGAGCAACTAAACTGGCTCATGTGGATCATTTTGTCAGGTCACTTCCCGGAGGCTATAATATGAAAATTAATGAAGATGCAGATAACATTTCCCAAGGTGAAAAACAACTTCTGACAATTGCCAGAGCAATGCTTGCCAACCCGCCCATGCTCATTCTCGATGAGGCAACTAGTTCAGTTGATACACGTACCGAACTATTGATCCAAAAAGCGATGGATAACTTAATGCAAGGCAGAACCAGCTTTGTCATTGCCCACCGGCTTTCGACAATCCGCAATGCTGATTTAATTCTAGTCATGAAAGACGGTAGTATTGTAGAGCAGGGGACACATAATTCACTTCTCAAACAAAAGGGCTTTTACGCAGAACTTTATAATAGCCAGTTTGAGGAATAGAAAAAAGTAGCAAGTAGGAGGCTTACCGTGCTTTCCAAACCACTTCCTTCGCACCTTCTAGCTGATTAAGATAGCGGGCTAACGTAAATAACCAGTCAGATAAACGATTGACATATTGCATGATCGCTGGAGCGACACCTTCGACATCAGTAAGCGCGACCAGTTCATGCTCAAAACGACGACAGACACTTCGCGCGATAAAAGTATCGCATGCCGCCCGAGTACCACCCGGTAAAATAAAGTTTTTCAAAGAAGCAAGTTTACTTGTCCAGAGGTCAATTTCCGTTTCTAATATTTCTACTTCAGCAGCGGAAAGCAAATAGTCAGATTTTTCTGCCACTGCATGATCCATCATCAGATAAGCCCCAATTTTGAAAAGGATTTCCTGTTCGCGCTGCATAATTTGATTCAATTCAGAATTTTCTAGATATGAATTAATCAATCCCAGCCAGGAATTAAGCTCATCTAATGTACCAATTACAGCAATTTTTTGAAATGATTTCCGGATTCTGGTCCCACCAAAAGTACCTGTTTCTCCATGATCACCTTTTTTTGTATAAATTTTCATATGTAAACTAGTTAGAAGCTAAAGTTAAAAGCTAATAGTTAACAATTTTACCCAACATCTTAAGCTAAAAGCCTACCAGCCTATGGCTGAATCTGTTATCTTCTAACTTTTAACTATTAACTTCTTAATAAACTTAAATAATTCTTTGACACTATCATAATCAAAAGAAGAGGTTAATAATACCGGCTTTCCAGTCTGTTTAGCAAGTTGTTTTTGAATTTTAATTGCAGCTTCCTCAGCAAGGATATCCTTTTTATTGAGAATTATTACTTCCGGTAAATCACAAAGTGCTGGATTAATTTTAACTAATTCTTCCCGAATTAATTGATAATCTTGAAATGGTTCAGAATTTTCCAGACTAATAAAATGAACAACTAAACGCGCTGAACGGGCATGTTTCATGAAATTGGAACCTAATCCTTTTCCAGCACTAGTGCCTTCAATCAAACCTGGTAAATCCATGAGGATCAAACCACCAGCATTGGCAAGATTGGGATGTAATGTAGTAAAAGGATAAGGCGCAACTTTTACGGTGGCATTTGTTAAAGCATTAAGCATACTGGACTTCCCGGCATTGGGAAGACCAATAAAAACCACATCTGATTGCAACTCCAAGTCCAGCATCAACATTAATTCCTGCCCTGGTTTCCCAGGAGTAGTTTTGCGTAAAGTCGCTACCTGACCACGTCGAAAAAAATAATTACCCAAACCACCACGACCACCCTTAGCCAGTAACACTTTTTCATCATGTTTAGAAATTTCCGCAATTTGATTACCCTCCAAATCAGTAACGATTGTTTTTAAAGGAACCTGTATTACTAGATCAGTACCACCTTTTCCTGTTTTATTATTATCACTGCCACGATCACCCACTTCTGCCTTATAGTCACGCTCATACTTTAGTTTAGAAAGATCATGAAGATTAAATGAACCCTGAAAATAAATATTACCCCCATCACCGCCATTACCACCCGAGGGCATACCTACTTCATTAAAATGAATATGGCCGTTACCGCCACGACCAGCTTTGAGATTAATACGAAGTTTGTCAATTAACATAATTCAGTAACTAAAAGGTAGAAAATAAAGTAGCAAGTTGAAAAAGGTAGCTGGTATCTAGTATCTGGTAGCTAATTCATTACGAAATACTAAAAGTATCAAATAGCCTAAACGTCATTCCGGAAATTAGATTTTCTTAATCGTAGTTTAGAAAATCTTGCTGTCCGGAATCTAACGTAATACTAATTCAAACTTCATTCCTGTCTCCCGCCTACTGTCTACCAACTACCGTCTCTACTTTCCTCCGCCAATAATTTTATCTAAAAAAGGAATTGCAAAAGGAAGGCTAAAACTATTGGAAAGATACAATCCGACTATCAATAATACCACACCTAGCAAGAAGAAGATGATAATCATAATAATCATTTTGGTCATACTCCCTTTTGCAGGTTTATTTTCATTTTTTTGTGCATTGAGCGGTGGCAATGTATTTATCTGTGGGCTATTTAGAGGAGTAGTGACAATTGCTGGTCCTGATTGTTCAGTAAATTGTGATTGTAGTGCACTACTGAGGTTATTTGTCACCACTTGTGGCTGTGGAGGAAGATTGGTAACTACTTGAGGAACAACTTGAGCAGGTGCAATTGTATTTATGGTTGGATTATTGAGAACATTATTAGGTACTACAGGACTATCATTTATTAATGGAGCAGGAGTAGGATTATATATACCGGCAGCAGTATTGGAATCTGCTATCAAATCAGAAAGTGAAGGTCCGGCAGTTACAATTATGGGACTAGGAATAACAGGTGCTGTAGCAGGGCTGCCAACTGGTTGTGGTGATACCATATTATCTGAAGCAAAATTATTTTGCTGATGCACTACTTTATTTAAACCAGTATTGACCTGTTCATACGAAACTACAGGCGGTGCTACAGGGATCACAGGCTCAGGAGTAGCTGGAATAGCAGAAATCGGATTAAGATCAGGTAAGATTTCCACAGTCTGACTAACAGGAGTGGCTGACAAATCTGGACTAACTGAAACAATCGGTGTCACTGGTGCATTTAAACCAGCTAAACTTTCAATCGGAATATTATTGGGACCAAGATTTGCTGTAACTGGACTAATATTTGTAATTTTCCCCAAAGACTCCAATCCCGGAACTACCGCACCACTTGAAGGGACTACAGCGCTAGCTGCCAAATCCGGAAGCGGTGTATTAGCAACTACAGGAACAGGAGCATTATCTCCCAAACTGGGAATATTATTAACTGGTGCAACTGGAGCTGTAGTAGGAACAACAACTGTGGGAGTTATATTCTCCACAGGGGCACTATTCATTACATCATCGATCAACTGTGCTTTTTGATTAGTATCACCTGCCACACTTGCCTTTATCGGGGTAGTAGCCCCGCTATTATATGGTGGCATAGTTTGATTCAAACTGGGAATATTACTAGTCAAATTCGCTGCTACAGGATCAATTACCGGTGGCATATTTACAGCTGGCGGTGTCGGACTAGCTGGATTAAGATTGCTATTATTCACAGCAGAACTATTTAAATCTAGAGGTGTACCCATGGCAGTTAGAAAAAAAATATATTCATTAATAGTTTACAGGAATGGTGACAAAAAACAAGTGGCAGAAAAGTACGAATTATTTCAAATTGCATAATTCTTCCAGTTTCCATATTCCAGTATTTCTCTCTAGCTAAAATTTTTCAATTAATTTAGAATAGTTTAAGTATTGAAAATTTCCTTTGCAAAGTATTGATTTTACGGAAAAAATGTTATAATTATTTAGTTAATTTGCACTATATGTCAAATAAGGATGAAGAACAATCTCCTCTATTTCCAACAGTAGCTATAGCTGATCCCCCAGATTCCACAGATTCCAATCGAAAACCTCCTGAAAATTTCAAAGGAGATGCTACCGCCATCCCTCCCGAAGAGCCTCGGCGGTATGATTCTGCTAAAATGCTTGAAGCACATCCTGACTTGAAAGAATTACAAAAACAACTCAAAAGTATCCAAATTTTACTGCTTTGTAAGAAAGATAGTAATAAAATTCCTGAATCAATCGGAAATTTATACAATAGAATTTCAGATCCCAATGTTGCTCTGGATAAATTTCTTACTTTGGCTACATCTATAAAACAAACAAAAGAAAAATTTAAACCAAAAGATTTACAAAAAGCAGAGAAAATCGTAGATCAATTTAATGATATATTAGATATAAATGCCCTTACTGCTTTATATGAAAATTCGACTATGATTCGCCACACAGGACTTCATAAGACAGATATTATAAATATTGATACGGCACTCAAATCAATTCTCCCTCCGGAAGACCCTGGGGTTGAACCAATTAGAGAATTATTATTAGCTGTAGGAGATAAATTTAAGGAATCAAAAGAATCATTTTTATCCCAAGCTATTCTTCTTCCAATTTTAAAATTCACTTTACAAATCCGAAGCCTAATTGGAAATATCGACAAGGTTGGTATGACCGAATTGATACAAAAGAATGGATTGTTAACACCTTCTCAAAAGAATGCATTATTATTTGATTTACAATTAGTTACAGCACCAAAAAAATTCGCTAAACCAGAAAGTAAAAATTATTCTGTACCTCCAGAATCAAAACAGGAAGCTAAAAGTCCAATAGCTAATAATAATCCTCCAAAAAAAAAACAACCTGAATCAAAATTGGCTAAAATTGAAAAAGAACTTGAAATTATAAAAGCACCCCCATCTAAGTCTACTGTGTCTTCAGTTGAAGAGTTTTTTGCTAATACTCAATCACCGGAAACAAAAGCAGTCATTCCTGTAGAAAAAGCTCTCGCTGGTGAAACAAGAAAATTATTACGGCTTATTAGTGAAGCAGAACAAGAAACTCTTCAAAAACTTTCTCCAGAAGAAAAAAATATTATTTTTGTACGTGAAATTTTACAACATAATTTACTTTTTTCTACTAAAGAAGAAAGAGAACAAGTCTACCGAGATTTACGTAAAATTCTCTTCCACGAAACTTCTACAGATGCTCAACCAGTTGAATCTACTGATTTCAATCATTTTGATAATACCCAGGATAGACTGGAAGAACATTTCGTAGAAAAACAACAATCTATCCGTCATAAACAATTACATTACCTACTGATCGCAGCGAAACAAACTCATTTCGAAAAGGTTCATGATATTGAAGCTTTATTGAAGCAAGACATCATAGAAGCAGAACAAATATCTCCACTCGATCAAGCTATCCGTGAAAAAATTCAAGAACAAAGCAAAGAAGATCCTGAATTAGAAAATGATATAAACATTGCTTTTCGAAATACTTTTCTGGATAAATTAGCGAACTCAAATACACCTGCTGAGATTATTACTGAATTAAAAAATAAAGACCTATCAGAATTATCTCTTTCTGTTACCAGTGAAGGCTATTTTGAATTGGATTTTTCTGGAATAGATTCACGTTTACTAATTGCCAAACTTACCCAAGCCAGAAATGCAAAAAATGAACTTGTGAGTGAAAATGTCGGTACTGATTACCAAGCAGAAATTTTGCCGAGTGCTGCTACAAATTTTGATGTCATTCTTTTAAATACTAAAGGTAAAGATACTGATGCAATCTATAGACAAAACATTCTCAGAGAGCATGAAATCATGCACTGCAAACAAAATGAGATTTTACAAATTGACTTAAATAGACTAGAAACTAGAATTACCAACACCCTATTTCGAAAAATTCTAACCAAAAATCACCTTGAAAATATCGATATAAAATTATTTCGTAAACAATTTCACAATATAAAATTAGTTCAAAGAAATTTAGTTGCCTATTTACGAGATCCTCTAGCAAACAACATTCCAAATGAATTATTAAAATATACTTCTGACATAAAAGCACTATCTACTGATACCAAAATCCAAACATATCTCGGTTATTATGAGAATCGTAAAGAAACCATTTTACAACATAGTCAAATTCTTGATGAAACAGCTACCAAACTTCATACCTGGGATCGAAAGTCTAACTTTACACTTGAAGATGCCGGCTTAAATTTTTATTACGAAAATGATATTCGTATGAAAATGGCTTTAGAAAAATTAAACATCAAAGATTTTGATCCTACCAATCCTGACCCCAAGCATTTGAAGGCTTTACAAGAATATCGAATAAATCTTTTCAATCCCAAAGATCCGGCACATATTGCTATTCTATCTTTAATCCGCTTTATCAATGATAATAAAGCAAAATTTGATGATGAAACTCAAATTATGCTTTCAGATATGGTAAACGGTAAAGATATGCCTTTCTTGAACTTAAATACAATTTCACAATTAATTGAAAGTTTCAAATTATCCAATCACACGATAAATTTTGAAAATATTAAGCAACTAACTCTCAAGCAAATAGAGACACTGATGCAACTTGGTTTAAATCAGGACTTTCCTTTAGAACAAGAGACTGTTTTATGTAATCTTTTTTCACCAGACAGCCAGGGTGCAGTTGAGTTACCTGATATTGCTACAGAACGAATGTCAGCAGATAAACATTTACTGTCTGTCCAGAATGGAAATAAACTTGATAATACAACAAAACCTTGGGTATACAGTGCTTCCAGCGTCCGTCAAATGGCTTATGCTGTACCAGAATTATCTGGAAAAAATATCAAGCCACACTGGAATCCTTGGAAAGTAAATCCAAATTTTCCGCAAATGCGTAAATCAGTTTTTTTTGGATTAATTCCCGTACCTGGAACTGGATTTGCAGGTGCACAAAGCTGGCTCCAAGCTTTTCCTGGCATCGCAAAATGGGCAGAGTCTCCTTTGACAGAAGAACAGAACTTCTTTGGTAAAGGTTTACTCCCTTTCGCATGGGGTAAAAATAGAAAAATTGTTGATAAATTTATTAAATATGTCCCAGGATTACAAACATTTACTGAAAAACATAATATAAAACCTTATAAAAATCATCCCTATTTAGATCAATATCTTTCATTAGAACGTAAAAATATTGAAGAACATATTGCCACAGCCTTGAAAGGAGTTATGAGTTTACAACAATATGGCCTTTCTACAAATCAACTTTTTCAAATTCTTGCAGAAATTGGTGGCTTTACTCCAGACTATTATCGGGGGACACCAGAACAATCTTTTTCTTCATGGAAAACTGATAATGATGAACTTAGAAACAATCCTGCTCTCTACGAGTTTTTAATCAAAAGTGAAGGCATGGATCCAGATCAAATAAGCTTCCTGAAAGATGGAGATAGCTTAACACCTCTAGGAGCTGATGACCACTCACTTGAGGCGACATTTGATCTAAAGGGAACAAATGTCAAAATCAAAAAAGGAACAATGACTGACAGTTTGCTTTCCATTATGGGTGAACTTACTTCTATGTTTGCAGAAGAAGAACAAACTAAGCTACCACCAGGCAAAGGAACAGAGCATGATTTTTATCGCTTTAAAGGTGAAGTAGATCGAATTGGACATGCTATGATGCGAGAAGATAAAAAACTAATTGATAAAGGTAAGGACAGCAGAGGTAAACGTTATACAATTGCCGATTTAATAATCGAAATTAAAAATACTGACCGGATCGGTTTTCTTGATGAAGATTTATGGGAATCTCCAGAATATCAAAATCTAACAGATGACGAAAAAGAAAAAGCAGGACGAACAAGATTTAAGGAAGGAACAAGCAAAAAAGAGATCGCAGCTGACTTCAATAAAAATGAACGCGCCAATCCAAGAAAATATATCTGGATTGGAGAAAAAGATCCAGATGATCTTGATAAAAATCGTTTCCTTGTAGAAGATGCCCGTCGTTTCGTGGCGCAATTTTACCTGGCCAAATCTTATCGTACATTAGAACTTGGGCTATATGGTAATATTGGCAGTATTGATATCAAAAAAACTGCTGCCGGTGAAACTACTTTTAATCTCAATCATCAACTTTTCAAAACAGCAAATGATTATCTTGAACAGGGATATCCTTCAATCACTACTGATCCAAAATTTGCAGAACTGACTGCAGTCGGTCCCATAATTATCTTTGCAAATGGAGCTATCTCCAAAGAGGATTTAATTAAAATTTATAAAGAAACCTCTCCCTGGTTAAATGATCTTGAAATTTCAGAAATTATTTCAAATCAAATACCAGCAGGAGAAGATGGTGAAATAAAAGATTTTAAAATTTTTCATAAAGACGCACGACGATATGGAAAAAATGTTACTATGGGTGGATTTGAAATCCCAATTGACTCCATCGAACGATTTAGTCCGGAGTTACTAAATCGCTTATGGGGAGAAATCAAAAATCATGAACAAGAAGATGGCTCAAATATTAGACATATTGACAAATATGGTGCCGGAGGAATCATTTATCAGTATTACGACTGGTATGATGAAATAATGCAAAGTGCAAGAATGTGGACCACCTTTCAACTACGTAGTCGTGAAGTAGATATGCTCCGTGAACAATCTGATCTTTTTCAAGATGCCTGGGGTTCGACTATTAAACTAGATCGTGCAGCAAGACTATCTACCTTGCTTGCTTCAATGTTTGTAGCTAATCCAGTAGTTTCCGGTGCAATGATTTTAGGCACTATTGGCTGGTCACTTTTCATATCTGACCGTTGGAAGCAAAATGAAGCGAATTGGAAAGCCAAACTTAAAGAAACTGAAATTATGCTAAAAAATTTTTTTCAAGAATCCGAAACTTGGGGTCAATTTGGTGATAAACAATTTAATACAACTGTATTAAAATATATGTTTGGTGAAACCAAACGTATCAGAGCTATGTGGAAAGGACTTTACAACAAAAATGCCAATCCAGTCAAAACTGGGTATATGAATAAAGCTCTCAGTAGTTTCTTTGGTAGTATTGGTACTGTTGCTGCCTAATTTTTAACCAAATAATATGATATTCAAAAGTCCTACAATTATTAAATTTCTTAAAAAAAACTTTGGTTTTACTGATACTCAAATACGGATATTACAACTGCAATATATGGAACAGATGGCAAAAATTTATTTAAATTCCGTATACAAATTTCTTGAAAAAACTAATGATATAGAAAAATTAGCAATGCTGAAAAATCTTACAGATCATATGGATGAAGGTGACTTTTATGAAAATATGCAAAATATTATGGATAAGATTACAATTGAAATACAAACACATCCAGAAATTCAGTCTGCTTTTGATAAAGAGCTCGCTGATTATGATGATATCTTACAAGAAGATTTAGTAGCTAACCTTAGCCAGGAACAATATCAGGAATTGATGACAGCGGGAATAGAAGAATTAAAGTTTATTGAAAAAAATGAAATTGAAGATAATAAAATAATCCAAAAAGCTACTGCTGCTCAAAATTTCAATTAACCCCCAAAAAAACACTTCTTTATTGCATTGGTTTTTAGAAACTTTTATACTAAGGTAATACCTTAAATATCTATACTATGCTAAGTCAAAAAATCATCCAGCTCACCCATAAAATTATTAATAGAAAAACAATTTTGTGGATTCTTACTATTATAATTTCCTTTGGATTTGTTGCCTCTGTTGTCAGTCTCAATACAAATGCTGCTACACCAGAAACTGCAGCCAAGGTTTATTATAACTCATCTGGTGGTGCAATCGAAACCATTCTTGAAGGTTTACCAAATCCCATTATCGGTCATTATCAGGAGACAGAAAAAATAAACTGGACAGGATCTACTAAAGAACAACAATTAATAAAACCAGGAGCACTTCACTATCTAGCTTCCTATCAAGCTTCATTATATCAAGCACCTCCAGCCAGTGGTATTGTTTGGGCACAAGATCAAGTCAATAAAATGAAAGGAATTGATAACCTTACAGTTTATGCAGCTACTGACCCATCACAAACTTCACTTTATTATCCAGGACAAGGCTACAATCTTTTACGACCAGTTATGGTTCTTTGGCAATGGATTAGAAATATTGTCTATTTCATTTTCATTATTATTATGATCGTGATTGGTTTAATGGTCTTATTTCGTACCTCACTAGGAGGACAAACTTTGGTCACAATCACCAATTCATTACCTGCAATGCTCTGGGCAATTCTATTAGTTACAATTAGTTATCCCATTTGCGGATTTGCAG
Organism: bacterium; assembly: GCA_037138855.1. Taxonomy (GTDB): domain Bacteria; phylum Patescibacteriota; class Dojkabacteria; order B142; family OLB20; genus JBAXHO01. Next base: position 25,725 of record JBAXHO010000008.1, read on the forward strand.
TGGATATGATCTATATTGGTTCCGGGTTTATGCAAAGTATTATGATCACAGGGCCCAATGCTCCTGGTAAAGAATTTCTTAATAGTAATTTTATTGATAGCATAATAGTCTGGGGCAGTCCCAATGGAAAATATAAAGATGTCAATTACCTGCAACCTGATGATGCGGAAATGAGCATTTGGTCTATTTGGGCTACCTCCAACTCAGGAGTTTGCGGTGATGCTGATTGTAAAGAAATTTCTATCATTCCGGATGCACTTGGTAATCATCCAGTATTCTCATGGTTTTTAGCCCCAATCAAAACTATGCAATTAGTATCCGGAACATCAGGTGGTAATACCTTAATGGTCTTGTTTCTTGCAATAGCAACTTTTCAGGCATCAGTGAAAATTCTTTGGGCTTTATTAAAAGCATGGGCTACTTTGATACTGGCGCCTATTTGGTCGCCTGTTATCCTTATGGCTGCTGCAATCCCTGGAAATTCAGGAAAAACTCTTAGCTCATTAATAAGAACCTTAGCAACTGCAAGTCTGACTTTTGTTGCCATCTATGCTACCTTTCTTTTCATGGTAGTTGTAGGACAAAGTACCAATTTTACTGGTTCATATAAATCAATTGGAGAATTATCATTTATGCCTCCACTGCTTGGCTATGGATATGATCAAACTGGTATTGGCGGTACTAATCTTGTTAAAACTTTATTAATTTTTGTTTTATTTATGTTCGCGCCTACAATTCCTGATTTGGTAGCCAGCATTATCAAACCACCACCATTAAGTGAATTCTTAAAACAAACAGGTAGAAATATTCAATCTGGTGTCAGCAAACCTAAAGAGTGGTATGACTCCCGAAGAAATAATAAAAAATAATAATGTATGAACACACTAGACGAAAAAATTCATAACTTACTTATTCTTGAAAAAAATCTGGTAAAAACATTTGGGCCAAAGGTATTAAATTATATTACAGTTTTTGATCCGGATATTGATTTTCAAATCAATTTTCCCAAATTAAATGTAAACAGCAAAAATCTTTTAGAAACATTTAATTCAAAAACGCTGGAGTTGCTAAAAATGACCGGTATTACACCGGAAATAAATGGTAGTTCATTACAAGAAAATTATCTGCAAATTTCCAAAGAATTGTATACTACCCGATTTGTGCAAGCACGGCTTCTTTTTGCAGAATATTGTCTAGTAAGAATTCGCAGTAAAATGGAAATGCAATTAATTACAAATTTTCCCAATTTAGACCTGCCACAAAATACATTTACTATAGAAAAAGAGGATCTTATTCCCCCTGATGAATTTGGGAATGTTGATACACAATCGTTGATTACAAACGAAAAAAATTCGCACCTTATTGCCAATACTCTAAGTACCATTGGCAATCTGGAAAATGTCTCTCGAAAATTATTGCAAGATCTTGACCAAATCACAATAAAAGGAATGACACCATTTATGTATAAAGAACAACTATTGCTTTTAAATGAAGATTTAGCAACGCATTGTTTAGAATATTTTTCCAGTTTTATATATTCTTATTTAGAAAAAGGATTGACCCCAACAAATGCAAAAGCAAATATTTGTAGCTTTTATCAAGAACAATTCGTACTAAACCCAAATGATTATCCTGTAACCTTAACAAAATTTATCGAGGAAATTAAAATAATTTTACAAACAAATCTATTAAAAATTCCTGATATTTATCCGGAAACAAAACAAGTTTTATTTTCCGATTATTTAGATTTAGTAAAGTTATACATCCAAGAAGGCTCTTTCTTGCCTCAAACATATTTTAAAATCAGTTTTCAAGAACCTGATCCAGAAAATATTCTTGAAAAACCTTATCAGTTAATAATTGCTGCGTTTTTAATAAATGATGATGGCGAAATTGATAAATATCCAATAGAAACTTATGGAGTTGAACTTACTACAGCTGCAAAGAGTCTCATTTTTGAGGCAGTAACAAATAATCTAATCAATCCTTTATACACCATTGAAAATTATTTAGAAATTAAAAACTGATGGCAACAAATCGTTATGCAATCCCTTTGAGAAATGATGCTTACAAAATCTTTAAGCAAAAATTTTTTGATATGCGTAACCCTTTTCAATTTTCATTTAATTTGAGACAACTTAAGCAATTACTAAGCTGGGCTTCCCCCAATGGAAAATCAAAATTATATCTTAAACTCCATCCCTATCGAGTTCCTAGACATGATGTAACCTTACTAAATAATAACCAAACGCAATATAAAGCAAGTTTAGTAAAACGTTTAAAAGCTTACTTAAATGATGAACGCGTTCAAAAACTTTCAGATGATAGGAAAATTAACATGCGTTATTTACTAAATAATAAAAATATCGAAGCATTCCAAACTTTACTTCAATGGTCTTCGTATTTTAAAAAAGGGGAAACAACTAGTAAAGGTGATCTTAAAAAAATGTACGCTGAATATTTGGGTATCAAAGATAAATATCCACCAATATCTCTATCCGATGATTATGCCGTCAACAATCAAAAATTATTGGATAACATGCTTGCCAATGTATATGCAGACTTTTCCCATGGTGATGAAAATGAACCAATTGATAATTATGGAGCACATTATATTTTAAATGAAGAACTTAAAAGACTTCGTAATAGAAATTTTTTTGCTGAGAGTTGGGCACGTTATAAAAGGAGAGAAGATGAACGCTTAAATCTTAGAGCTAGACAGGCTGCAATTAAATCTCAAAAAAAAGACTTGGCCTTAGAAAAGGCAAAAATTGAAAAACAATATACCGAAGCTAAACAAGCAGAAATGCGCCAACAAATCGAAAAACTACAAAAGGAAGGTGATGCGGCCAAGGGATTATCCTCAACAGCGTCAAACCCCTCTGGAGCAAACACTACTACTCAATATGAAAACTCGCAACCAATTGAAGTTACACCCGGTTCTGCAACTGACTTTAACGTAACACAAACTTAATATAAAAATGGCAAATACAACTGCATTAACAATTAAAAAGATTGAAGGTTTATCTATACCTTTAGAAGCAATAACAATTACTCCTGGTTCCTTTCCTGGCCTACTTCATATCCGCATTGCTCCAGAAGTAATCATTCCACCTGGAGATACCTACGTAAAAATATCTGCAATTGATCCAGAAGGAAATGAAAATATCATAAACTTTGAATTACATAATTCTACTGGAAAAGCTCCAATTGTCCAAGGAGATATAAAACTCCAAATCAAACTTGGTGAAATAATTAATGTTCCTGTTTCCGCATCTGATCCGCAAAACTTACCTCTCAAATATTCTATCGACCCTACTAACAAGCCAGCATGGATCGAAATAGCACCTGATAGTAATATTATTAATGGGCAAGCCATAGAGGCGGGGACTTCATATTGTATAATAATCGTTGACAATGGAGTAGAAAAAACAAAAGTTCAATTAACAATTGAGGTAGAAGATGCTGATCTTAGACCAATTATCAAAAAAATTCCCAGTGCAGAAACAACCAAGGTAATTGTTGATAACCCCAATTTTTCTTTTCAAATTGAAGCAGACAATCCATTTCCCAATACTGATTTGGAATATTTGATCCTTGCTGATGAAGATTCTGACTGGTTAAAAATTGATACAGAAAGTGGTGTACTTACTGGTATCCCAAAAACAATTGGCAGAGTCATTGCTACAGCAATTATTAGCAATAGTCCAAATAGCAAACGAATGGTTGATTTTGATTTAGAAGTTATTGCAGCGCCCGAAGGCGACCAAACTGATCCTGCACTGGCACCAGAAATATTACATGTACCAGAAGAAGATATTGAGCTTGGTAGCAATTGGGGAGAGCAAATTTTAATAAATAATCCGGATGAAGAAACAGCATGTACCTTTGAATTTACTGATTTTAATGATGAAAGTTGGATCAAATATGATAATCGTATTGGATTTATTTATGGAACTCCTTTAAACACAGGAACCTTATCCGGTAAAGTTACTGTCAGTAATAAACATGGAGCAGTTTCTCAAAATTTTTCAGTTAAAATTATTTCTAAAAAAAGTCTTCTCCCGGAAATCACAAGATATCCAGATGAATCAATCACCATTTATGCCCGCGAGTCTTTCGTTTTTCAAATAAATGCAACAAATCCGCTTATTGGTGAAAAAGAAAAATTAAAATATACACTTGATAAAGACGAATCATCACGCTGGCTATTTATCAATCAAGATACTGGTCGAATGGATGGTATTCCTCCAAAACCAGGAAAAATTTGGGCTGTTATTTATGTAATTAATAGTAAGGGACAAAGTAAACAAGAAATTTCACTTTTAATCCAGGAAGCAAGAAGTGCCGATGTCAAATTTAAACCAATTCTCAACCCAGTCACCATTTATGCTGAAGCTGGAAAGTATTTCAAGACTCAAATAAATGTTAGAAATCCGGAAGCAATTACCAGTCAAAAAAATTTAACTCCTCCATTGATTTATATTTCAATAAAAGATGCACCTAATGATATTAATTGGCTTAGTGTATATCCGAGTATTCATTTAATCACAGGTCAATATAAGGATCCAGTAGCTAAAGGCAAAAGAAAAGAGTTTGTATTTACTCTGGTAGCAGATAATGGAAGTGCAAGAGCAACCACGAGTTTAACTATCTGGGTGATTTCCAGATTAACCAATATAAAGAAACCAAAAGATCAAAGTAAAGAACATGATGTATTAAAACGAAGAGAGCTGGCAATTATCAAAGCAATTGCCACAGGTAATCCCTTCATTTTAGCGGGTATGCCGAAAATAATTACACCCAGTTATATTGAAGAAAGCAAACAATGGGCTAAAGGGAAAATTCGGGAAAAGAAAGCTGCACTTGGATACTGGGCACTGGACAAGTTTGATCAGCATATTTTTAATCCTGTAAATGAATGGACTACCTTTCATATTAAGCAACCTATCCAAAAGAAAATCCAAAAAATTAAACTAAATATCGGAAAAGGGATAGTTAATTTAGCACGAGATCGTAAATCAGGTTTTCGCCCGATATTTGTTTTCGCCAGAAATGTAAAAAGAAAAAAGAAAAAAGCTGGTTTTGTAAAAGCTTTAATTTCAGAAATCCTTAAAAGAAGTGTAGAGGGTCTTTTAAAATTTGCGGTCAAAGCAATAAGATTTGCTTCCAAAGTAGCTAAATCTATACCTGGCGTCAAACAGCTTTCTAATGCCATAGGAAATTCCAGTACTAGTCAGTGGATGAAACTAAAATTTGAGAAATTTGCCACATCTCCTTTAGGACAAAAAATACTAACAAAATTAAATATCAACAGCCATATTCAAGGCTTAATTTCAAAACTTGATGATGTAGATTTTATTTCCCGAATTGGCGATAAAATTGTTCGAATCAAAAATGGACTAGTAAGTGTTGTTACTTTTACTGGAAATGTATTAAAAACAGTTGGACTAGGATTTAACTTAGCTGGCAATTTGATTTCTAATAAAGCTTTATTGACAGGTGGTCTCCTCGGAGCAGCAGCTTTTGCAGTCACACAGAGTCCAGTTGTAGCAGTTTTATTTACTGGAGCGGGCGTAGGGGTAGGTGCTTATCATAATTTTCTCTCTCAAATGCCGCGAGAACTAAGCCTAGGAAATAGTTTTTATGATAAGTTAAATAATAATGTTGGAAACTTCCAACGTGCAAATGGCTGGGGACAATACAATATGAAAAATATCAACCCCGGAAATATTGAAGAAATTGCAAATAGTCTCAAAGGTAAAACAAGTATTTTTACAAGAAATCAAACTCTCTTTCGTTCGACAAATGCTGGTCTACTAACCGGATCAATCGGTGCAATAATTGGATCTTTCTTCGGTGGACCTGCAGGGGCAATGATTGGAGGAGCTGTTGGTTTTGCCGGTGGTTTTGCTGGACAGATGATCTACGATCGCTATTTTGGAAAAATTATTGCTTCTGCACTTGAAAAACAGGGAGGATTTTTAGCTAAACTTGCCTGTATTCCAAGCACAGTAATTCTAGGGAAGATATTAGGTAATGTCTGGTTAGTCGATCAACTAAGATTAATTGATAAAGTTTATCATGGCGACTTTGCCCGTTATCTTAAAGATAACTGGTCTAGCGCTAATATTTTTGCTTTGGCTATGAACTCACTTGGTGCCTGGGGATATCTTCAATCTTCAATGCAAATTGGAAAATACTTCGTGACTGTAGCTGCTGAGAAGTTGCTAGGGGCAGCAGTAGGCGGAGGATTGTTAGGAGCTGCTTTTACCTTTGCAACAATGGCTGGATCATTAATTGGAATGGTTGCAGGCTATTTTATCGGCTCATGGTTAGGATTTGGAACTGGCATAGCTGCGATCACAGGTGCAGCTATAGGTGGAGCAGCTGGAGCAATCGTAGGTACTGCAATTACTGCTGGTGTCATTGGTCTTTCCAGTGGAATACTAGCACCTTTCGTCATTCCGATTGGCTTAGCAATTACTGCAGTTACATCGGCTATAGGATCAGTAATTGGCCAATTTATCGGTTGGAAATGGTTTGATAAAACATTAGGTACAGCCATGAATGGCATCATGACTACAATTAATATTTTTCAAGCTATCTTAAGTATCTCACAAATTATGATGTCTAGGGCAAATTCCGATAGTATCGTTGTATTGATGTTTTCAACTATTTCACTTGTTACAATTTTAGATCAAACAGCCAATCAATCAGGCTCCTCCAATTGTATCGAACAAGGTTCATGTGGTGATCCAGCAGCCTCTGCCACTTTTGATAGCAATAATCAGATCAATCTTGGTTATTACAATATTAAATTATTAAATTCACCCACGGCTAGCTGGGATTATCCATCAATTCAAAAAATTCTTATTATTTTAAAAGAGCTTGATTCTTCCAATAATTTCAATCAGGAAAATCGTCCGATTTATCTTACTCAAGGTAACGATGCCATATTTACTGATCCCAGTTTTATCCTTATCAGTATCGATCTCAATCAGCTTAATGCCAATGTCACTTTGGAAGAACGCTTAGGAGAAGCAATACAAATTAAAAGTGATACTCAGGAAGGGGACAATCCATTACAAAAAACTGCTCAAACGCTACTATAAATAGCAAGAGAAAATTGCAAAATATCTAGTATCTAGTATCTGGTATCTGGTATCTGGTATCTGGTAAAAAATTATAAATACCAAATACAAAGTTGCAATTGGGAATATTCTATTTTTATAATTCTTTTAGATTCCTATATTCTTAGATTCTTATCTATACTCCAGATTCGTTCACCAATCACCGTTTTCACTTCAATTATCACTAGTAGTATTTGAGCTTTCTTCTTCATCAGTATTAAGGGCAATGCCATAATCATCATGTACTTTGGCACCTTCAGTAGCTACCTGAGTATCCATATTTTCTCCATCAGCTGAAATTGGTTTATCAGCTTCAAAATCTTTGAGCCAGGCAGGAATTTCTTCATTAGCATATGAACTAGGCATTTGCATGGCATCACTCGGAGCGCTTGATACCGGAGTACTGGATTCATTAAAGCTTGTCACTTCCGGCGTAGAACTCGTAAATTCACCTGATTCTCCCAATGATTGTTCACCAATTTCAGGAGCAAAAGTACTTTCAGCAATGGGAGCTGACTCTGCCATTTCAGTCGCCGGCATAAAATCCTGTGGCGAAGTATAATTAACTGTCACAGGTATCCCTGCATCTATCGCCGTCGACGATGTCATAGGAGATATCACTTCAGGTTCTTTAGTTTGAGAACTGGATTGTAAAAAAACATTTTGTTTACGTTTATTATTTTGGTAAAAAAGAAACCAGGGAATAAAAAGCATAAGTAATCCTAAACACAAAATTACTGTACCAATAGAAATATTTTTAGTAGTAAAAATTGTCGCAGTAGTTCCGCTGTCTTTAGAAATCAAAACTTTCCAATCTACAGTTTTTTCATTATTATTTGAATCTTTTACCAAAATTGAAAAATCATGAGTGGTAAAACTAAGATCAGATTTTAATATACATGAATACATAGTTTGAGCCAAAGTACAATCAGCCAAGGTTTTTATGTCTTTTTGGTCAATTGTAAAATTTATGTTTGCCGGATCAATTGTGGCATCTTTAGAAGCAAAAATCTCAAGTGAAATATTCGGACGAACATTATTAATGACAGCATTAATTGCCGGACTTTTCACATTGATAGCCAGATCAGTACTAGTAATATCGTCATTCTTAACAGTAAATCTTGGACTAATAACCTCAGATAATACGGCATTATTATCTTCTGCTAAGAGTTTTAAATAATATTGACCTGATGATAAAGTGGTAGTATCCCACTCGAAAGCTGTTTTATTTACTGCTAATTCCTGAATATCATTCCATTGAATCCCGTCACTAGTATAAGATAATAAAAATCTTTTTAAATTTTCACTGGGAGCGATTTGCCATTCTATTTTTTTATTGTCTTTGGAATAAATCGAATAGGCATTGGGTGTAATAAAGGCTAATTCATAAAAAGGCTGATCAGAAATATTGATTATAAATAACTGTTCATCGAAACCACCTTTTCGATCAGTAACTATCACCTGAATCTCATACAAACCTTTGCTTTGCAAACTACCAGTGGATGCTATCAGACCCTGATCAGATGTAATCGTAATAAAATCTGGAGCAATTGCCAAATAATAATAAAGCGGATCATTATCCTGATCTTCCGCAATTATCTGATAACTAAAGGCATTACCTAACTTAATATTCAATGGAGTTGGCACAGAAACAATATGTGGAGCTTTATTATTTTGGGCTACATCCTGGGTAGGCAAACTTGTTTGACCAAACACACTATTCTGGAAAGGAATTATCCATAAAACCAGAATGATAAAAAATGATAAGATAAATAATTTTTGCCTCAAGGAATTAATTTTGGATTAGCTAAAATAGTAGAAACTTGTGTTTGGATACTAGTTAAAGAACTTGTAAGATCATCTCCTGTAATTGGTGTTAAAAAGGCTCTCTTCACCCGTATTCCATCACCCATATTCCAGGATTGTGCTTTACTCAAAGCTTCGACATATGATGCCAAATATGGATCACTTGTCAATTCCTGTTGCATAGAAATTCTGGGATAAATAATCCCTAGCGGACGGTTATTGGCTTTCACTTGAGTATTCAGAGTATGAAGTTGATCAGGTAAAGTGATAAATTTAATAAAATCCCAAGCAGTACTGGCATTAAAAGAAGTTTTGGCCACACCCTGACCCCAATATGTAGCCCAATATAAACGCTGATCACCACCTAATTGTGGCACACCAGCTACTCCTACCTTCAAACCCAAACCATACTGCTGATTGTAATTTAAGATATCGATTAATCTCCAGCTTGGAGCTATATACATTGCCAAATCACCTTCCAGAAAAGCTGCAACATCTTTCTTTTGAGTAGCATTCCAGGTCGGGGTAGTACCTTTAAGAAAATCATTATAAAAAGTAATTGCACCCACTCCATCTTTTTGTGAAGCAAAAATTGCTGAAGTCCCGCTTCCATCAGTCATGGTTACACCATTTTGCATTAATAATAAATTGAGTACATCAAAATAAAATTCAGTATTATTAGGATCTGCTGCCGAAAATCCATAAGGAGATTTTTTAGTGATTTCCTGCGCTTGTGTTTCAAAACGGCTCCAATCATTATCAGGTGTGGTATATCCAGCTGCCTGAAGTTTATCAATATTATATATCACTGCTAAAGCATCCATATACATCGGTAAAGCTACTATTCCATTTCGCACAAAGTCCTGACTAACTACAGGATAAAAATCTGTTAAATCTGTAAGCGGAAAAACTGATTCAGGAGCGCGTGCCAAACTAGTTTCATATTTTCCTGTCCAGGTATTATGAATAGTATAAATATCTGGAATTCTCTCAGCTTCATTTGTTAATAATGCTTCATCTAAACTATTTATATAACCAGTAATATCACCATTTAAACCTTTTTGTTCATATTGGATTTCTACATTTGGATTTGCAGCTTGATAAGCATCAATCAAAGGCTGAACATTTTCTTTTGTCTCAAATAAATTCCACCATACTAAAGTAATTTTTTGATCATTACTTGGAGCTGGTGTAGGAGTAACCTGAGTATTTCCACCAGTATTACTGGATCCACAGCCAGTTAAAGGTAAAATAAATACAATGATAAAAACCAAATAAATACACTTCTTCAACATATTGACGTTATTTTTTAATGATTATATTTTAACTGGATTTATTAAATGATGCAAAAGGAATTGGTAACTAACACAAACTATCTTCTTTGACCAGATAAAAAAAAAACTATACAATAATTAGTAATCATTTAATAATTTTCATGGCTACTAACCTTACCAAATCCATTAGTTTTGCACGTAAAGCTCTAGTTATCTTTATTATTTTTGCTGTACTTTCTTTTGCAGTGCAATGGATTACTATTACCATTACCAAAAAGCCTATTGTCGCCCCACCTTTCACTGTTGAAAACTCAGCATATATCGCACCAAACAATCTATTTGGAGCTTTACCAAAAGTTCCCCTACAATCATTAGAATTAGCACCCAATACAAAAGCTGCCTTTGCCATCTTGGGTAACGCGAAACTTTATCAATTTCCTTCCTCTGCGAATGTATATTCGATTGGATCTTTTCGTGATCGCTTAGGTAATGCAGACCAGGCACGTAAAGTGGCAGAAAAACTTGGTTTTCCTTTTAATGAGACATCACAGCAAGATAGTTTAATGGTCTGGAATAATGGTTCTCTCACTAGAACTTTAAGTTATCATAAAATTCTTCAGGAATGGGAACTCAAAGTAAATTATCAAAAAGATCCTTATACTTCAATTAATATTCCCTTAGATTTTCAAACTAATTATTTGGAATCAGGAAATTCGATTTTAGATCAACTTTTACTAAATACTGGATATTTCAAAGGTGCTACAGCACAAGTTGATCCAATTATTATTAAACCAGATGGTACTTTACAAAGTATGCCTGATTATACTTTAGCCAGATACATGCATATTTATCAATATCGTGCAGTCCAGGCAAGTAGCTTAAAACCAAATTTCAATCCAGCTACAGTAGTCGGACCGCAATATGCTCTAAATGGAGAAGTAAGACGTAGCAATTATTTAGGATCTAGCGCCGAATTTATTATTCAAAGTAGTGGTAAAAATCTAGCTTCTGATCTTGTCTACTTCAGATTCAAAGATTATAGCTACGAAATAGTTGGTACGTATCCCATGCTGGACGTTAACTTAGCCTGGGAAAATATTCAAAATAATAAAGGTTATTTATATTGGCTCAAACTGCAAGATAATGATTACTTTGCACCATATGAACAGCTTACCATTACTGAATTTCGAATTGACGTCAATAAAACAAAAATTATTTATCTGGAGCCAGAAAGTCGTGATGAAAATAATCGCTGGACATTATATCTCCAGCCTTTTTACTATTTTTCCGGAACTGCCTTGACAACTGATGGTAGAAAAGCAGACTTTGCTTTTTTGGTGGATGCACTTAGTCCAGCTTCCTACAGCAACTAATTTTTTGAAAATTTTGATTGCAAAAATATCCCCAGTTAGGTATTCTATTGGAAGACTCCATTTCTTCTTTTCAATTTATGAATTCCTCAAATACTGCTTAGTATATATATTTTGAGGAAACAAAATAATTCTAGGTATTTGCCTAGTTTTATTTTTTTATGAAAATTTAATTTAAATATTTTTTTCCATGAAAAAACTCGATCCTCAAACTAGATATATATTTGTTTCCGGAGGAGTAATGAGTGCAGTAGGTAAAGGCGTTACTGCAGCATCTATCTCATTACTTTTAAAAAAGCATGGATTTACAGTTTGCCCGGTCAAATGTGAAAATAATTTAAATGTCGATTTTGGTACAATTAACCCGATTGAACATGGCGACCCTTTCCTTTGTCATGATGGATTAGAAGCAGATATTGACTTGGGAAATTACGAAAGATTTCTCGACCAAAAGGTCGGATTTGCCAACTTCATGACTATGGGGCAGCTTTATCAAAAAGTAATCAATAATGAGCGTTCCATGAAATATGAAGGTGAAGATGTAGAACCAATTCCTCATGTAGTCGATGAAATTATTAGACGAATCAAGGAAGCAGCTCAAAATAGCCGGGCTGACTTTGTAGTCATTGAATTAGGTGGTACAGTAGGGGAGTATGAAAATAATAATGGACTATACTATGAAGCAGCACGAATTATGGCAATGACTGAATCTGTCGTTAATGTGCATGTCACTTATGTACCTGTACCACCACATATTGGAGAACCCAAAACTAAACCGGCACAATTTGGCATCAAAGCTTTGATGTCCATGGGTATTGTCCCCAATTTTATTGTAATACGAAGTGAATTACCAACTGATTCTCATAGAAAATATAAATTTGCTCTAAAGCTTCATATTCCAGCGGTAAATATCATTTCCTGTGAAAACTTAGACAGTGTCTACAAAGTACCAGCACATCTTCATTCTCAAAACCTAGACCATTTGATCTTACAATACTTCGGTTTAAAAGGTAAAAAACAAATTGATCTCAGCTCTTTTAAACAGTATACAGATAAATTACAAAAGAATTTTAACAAATCTACCACCATCGCCATTGTAGGCAAATACTTTTCAACAGGCAATTCATCATTGATAGATTCATATTATGCATTGATAGAATCAATAAGACATGCATCCATTTTTAACAATACCAATCTCAAGCTCAAATTTATCAACTCGGATAAACAAGAAAATAGTATTTATGAAGATCTCCAAGGAGTGACAGGAATCATTGTACCGATTGGCTGGGGAAAAAGAGGAGTAGCCGGTAAAATTAAAGCAATTACTTTTGCTCGCACAAAAAAAATACCTTATCTAGGCCTCTGTTATGGGATGCAATTAGCTGCTATTGAATTTGCCAGAAATGTAGCAAGTATCAAAGATGCTGATACAGAGGAGAATAATCCCAAAGGTAAAAATTTAATAATTCACAGCATTCCTTTTAACAAAAAATATCAAACAATTAAAGGAGATGGTACTTCCATGCGTCTTGGCTCCTTTGATTGCATTATCCGTCCAAATACCTTGATTGAATCAATCATCAATAAGCATCAAGCTTGGAAAAATGAATCTAAAAGAATAATTACAGAAAGACATAGACACCGTTTTGAATTCAATAATGCCTATCGTGATATTTTAGAAAAAAAAGGATTGGTAATTTCAGGTACTTCACCAGATAACTTTTTTGTAGAAAATATTGAATTACTCAAAGCTATTCATCCATTTTTCCTAGGTACACAGGGTCATCCGGAATATGAATCTACTCCGCAAAAACCACATCCGATTTTTATTGAGTTTATCAAAGCCACAATCACTTAATAATTACAGAAAATATTTCCCTACATATAAAAAGCTCAATACAAATCCTTGCGCATAATATTCGTGATCATTTAAAAATCCAAATGATCATAATACCTTTCGTCACAAGTTAAACCCAATATTTATATAGAATTGATAGTGTTTAAACGTAAATAAAGCAAAAATTTAAACAGTAACAATGTCTGACAAATACATTTCTAATCCCAGATAAAACAATATTTTGTAACAATCATTTTTATTAATAATATTTAACTATTGAATCAAATTTTATTACAGTACATTGTCTGACAATTTATTCAGTTAAATCAGAGAATATTCAGCAGTAAATATAAAAACAGTTTTAAGAATTTTATAAAAATACATTGTCAGACAATTTTTTCAATATTATAAATTTAATTCACTAAAAGATTAATTATTGTTAATTAAAAAGTATTACTTTGTACATTGTCTGACAATATAATTTTTGTAGGAAAATTACTAAAATCAAAAATAAAAATATTAATTAATAATGATTTTGAAAAATTAAATATTTTATATTCAAAAAGCTTGTTTCAAAAAAATATTTTCCCAATAATTTCAGTAACCTATAGTAGGGTGGCACACTACTTCATAAATCAAAATATTTTCTAAAAGAATAGTAACTATCCTATAATTAATACATTCCATCTGCTGCCTATTTAAAATATTATCTCAAACAAATTTTTAATCTGGAAATTAAAATATGCTTAATATACATTCCAACTATTATTCAATACGCATTATTCCATTGATATATTTTATTCATATCAAATATTTCTTGTGATATCAATACTGATAAATCACTTTTATAGCAAATATCTGCTGGGTGATTAAATTTTAAATTACTTAATATTACAAGATTTGAAAGAATAATAATTGGCTTTGATGTACTATTTTGTTCAAAATTCATTTGCAATTACTATTTTAGCTTCAATACTAATGTTTTTTTGTACACACAAAATTTACATTCTTGATATCTGAAAATATTTGATGTATTACTCTTGATATTTCCGATATTTTTAAAAGATCTTAAAAATTCTAACAGATTTATACTTTTTGAGTACATAGTTTGCTTAATTCTTATTAATTTCTTCATGATTATTCTCGCATATTTACATCTTATAGTAATCTTTATTTTGTCATAATATTTTTTTTGTATTACTTCTATACCTTGCCTTAACCTATAGTTAATCACTTTGTAATAAATTTTATTATGTTACGTTTAAATATTCTTTT
>JBAXHO010000009.1:0-40006 GCA_037138855.1 bacterium
GACTTATCTAACGGAGGTCATTTCGGTAACAGTTTCATTTATCTAACGCAATTCTCATATTCTACTTGCAAATTTTTGTTGATTAAAATACAATTACAAACATTGTCCTTCAGATAATTATCTGTTATTATTCAGTGCATAATTTATTTATTATCATTCGGTAAGGTTATGAAATATGAATTGATGATCATTCTAAAGCCTTTATTACCAGAAGACATTCGCGCTTCAGTTCTTAAGAAAATCGAAACTTTCATTAAAGAGCAAAAAGGTAAAGTTATTTCTCAAGATGTTTGGGGTAAAAGACATTTAGCTTACGAAATTCACAAGCATGAAGAAGGTTATTATTTAGTCTATCAATTAGAATTAGTACCAAGTACCATAAAAGATATTTATAGAGAAATTACTTTTATGAATGATGTTTTGAGGTTTCTTTTAATAAAAGCAGATAAATAATATTTTAATTGTTAAGTTTTATATAGGATGTCAACAGCAAGATCATTGAATAAAGTATTAATTATTGGAAATCTTACACGAAATCCAGTTTTAAGAGTTACAGCAAATGGAGCTTCAGTATGTACTTTTGGTGTAGCTACAAATGCAACTTGGAGAGACAGTAGCGGAAATGTACAAGAACGTACAGAATTTCATAATATTGTTGCCTGGAATAAATTAGCAGAAATTTGTGCTCAATTGTTAGCAACTGGCATGTTAGTTTTTATCGAAGGAGAACTGCGGACAAGAACTTGGGATGATGCTAATGGTGTGCGTCATTATCGTACAGAAATCAAAATTGATGATATGAAATTACTTGATGATAAAGGCAAAAAAGGGGTTGGTTTGGATCAGGCCAAGGTTTCTGCTTTACCAGAGGGTGAAGATACAATTGTAGAAGAAACTCAGACAGCAACTGAACCCAAGGTGGAAGTAGAAAAGACTGAAGTAAAAACTGAAGAAAAAGTAGTTTCAGCTGAAAAACCTCAAGAATCAAGTGATAATGAAGGTGATGATTTATTTTAATCTATAAGAGAAAACGCAAATGAAAAAGCAGAAAAAAAAGATAAAAAAAATGCCCAAACCACCATGTCCTTTTAAAGGTCATGATCGTGATATTGATTATAAGGATGTGTATAAATTAAAAAAATTTGTTACGACAAGAGGAAGATTACTTCCTTCAATGAGAACAGGTGCTTGTCCTAGATGTCAAAGGAAACTTGCTGCTGAAGTGAAGAAGGCAAGATTTTTAGCATTGTTACCGTACAATAACCTAGTATAATCAAAAATCTCCAGTTTACCTGGAGATTTTTTTTTATTAAAAACCTCAGAAAAATTGATTTACTTTAACTTGGTGATAAAGTAGACTAATATTTCAAGCAATTCATCTCTTCAAATAAATCTGTCAAATGTTGAATTTAACTTCGTATTGTCTTTGGGGTAAACATTTTAGTTTGGTTGCCAAAGTTAACAAAGAGAAACAAGGGTATGAAATCCAGTCAGGTGAAATTTTTCGCCAGCCTTTTCATTCAGCTTATTATCAAACGCAGGATTTTCCAGATAAAGCTGATATTGCCTTACAAATTTCTGAGGGTATTCAGATTCCAAATTTTAAGTTCATTGATGTTTTTTCCAGATCTAAGCCTGAGGGAAATTTAATTAAAAATATTGATTTACAACTGGGAAAAAAAGTACAAGTGTTGGAATTGAATTTTGATAGTTTTTCCAGTATTACTGCTCAAAAAATAAGCCAGGGTAAGCTTGATTTGACTAGCTTCTTTGATCAAATATCGAATAAACTTTTAGCGAAAAATAAATATCAGGTTGATTGTGTTATTACCTCGTTAATGCAATTTCCGATTTATCCATCAAAATTACAAGAATTCCAATATACTAAAGACTTGTTCTATTGGTATTTACACTCAAATAACCTTGAAATTTCATCTGATTGTGAATTGCTTGTATTTACTGGAGAAATGGTTTGGAGTAAATGGCTCAATATGCTTACAATTTCACAATATCTGCAAGATTATTTGAACCGAAACTTAAAAATAATAATAGATGATTCTGGTTTTTGGCAACTTTTAATTTATTTAGCACAAAAGGAGCCGGAGATTTATAAATTTAGTGAATGTTTTTTTAATCCGCAAATATTATTTTTAGCCAATAATGATTTTCTTTTTCACAGAAAGGGATATGATGTTTTTGAATATCATGAAGATAGTGCATTAAAGAATCTATTAGTTTCTAAAGAACGATCAGAATTATATGATCTGCATTCTTCAGAATGTACTCTAGATGATAATTCAGTTTTACCCCGCTATATTTTGTTTCCAAAAAAGCAATCCAAATCAATAGAAAAATTTAGTAATAATCAGTTTGAACATTGGTGGAAGCCAGTAGAATTGGAAAATAATGCGATTGAGTTTCAGCATTTAAGTTTTTCACCAATGCAGATTGTGGAGGAAGAACAATTGGAATTATCGATCTTACGATTTAATAAAGCAATTGGTGATCAAGTGCATTCAGCTGATTTGCTTGGTGTTTCAAGGTCAGATCAATTTGAGATATTAGATTATCGTCATCTGCCTGAATTGGAGAAATATCTTGTAGTAATAAATGGTCAAATATTACGGCAGGGAGAAATTATTGCTCTGATTCCACAATTTGGAAGTTTATTGACTTATGAGATCAAAGCACCATGTTCTGGAAAAATTGATTTGAGTCAAAGTGAATATGGTGTGATTATTATTCATACAAACAAAGAGTTGCGCCCATTTCATGCTCAATTTAATTTTCAAGTTGTCGATATTCAAAAAAATTGTAAGATTTTTATTAAGTGTGCTGTAGAAAATATCTATCCTTTTTTTAATATTGGCAGTTCAGTTTCTGGGATACTTAAGACAATGGATAGTGAACATAATGAGGAGTTTCCATCAATTATTTTTATTGATAATCTTGAAGAATTTCGATTAAACTTAGATAATATTATTCATCATAGAATTAAAGCCATTATTATTGCTAAAACAAATTATTTTGAATTCACGAAATTTTTAAAGAAAAAAGATTGGGAATTGTTCAATATGAATATTATCTTACTTGAAGATTTTGCCGGTAATATTTCTGGAATAGCAGCAAGACTTAAGAAATTTATTGGTAATTATATTTTTATTGATCAGGGTATAATAAAAATTCCTTTGGAGCAGATTGCTAATAAATTTCCTTTAGAAAGATCAAAAGAGCAGCAGAGATATCAAATTCAAAAGACTGTTCTTAAACAAGGTGAAAAAATCCATTTTCTCGACTATAGTTTAAATAATGCTTATGCTAGAATAGAAAATGTTGGTCTCAAAACCTGTCTAGTTAATTTTCAGGATAATTTACTTACCATCCGCAAGGAAAATATTATTTATTGTAATCATGAATAAAAAGCTTGTTAGATTTGTATTAAAATTCTCAATTTTTTTTGTTAGTTTAGTGATTTTTTTCATAGGTGGATTTCTGATTGGGAGGATGAATTTGTTAAATCGAATTGGAGAAAGAGCCATTAATTATAGTGTGACTGGTGATATAAAAACTCAATATTATAATATCGATTTGAAGATGCTCTGGAAAGTCTGGGATACAGTGGAGACTCAGTATATTAATAAAAATGTGAATGGTAAAGATTTGTATTACGGTGCGATAAAAGGCTTGGTAAGTGGTTTGAATGATCCATATACCAATTATTTAAATCCAGACGAAACTCAGGAATATTTAAAATCAAATGCAGGTGAATTTGAAGGGATTGGAGCTACATTAAAACAGGATGGTGACCTGGTGTTAGTAGAAAGCCCTCTTGATGGTTCTCCAGCCCAAAAAGCAGGTATATTGGCTGGTGATGTGATTTTGAAGGTGAATAACGAAGATATGCAAAGTCAATCTGTCTATAATGTAGCAGCTAAAATTCGTGGTCCTAAAGATACAGATGTCACAATTGTTATTTATCGTCCCAGTCAGTCCAAACAGCTGGAGTTGACTATTACTCGACAAAAGATAGACATGAATAATGTGGTTTATCAAGGTACCAAAGATGGAATTGCTGAAATTAAGATTTACAAATTTACCGAAGAATCATTAGAAAAATTTAATACTGAATGGGATACGGCTGTAGAGCAGGCATTAAAAGATAATAATGGTACTAAAGGGATTATTATTGATTTGAGAAATAATCCAGGAGGTTATGTAAAATCCGTAGAATATGTACTGGGAGAATTTTTGCCAAAAAATACTGTGATTTATCAGGAAGAAGATCGTGATGGTAATAAAATAAAATATAAAGTAACTAGAACTGGTAAATTTTTAGATATTCCTTTGCTGGTTTTGGTAAATGAAGGTAGTGCTTCTGCTTCTGAGATTTTTTCAGCAGCAATCCAGGACAATCATCGTGGAAAAGTAGTTGGAATGCCCACTGTGGGAAAGGGCGTAGAGCAAAAACCAATAGTTTTTGATGATGGTTCTATGCTACAGTTAGTTTTTCAAAAATGGTTAACTCCAGATGGTAGAAATATTTCTAAAACTGATCCAATTACACCGGACGAAAAGGTGGAAGAATATGAACAACAAGATATCAAAGCTAGAGAAATGTTGAAATAAAGAATGGATATGATATTTCAAAAATTTTGAAATATTTGGATAAATCGTTTTTTTCCAGTAAGGTCAGGGATAAACTTGTATTGAAATGATTGAAATATTTCCGTTAAATCATCAATTAAGATTGGATTAATTTCTAATATTGCCATACCAGATTTGGATAAATTTTGTAAAATGAGTTCTGCTATCCGTTTATAGAAGATCAAACCATCTTTCCCACCATCCAATGCGCCTACAGGCTCAAAATTTCTAACACTTGGTTCCAGTGCTGGAATTTGTTTTGCTGGGATATAAGGAGGATTACTGGTAATCAGATCAAATTTTTGTAAGGAACCAAGATTTGAAAAAATGTCAGAAGTTTTCCAATTTATAATTGTTTGTTGTTTTGGACTAAGAAGAGTATTTGCATTTTGTTTTGCTACAGATATTGCTTTGGAACTAATGTCAATTGCTAAAGTGCCTGATACATTTTTGGTATTTAAAATAATGCTAAGTGGAATACAACCTGAACCTGTACCAAAGTCACACATTAGTAGCTTTTTATCTGGAAATTGTTTTAAAAAATTGATACAAGTTTCCACCAGTATTTCAGTTTCTGGACGGGGGATCAATACATTATTATTGATATAAAAGTTAATTCCAAAAAATTCTTTTTCCTGAAAAATGTATGCCAAAGGCATGTTATTTTTACGTTTATTACAAATATTTTGCAGGCATTTTTTTTGCAGTTGAGTTAGGGGTTGATTGGGATACATTAGTAAATGATGTGAAGGTATTTGGCAAATTTTTGAGATGATATAGTCAGCTTCAGTTGTCACATTGGCACTGACAGCAATTAAATTGAGCTGCAAATATTTCCTGGCTTGTTCTAAGGTCATGGTTGTTGCAGGATTAATTGTTTGCGGGTAGTATTAATAATTTCTTCTAAATTACCATCTAATACTTCCAATAAGTTGTACCAGCTTTTTTTAATACGATGATCAGTTATTCTACTTTGGGCAAAGTTATATGTACGAATTTTGGCAGAACGATCACCTGATCCTATTGAATTTTTTCTTTGTGCAGAAATTGCTGCTTGTTGTTTTTGAAATTCCATTTCAAATAAGCGACTCTTTAAGACTTTCATTGCCTGTGCTTTGTTCTTTAGTTGAGATTTTTGATCCTGGCATGAAACTACAATATTGGAAGGGATGTGAGTGATGCGTACAGCTGAGTCAGTAGTATTGACACTTTGACCACCAGGGCCACCGGCACGAAATACATCAATTCTGATATCTTCAGGATCGATATTCACTTCCACATCATCAACTTCAGGAAGGACTACAACTGATGCAGCAGAAGTATGAATTCTTCCTGCAGACTCTGTGAGAGGGATGCGTTGTACTCGATGTACACCACCTTCATATTTTAAGGAACCGTAAATACCTTTTCCTGAAATTAAAACAATTACTTCTTTGATTCCATGATTTCCTGTTTCATGCAAACTCAATTGTTCAATTTTCCAGTTTTTTTGTTCGGCATATTTTAAATACATACGATAAAGGTCTTGAGCAAAAAGTGCTGCTTCATCACCACCAGTACCTGCACGAATTTCCAGAATTGCATTGCGCGAATCATGAACAGCATCTTCAGAAAGCTGATAGCTAAATGATTCGATTAAATCGCTTAGCAGCGTCTCATCTGAAGTGATAGAATTATTTAAATATTCAGTCATATCAGAATCTTTCTCTACCATTAGCAGCTCTTTGGCCTGAGTGATATTTTTCTTAAGATTTAGAATATCCAAAGCTAGTTGATAGACTTTGGTTAATTTATCTTGAGCAATTGAAATCTCAGTAAATAATTTATTATTAGAAAAAATTTCAGGGGAACTTAAAAGGGTGTTATTGCTATTATAATCAACAATAATCTCTTCAGGAGTTTTATGCATTTGATTGAATAGCGAAATTAGGTGCGTTACATCAAATGTAACTTATTTCATGCTATTGAGCATGTCTTTTAAAGTGAGTTTACTACCGCTATTTACAGCTGTAGTTTTTTGACTTCTTCGTAAACGCTTGTCTTTTTTACGTTGTACAGCATCGGTATTTTTGTTTGTGCGTTTATGTTCAAATTTTTTAACAAGATTTTCTGTATCTACGATTTTTTGCTTGCCTGTGTAAAAAGGGTGAGTAAGGTTTGTCACCTCGAGTGAAATTTCTTCTTTTGTACTTGCTAATATAAATGATTTTCCAGAAGAAAGATCATGTACTTTAGCATTTTTAAATAATTGAGGATGAATTCCTTTTTTCATGTGTTTAAAATTGAAAAATGACAAACTGAATTATAGCAACACGTATATTTTTAAGCAAATTGAAAATCAGGGAAAATATTTCAAAGCATAGCTCTCCACAATTATTGCAATATGATACGAAATAATTATTCACCATTACTTTAAAGTGATAAAGCAGAGTAAATGTATCATTTGAATATTCTTATTGTATAACTAACCAGAATTCAATTATAATAAAAAATATCTAACTTTATTGAATACTAAAAATATGAATATTAAATTTTCTGGAAAAAATCTGCTTTTCAAAAATAGCTCGATTTCCATGCTCATAAAAAGGGATGTAAAGGCTATTTCATCTGATGAATATGATGTGGTAGTGGCTTTGGATCAAACTGAGGCTTCAAATAAAGTAATATCAAATCCAGGTGAGTATGAAATAAATGATATTTTGGTTTATGCAGTAGATACTACGAATAATTTGCAACCTGATTCTATTGTTTTTGATTTTGAGGGCATTAAGGTAATTTATCTTTCTGCTGAAAAAGATTTGAATGTAGAGAAAATCTTGGAAAATGTAAGTATTTGCGATATTGTAATTGCAGAAATCAATGAAGAAAATTTTTTAAAACAAATTGATAATATTAATGAGATTGAACCAAATATGGTAATACCGTTAGTAGATAATGATGTTCTACTTGAAAAAACTAAAAAGGAATTTGGTGGTATGCCCGAAGCGAAAACTACTATTAAAGTTAGTAGTAGCGATTTTACCCAGGAAGATAGACCTACTATTTTGGAAATATTAAAGTAGAAAAAAGTATCAAGTATCAAGTATTAAGTATCAAGTATTAAGTATCAAGTAACATGTATCATGTATCAAAAAATAGAAAGAAATAGGAGGGGTTGCAGATCTGCAACCCGTGCGGGGAGTTCCTTTCCAATTTGCAATTTCCAAATTTCAAATTGCATAATCATTCCAGATTCCAGATTCTAAATTTCTATTAACTCTTAACTAATAACTCTTAGCTTTTAATAATTTTCATGTCTGATCTTAAAATTCCACCACAAAATCTTGAAGCTGAAAAATCTGTATTAGGTTCGATTTTGATTGATGAAGAGGCTGTATACAAAGTGGCAGAATTTTTACACCCAGAGCATTTTTATAAACAGGAACACAAACAGATTTATGAGGTATTTATGAATCTGTATAGTGATCGAAAGGCAATCGATGTTTTGACAGTTACTGCGGAGCTAAAAAAAGGTAAATTGCTTGAAAAAATTGGTGGTACTGCTTATTTGTCGCAATTAGTATCAGAAGTTCCTACCGCAGCACATATCGAAGAATACGGCCATTTAATAAAGGAAGCTAGTACTAGACGGAGACTAATTTCCCTAGCTGTCAAAGTAGATGAAATGGCTTATAAGGAAAATGAAAAGCTTGATGAACTATTGGATAAAGCTGAACAAAATCTTTTGAAAATAGCTGAATCTTCGACAGGCAGTGATTTTGTTCATGTTTCTCAGTTACTGGAAGAAGCATATGAGAGAGCAGAAGAATTAAACAAAGATCCAGGTAAGTTACGAGGTATAGCTGCAGGGTACCCATATTTAGATGGGATTTTAGGTGGATTTCAAAAATCTGATTTAGTAATTGTAGCAGCCAGACCTTCTGTCGGAAAAACAGCATTACTTTTGGATATTGCCAGACATGCCGGGGTCATTGATAATAGAACAGTAGCGATATTCTCACTAGAGATGTCCAGTACACAACTGATGGATCGATTGTTGTCGATGCAAGTGGGGATTGGACTTTGGGACCTGAGAATGGGCAGGATTAAAGACAGTTCATTTGCGAAACTTTCAGATGCCATGGGCGTGCTTTCTGAAGCAAATATATATATTGATGATACTCCTGGTATTGGTATTATGGAAATGCGGACAAAGGCGAGAAAATTAAAAGTTGAACATGGGTTGGATATGATAATTGTGGATTATTTACAATTAATAACAGGCAGGCATCAAGAGAGTCGGGTACAGGAAGTTTCCGAGATTTCCCGATTGTTGAAAAGTATTGCCCGTGAATTGGATGTTCCTGTGCTTGCTGCATCTCAATTGAGTAGAGCAGTAGAGCAAAGAGGTGATGGTACTCCTCAGCTTTCAGATCTTCGTGATTCAGGTTCTATTGAACAGGATGCTGATATTGTTTTGTTTTTGAGTCGTACTGAAAATGAAGAGGGAGAAGTGAAAGCAGATAATAATCGTTATCTGACAATCGCTAAGCATAGAAATGGACCAACTGGACAGATAGAGTTGTATTTTCTGAAAGAGCAGGCTATGTTTAAAGAAATTGATAAAGTGCACAAGAAATAGTAGTTTGCAGGTTAATTATTCTGTAGCGTGGGTAGGTATGTTAAGTATAGATCTTTCATTTTAAATATGCACACCAGATTTAAAATTTCAGGCTATTATAGCCACAATTATTAGTCATAAGGTCTATAGATTAATTTGAATTTTTTCTTTGGTATTTTGAATTTCAATATTCAGCAAGCTCATTTCTTTCTTGTTTATCGTATTTAATTTTTCAGGGGTGTCTGAGCATAAATTATTTGTTTGTAAATAATATTTACCTAAACTTTTGGGTAGAGTAGTAATATGATTTGCTTTCACGAATTTACTTTCCAAAAGAATTTGTTGGAAATTGAAAATCTGTAAAAGTATATGATTACTGAAGTTTGGGTTCATTTTCAAGTTATTTATTATGAGTTTGGGACTAAACAGTCGATAGAGAAGATGAATAAGCTGATTAATAATGATTACACTCCAACTACAAAATAAAATCCAGGATAATGATTTAAAATCCATTGCAACTGCGAAAATGCTGCTGATAAAAACTAATAATTGCAGATATTTACTTAAAGCAGGAATAATTCGGACAAATTTTCGTAAAGGGAGATAATAATTGTGATTAAGTGAGGTTAAAGCGATATTTTTTGAGAAGAAATCACGATTTTCATTTGTTAAATTTATTTCCTCGGATATTTCTTGATATCCTGGAGCAGTAACTATTAGCAGGTATTTTCCTGGTGTAAAATAGAAGCCATATTGCCCACTTTTGTCCGAATTGATTTTGGAGTGAAGCTGATTGTTGGTTTGTGCAATCATTTGAATTTTAGCACGGAAAATTGTTTGTTTAGTTTGAGAATTATAGATGATTCCCCATAATGGTTGTTGTTGCTTGTAATATTGTGTGCCCAAAATAAATCGATCTAATCCATATAACAACAATAATAAAGCACTGGTAACTAAAAGTGCTGAAGTAACTAAGCCATTTTGGGCGATTACTGTTTTGACACGGGTTGGAAGGATGATTGTTTTTAAGATATTTTTTTCGATTGTGGTATATGTATTTTTTTCTGTTGTAGAGCCAGTTTCTGGGAGTGCAAAGCGGTTATTGAGATAGATTGATTTATATGCTGCCACTTGTTTGATATTTTCAGCATAAATGGTCAAACTGGAAGGCATTGTTTGTGGGATTCCTTCTATTGGTTTGAAATAGATTGTAATATCTCGTTTCGTTCCTTGATAATGGAGCGCAGGATCGATTAGTTTATATTCGCGACCATTAAAAATCAGAACAATCTTGTCAAAATTCAGATCGTATTGAGCATCAGATATTCGGATCACTAATTCAGCATATTCCTCGACATCGTTGATTTTATGAGGATTAAGAATCTCAATTAGCGGGGGTGGGATAGCTTCAGTATCAGATAATGTCGAATTGAAAATAATATAGGCGGTAGTAGTATTGCCAGCAAAGTCACTGGCAGTAATTCTTAAAGTGGACGCTGCATTTTGAGGAATTTCTCCCAGCGGTTGAATTAAAAAAGAATAAACTTCTTTTGTTCCAGAGTAAACTGTATTGGAAGTGTTGTAATAATAATTGACGCCATTGAAAGTAGCGATCATGGTGGCAATATCTACACCAGAATGTATATCTTTGATATTAAAAGATAATATTGCGTTGGCGGGAATATTCATTTGTCTATCTTCGGGATAATCAAAACTGATGATTGGCGGAATGGTATCGGTCTGACAGTTACCTGATTTAAATGTAATATCTGCATTTGTAACACTTGTCAGGATATCAGTACTGGAAACTGTCTCAGCGATGTTGCTGTCGAGGGTATTTCCTGGTCCTTGATAAGTAATTATGAACAAACTATGTTCAGTTTGTTGTAAACCACGATATTTAATTGAGGCGAATAATTTTTCTCCTTGCAGATTATTTATGAACGAACCAGCGGCAATTTTGATTTTGCCATTTACTGGATTCACTAAATTATACACATATGATTCAAAGGCATCACCATTAGTGATTTGAATTCCAGGTATAAGAGGATTGGCATCAATGATCTCCACTTCCTGGGGGTTATATGTGATTTCCAGGTCAGCACTATTTGAGCTTTGTCCTTCTGTATTGATGATGATTTGTAAGACATTATTACAGCCTTGCGGGAATTGACCAGTAGTAGGAAATATTTTAAACGAAGCTGCAGTGACAGGAAATTTTGCAAAAATCAGGTAAAAAAATATACATATAATTATACTAAGAAATTTTTTCATTAATCCCCGTTACGATATAAATTAGTAAGTTGTATTGAAAAATCCAGAGCATTTACTCGTCCATCCTGATTGAGATCTGTGACATAATCTGAGCTAAAAAGTTGATTTATCAAAACTGATAAATCCAGGCTATTGATATAATTATCATTCCTGATACTGACTTCTCCGGCAAGCAAATATTTATTTTCGAGAGTAAGATCGATAAGAGCATTTTGAGTATAAAGCGGATAGCAGTTGAATTTTCTAGTTAAATGAGAAGTTGAACTAACATAAAAGCGATAATCTCCTGAGTTAAAGTTATTTAAAAGGGTAGGGTTTATTTCTCCAATACCTTCGTTATCAGTGATAATATTATTTAATATTAATTCCTGGTTATTTGAGCAATTAACTAGTTTAAAATCAGATCTGGTGTTCCAGTTGTGCTGTGGAGGGATACGTTTTTCAGGATATACTTTAAATTGGAGATAATTAAAAGGAACACTGGCCGTAACAGCAACTCCAGGATCAGTTTGCACACAATTAATGCCACAGCTGATAATACCTAAAATATTTTTTGAATTTGGTGATCTGATAAATCGAATGGTCAGATCAATCATAATCAAGGAACATAGCATGAATACACAGCATAAGAATATTTTTTTTTGGAAGCTTAGTGTTGGCATCGGTGACATGAATGATGATATTTAAACTTTACTTGGAAAATTTCTCGAAGTCAATTGGATCTTGTATAAAGAAGATCATCAAATATTGATGTATCATGATTGGCTGAAAATGCTTGCAAAATAGATGCTTTAATGATTATTGTATAAATAAATTTTACAATAATCTTAATTTTCACTTGACAAGTGATATGAGAAAATTTATATTGATTACAACAGAGAAAAGATTGCACTTTGAACTGTTTTTACAATGCCTTAAAACAAATGCCTTTGCCGGCATTTGTTTTTTTTTGTCAAGATAAGATTTATTATTTCAGTATATTAAATAATTCATACCCTGAAAGGAAATTATGTGTTTTATTAGATAAAAATTTCTTGACATATAATATGGTATTGTTTAGACTAAAAATAACCCTTGCTAGGTTATCACTATTTATTGCCAATTGCCTTGAAACTACGAATTTGGTCTATTAATGCAAAGCAAAATTTGCTTTTTTTTCCTCATAAGAGGTTTGTTTTACTTTTCCTGTTTTTTCTTGTTTTTTTTCTCCTAACTTTAAATTTCTATCTTTTATCTACTCCTGTCTTTGCAGCTGCAAACAGTACTATTAATTTCCAGGGCAAAATTGTCAATAAAACTACTGGGACAAATCTGATTACCGGTGCACCTTCTTGTGTGGCAAGTGGGGCAGACACTTGCGATTTTCGTGCTAGTATCTATACCGAAAGTTCGGGCGGGACGTTATTGTGGCAGGAAACTCATAGCAACAAAGAAATTGGTGATTATGAAGGAGTGTTCAACCTGAGTTTAAACTCTGTGTGTAATTCATGGACAGCTCCGAGTGGTGGATGTAGCGGGTCTGGAATTGTCTGGGGTGCTGATGACACAGTATATCTGCAAATTGAGTTCGATACCGATGGCAATGGTGACTTTAGCGGAGCAGAAACTTTTGCCAGGAAGCTGATCAATTCCGTACCATTTGCGTATTATTCAGATACAGCTGGCAGTTTATCTGGTAATACTGCAGCAGATTTTCTGCGCAGTAATGCCAGCGATACCTATGAAGGATTAGGCACAAACACCCTCACAGTACAATCATTACTCAGTGCCTCAGGTCGCTCTAATCCTTTACTCAAAATTGAGCAAAGTAACAATGTCACTTATGACAGTACTGCAAATTTATTGGAACTTTTTCAGGATGATACTGGATCTAGTGGTGGAGCAATGTATTTACGAAATTTAGGCACAGGCTACGCCCTCCGGGTGGATGATGAAGGCAGTGATACCACCCCGTTTGTGATAGATGCTAGTGGGAATGTAGGTATTGGGACGGCAAGTCCAAGTTCAGAATTGGAAGTTGTGTCCTCAAGTACTTCTGCGAATCGCGGTATTATCGTTAGTCAGACTAACAGCACGTATGCAGCCAAGATAATCTTCAGAAAAAGTGTTGATGGCGGATCTGTGGTGACGTCAAATTATCTTGCTTCTTTTGGTTTTCAGCCGTATGTATCATCATCTGGATATATACAGACTGCAGGATTTGGAGCTTATATTAATGGCACTGTTACTGGCACTGCTGCACCTACAGATTTATTCTTTTACACTGGATCCACAAATGATACTACTCCGTTTGCCAGTAACACAGTAAAAATGCTTATTAGCAGTTCCGGTAACGTCGGTATCGGAACTACTGGTCCAACTGCAAATCTGGAAGTCGCTCAAAGCACAACAGGAGTAGGAACAGTTTCAGTAGGCCTAAATGGAACAACTTGGACAGGTGTAGGAACTCGATTTCTAAATACTTTTAAAGTTGGTGATACTATTACTTCAGAAGGTCAGACTCTAACTATTTTAACAATTCCTTCAAATACATCCTTAACCACTGCAGCTGTAGGTGCTGCTATTTCAGCTAAGGCGTATACATTGACAGGTGGAACTAGACTTAGTGTATTGGGAAACGGTAACGTCGGCATCGGGACGACTTCTCCTGGAGCAAAACTGGATATTTCTCAAGTAGCTACAGCTACGAGTGACAAGGGCTTGCGAATAGTTTCCGACGCAAATGGATATGCAGGCATGGCACAAATATTCCTTGGTGTAGCTACAAATAATCCTGCCTGGGGTATTTATATAAATAGTAATCCTTATGCGGCTGACATTCTTAAAGACAGTGGTAACCTCAAGCTTGCAACAGGATCATCTTATGATATCGTTTTTAGTCCTGGAGATTATAGCTCGGAGGTGATGAGGGTGACAAGTACAGGTCTCGTCGGCATTGGGACTACCTCCCCAGGAGCCAAACTGCAAATAAATACCGGAGCTAATGCTACCAAAGGTCTTATTATTAAAGCAAACTCCGGTTCGCAATCAGCTGACTTACAGGTCTGGCAGAATAGTGGGGGATCTTTATTGGCTTCAATTTCACCATACGGTACATTGGGAATTGGTGTAGCTGGAAATCAGTATGTTGGCTTATACATTACACATTCAACTAGTAGACCGGGTGACGATGTCTGGGGCGGGCTGATTAATTTATCATTAAACGGCAATGTCAGTTCAGCTACGGGGGTTTACGGTAGAGTTATCTCTGGTGCCAATACAATTGCTTCAACCGCTACGGGTACTAGTTCTATTGTAACTGTGAGTACTGGAGGATCAGCTGGTTATGTTAATAATTTTTATGGTGCAGTAGATGTTAGTGGCTCAGCATATGATCAAAAGATCTTCAACGGTCTAGTCGCTAATCTTTCCGGGAGTGTTACAAATTTGTATGGTCTTTATTTAGGCAATATGTCTGGTGCTTCTAATAATTATGCTATCTATACGAATTCTGGGTTAAGCAGACTAGGTGACCAACTCTCTATTGTAGGAAGTGCAAATCGGATCCAGCAGATAGTGAAGGGTTACTCCTCTCAAGTTGTCAATCTCCAGGAGTGGCAAAATAGTGGGGGGACAAAATTGGCCCAGGTAGACAAAGATGGGTGGATATACACGCCAAGGATAGGTATTGGAGATCCACCTTCCCTGTATGTCGGTGCTAGTATTAATATGCTTACAAGTCGAAGTGGTGATACTGTTTATGGTCTACAAAGCAATGCGTTTTTTACTGATGATTCTTATAGTTTTATAGGATCATATAATTTAGTGAGAGGTTTTGTAGGGGGTAAGACTCTGAGTAATGGGTATGCTGGGCAATTTTTGGTAGCTGCAGTTTCGGACACAATTACCACGGGCTACGGAGCTTATATAAAAGGTTCTGTTACATCGGGTTCTATCGGAACTTTTAATGGATTGTATATTGATACTCCTTCAAAAACAAGCGGGAGTATTACGACAAATTATGGCATAAAAATACTTGACCAAAATATCGCTACTACGAATTACGCCATCTACACAGGTGCAGGACTCAATCGTCTAGGTGATCAATTATCAGTAATTGGTAGTGCTAATCGTATTCAACTTATTACTAAGGGATTTAGCACACAGACTGCCAACCTACAGGAGTGGCAGAATAGTAGTGGAACAGTGTTGGGAAGTATGAGCGGGTTGGGGAAATTGTCTCTTACAGGAGACGCTAGTTATAATGCTGGATTAGTAGTCCAAGCTGGCACACAAGCAGGACGTAATATATCATTTAATGACTCGCTAGGTGTAGAGCGGGGATATTTTTATACATGGAATAGTGGGGATGTAATGTTAAAAGCAACAAATTCATTCACATTCGAGACAGGCGGAGGTAATTATGATTATTTTACATTTGCAGGAAAAACTAGGATGGGAAGTACACTGCAAATTGATGAAGGAAATTTATGGCTTGGTCCAAATATGGTCACAACTGCAGGACAGATTAAAGATTCTTTTCGTTTTATAACATACGCAAAGGCAAATAATTCAGTAGCGACAGCACTGCAAATGTGGCTGACAAAGGATGATATGGTTTCTGGGAACGGTACGTTCAAACTTGCAATATCTGATTATTACGGCACTTTAACTCCAGTTGTTTTTTCAGTTAATCAGAGCGGTACAGCCACGCATTTATTAAATGCAAATGTCACAGGCCTTATCGTCAAAGCCAACTCTACTCAAACCGCTAATCTCCAAGAATGGCAAAACAGTGGGGGGACGGTGTTGGGAGCCATTTCTGGAGCTGGATATGGCCAATTAGTTGGGCTTTCTACATACGATACTTCAACAAGTGCTGGAACGGTTGAAGCAACAAAATTTTGCACTGGTAATGGTGAAACGAATTGTGTCACAAGTTTTTCTGCAGTAAATGTGTTTACAAAAACAGGGACAAATCTAAGCCCTACCACGGCTGGTGATGATTTGAAACTGAATTCAAATGAATCATTAACTATTTCGGACATGACAAGTGGCAGCGTTCTTTTCGCCGGGGCAAGCGGGCTTGTAAGTCAGAGTAATGCGAGTCTATTCTGGGATAATAGTAATGGTAGATTGGGCATCGGCACAAATTCTCCAGTCCAAGCACTCCAGCTGAGTCGCACGGATAGTAACACAATTGCGACATTTACCAATGCAGTTACGGGTACGACAAGTAGTAGTCTTCGTAGTACAGGGACGGCAGTTTCTGAATCAGGTGTATATGAAGCGTGGAGTAATCCAAGAAATGCAACTGCTTCTGATAATTCAAGAGCAAGTGTATATTTGTATAGTACGTATCCCGGATATTCCGATGTTTCAAATCCTTTAGTTGCCTCAAATTTTGGTTTTACAATTCCAACATATGCGACAATTACTAGGATCAAGGTTGAAGTAGAAAATCTTTCCAATACACAAGGAGAAGTATCAAGTAATATTCAATTACGAAAAGGTGGAGTAGTAGACGGAGACATTACAAATGGTAGTGATTGGCCAATTACTGAGGCTTATGAGACATTGGAAGGCGCGAACAATGATTTATGGGGCACTACATGGACTCCCAGTGAAATTAACGCCAGTGACTTTGGAGTTGGCATAAGCGCATATAATATACTCCCTATGTCTACAACTACAGCATATGTTGATCATATTCGAATAACAGTTTATTATTCGATCCCGGGTACAAATTCTTGGAGTGTTGGAGCACAATCTTCTGATTATAGTTTTCAAATTGCCAATGCCACTTCATTTAGTTCAAATAATTATTTTATGATAACCGCAGCAGGTACAGTAGGTATAGGTACCACGGCCCCCAATCAAGGTAAGGTAGAAGTTAAAGGCGGTACGGTTTGTGTCGATACTAATAGTGATGGCAATGCTTCCAGTTGTATTGCAAGTGAATCAGATGCTAGACTCAAAACTAATGTTCAGGACCTTTCCGGCTCTTTGGAAAAGATCTTGAGTTTGCAAGGAAAAGAATTTGATTGGAATGTGAATGACGAGACAGTGCTTGCTAATTATCCTTTGATTACCAGATTCGCTGGCAATCCTCATAGTATTGGTTTGATTGCTCAGGACGTTCAGTCAATTTTTCCTGAGGCAATTATGGATGAGACCTTACCAGGTGGTTATTTGCAATTGGATTATACTAAACTCATTGCACCAATAATTGGAGCAATTCAAGAGCAACAGGTGATGATTGAAGCATTAAAATTACAAGTTGATCCTACTTTAAGGACTGATTTGACACAACTTCGTGCTGATCTGGATGCTCATATTGCTAATGATACCTTACAGACGACAGTTGATTCATTTACAGTTACCAATACTATGACAGCTGGAATCGTCAAAACAAATAAGATTCAAGCGAAACAGGGTAGTGGCATCCAGTTAGTTCTAGGTGATAGTATTGACACTACTGCCTTGGAACTTCTTGACTCCAATGGACATCAAGTGTATTCCGTCAATGCTAAAGGTAAAGTTTCGATCAATGCAGCTGCTGCTGATGCTTCTGTAGGAACAGCCAATATTGTCGCAGGAGATACGACATTAGTAATTACAAGTACCCAAATCAAGCCAACTTCTAAAGTTTTCGTAACAGCTAAGGTTACTCCAAGCAGTGCAATTCCAGGTATTGCTGTAAGTGCAGTCATAGATGGATCTTTTACAGTAAAAATTGATAAAGCATATTCTGATACGGTTAGTTTTGATTGGTGGATTGTCGATCCGTTGAATAACAATTAAGTAAATATTCTCGAAGGATATTGCTTATCTTAAATGATAAACGTTTTTTAAATGCAAACATAATTAATATATGAAAGGAAATACAGAACAAGAACTAAATTCTATAAAAAACTATACGCTAATATTAGCAATTGTGGGATTATGCTTACTAATCCTTTTTGTGTTTACCTTGCTTAATTTAATAAATACTGTTAGTAAGTTAAACGAATATGCTGATGCTGCTGAGTTACCGGCGACAGGGGATACGAAAATACTGGAAACTAATGACATAAAAGTTGAAAAGACAACCGATGGGTCGTATAAGCTGACTATTGCCGATAATTTGTTAAAAGGAGGGGATAACAATACTACTTGGACAGATATTACGAATAGGCCTACAGGACTAGATGATGGAGATAATGACACAATACTCTCAGAGACACAAGTGGAAGAATATATTACAAATGGAGCGGTTAATTTGGCTCCTGGGACAACTATTGGAGGCAGTACGATTGCTACAAAATCATGGGTGAATAGTCTTGGCTATATGACAAGCTATACGGAAACAGATCCAAGTCTTGCTACCTGGACTGGCTCTACAAATATTTCTACTGTCGGTACGATTAATTCAGGCACCTGGAATGGTAATACTATTGGTACCGGATATTTTGATGCTTATCAGGATTTATCTGATTCAGGAAGATTGGATGACAATTCTGATTCGGACATTCAAACAAGGCTTCAGTCAGACTCACGTTTCGTAAACGAAGGCCAAAGTAATTCTATTACAACAGGCATGATCACTAACGGGACAATTCTCTTCGGAGATTTGGCACAGAATAGCTGTACAGATGGGCAAGTGATCAAATGGGATACCGCCACTTCAGCATGGGTATGCGGTACTGATGCAGGAGGATCCACATATAGTGCAGACGGAAATGGAGTAGAACTAACGGGATCGACTTTCGGACTGGAGCTCGACGGTACTACACTGACCAAAAGTGCAACTGGATTGAAGATAAATGATAATTATGATGATAATTTTTTAACCACAACAACCAATTTTGGAGGAGATGTATCAGGAGTGTATTCTGGAATAATAGTAGGAGATGATTCACATTCACATACATCAAGTACATTACCGGCAGGTATTTCATATTTGGGATCGAGTATAGAGACAGGAGAGATCACAAATGGGACAATTCTCTTCGGAGATTTGGCACAGAATAGCTGTACAAATGGACAAGTGATCAAATGGGATACTGCCACTTCGGCATGGGTCTGCGGAACAGATGCAGGAGGGACCACATATAGTGCAGATGGAAATGGAGTAGAACTAGTAGGATCGACATTCGGGTTGGAGCTCGATGGTACTACACTGACCAAAAGTGCAACTGGATTGAAGATAAATGATAATTATGATGATAATTTTTTAACCACAACAACCAATTTTGGAGGAGATGTATCAGGAGTGTATTCTGGAATAATAGTAGGAGATGATTCACATTCACATACATCAAGTACATTACCGGCAGGTATTTCATATTTGGGATCGAGTATAGAGACAGGAGAGATAACTAACGGCACAATTCTGTTTGGTGATTTAGCACAGAATAGTTGTACAAATGGACAAGTGATCAAATGGGATACCGCCACTTCAGCATGGGTATGTGGTACTGATTTATCAGGCTCGGCCAGTGTCTGGACCAAAACAGGTACAAATCTGAGCCCGACAACAGCAGGTGATGATGTAAAACTGAACTCCGGAGAGACTATGACTATTTCGGACATGACAAGTGGAAGTATATTATTTGCAGGTGCAAGCGGGCTTGTCAGTCAGAGTAATGCCAATCTATTTTGGGATAATGGCAACGGTAGATTAGGAATCGGCACTGCAACGCCGGGGGCCAAACTTGACGTCAATGGTAATGTAACAATTGCCTCTCCTAGCTATGTAGTTGCATCAAATAAATTATCAGTCGGTGGATCTATATCATTGCAGAACATGGCTGACACTGATGGCTTTTATGGAATTGAGTTTAAAAGTGGGAGTAGTTATTACAGTCAATCAGCGATGATGGGGGCGAATCGCATAGCAGGTGTGGTAGATTCTTATCAATTTCTAGGCTCTCTAAGTGAACCGATTATGACGATAAAAAATAATCGGACCGGAAGCAATGGTCTTTTGCCAGGTAATGTTGGCATCGGAACAATTTCTCCTGGAGCAAAGCTACAAATTGATACAGGTATTGATGAAAAGGGCTTGATAGTGAAAGGAATGGCTAGCCAAACTGCTAATTTACAGGAATGGCAAAATAGTGGGGGAACGGCGTTCGCAACCATATCAGCGACCGGAGTAGGACAAGTCTTAGGACTTTCAACATTTGATACTACAGTGACATCGGGAACGGTTGAAGCCACAAAATTTTGCACTGGCAATGGTGAGACGAATTGTGTGACCGATTTTTCATCTTTAGGCGGTGGGGGTGGTGTTTGGACGAAAACTGGAACAGATTTGAGTCCATCGACAGCGGGAGATGATGTTAAACTTAAAACTGGCAGCACACTCACAATGTCGGACATTACAAGCGGCAGTATTTTATTTGCCGGAGCAAGCGGTTTAGTTAGCCAAAGTAATGCTAATTTATTCTGGGATAATACTAATGGCAGGTTAGGGATTGGCACTGCAAGCCCTCTTGTGCCTTTACAGGTTAATGGAAATGCAATTTTTGGGTCTAATGGAGCGGGTGGAGGCTCAGCAGTAGCCTCGCCAGAAAATGTCTCTTTTGGAAACACTTATGGTACTGGTTCTCCTGGCAGTCAAGCAAATCTTAAATGGGATATGTACAATGCGAATGGGTCAAACCGTTATGGCATAGGCATGTCAGCTGGACTGATGGAGTTCCAAGCAGGAAGTAATAACGATGGTAATTTTGCATGGTATACCGGTTCTAGCACCGAGCGAATGAGGCTTACGACCGCAGGTAACGTTGGTATCGGGACCTCAAATCCGGAATCAAAATTACAAATAGGATCTCCCAATGTAAGTGAGGTTGTTGGAAGTATTCCTGTGCTTAGAGTTTTAGGTAATCCGCTTAGCAACTCTTCTGAAACATTGTTACGACTAAATAGACCTCTTTCCTCCGGAAATTTTTATAGTGGTGGTGTTGATTTTAATGTATATTCATATGGCACAGCAGGTTCACCTTATTATCCCAAAACACAATTAGACATTGCTTTGAAATCAACTGCTGGTTTGACAGAAACTGGCAATATGATAGTAATATCATTGCGAGATAATGGGTTTGTTGGTATTGGGAATACGAGTCCCAGTGCTACATTAGATGTGACTGGTGATATTTATTTAACTTCTGGACTTTCCACATTTCGGACGGCAGTATCAGATGGTACTGTTGAAGCTACTAAATTCTGTACCGGTGATGGTGAAGCGAATTGTGTGACCGATTTTTCATCTTTAGGCGGTGGGGGTGGTGTCTGGACGAAAACTGGAACAGATTTGAGTCCGACAACTTCAGGAGATGATGTCAAACTTAATGCTGGAAGCACACTCACAATGTCTGATATGACCAGCGGAAGTATTTTGTTCGCAGGTGCAAGCGGACTGGTAAGTCAGAGTAATTCAAGTTTATATTGGGATAATGCAAATAGCAGACTCGGAATTGGAAAAACAAATCCAAGCTATTCAGTTGATTCATCTGGATATGTAAATGGAACAGGCATTTGTATAAATGGAGATTGCAAAACTGCGTGGGTAGGTAATCAGGGTGCGATTTATGAAAAGTGGGATCCTGATGCGCCGCCATTGACACCTTCTGCTTATGATGATGAATTTAATGATAGCTCAATTAGTGGAAATTGGTCGACCTCCGTTTCCAGTAATTCTGCTATCTCGGAGGCAGATTCTGATTTTGTAATTAATCGGATTGTAGGAGGCAGTGATTCTGTGGACGGTATTTATAAAAATCTTCCTGTCGGAAACTTTACAATTACTACTAAAATTAGTGTGTTGACAACAAGGGCTAATTATACGTTAGGGGGGTTGCAGTTACTTGAGAATGGGGGAAGTAATAGTACCAGGATTAATTCTATTCATCTTTGGGTGTCAGGGGGCTCGTTAGGCGTTGAGGTTGACAATTGGACTAATAAAACTACATATTCAGGTACTGTTTTTCAGAATTCTCTAAATATTGGAAATCCTACGGTTTATTTAAGAATTCGTCGTAATGCCTCAACTTATTATTATGATTATTCATATGACGGCAAAGGTTGGATAAATTTAGTTTCTACAACTTTGGCCTATACTCCACAACATATGGGAGTTTTCGAAACTGCTCCTAATGGATCAGCAAACTCGACTGCAAAATTTGACTTTTTTCGCTACATTGGATCTGATTTAGGACCAAACGGCATTTTAAGTGGCAGGACTGTTCCAATTGGCGCTAGTAACATGGCAATAGGTCTATCTGTTGGCAGTGGTATAACCGGATCGGCACTTTTTGTGGATTCCAATGGTTATCTTGCTCAGGATAATGCAAATTATTTCTGGGATAATACGAATAAACGACTGGGAATCGGGACAAATGCACCAGGTGCAAAATTGCAGATCAATACTGGTGCAGATAGTGCAATCGGAATGATAATCAAGGCAAATTCAGGGACACAAAGTGGAAGTCTTCAGGAATGGCAAAACAGTGGAGGGACTGCGCTTGCAAAAATTTCAGCAGCTGGGGTAGGACAGGTGTTGGGACTTTCCACATTTGACACCACAGTGACATCAGGGACGGTTGAAGCCACAAAATTTTGCACTGGCAATGGTGAAACGAATTGCGTAACCAGTTTTTCCTCATTGGCTAGTAGCATTTGGACACGCACCGGAACTGATTTAAGTCCAACAACAGCTGGGGATGATGTAAAACTTAATGCTGGAAGCACACTTACAATGTCCGACATGACCAGCGGAAGTATATTATTTGCTGGGGCAAGTGGGCTGGTAAGTCAAAGTAATTCGAGTTTATTCTGGGACAATACAAATGGGAGATTAGGGATTGGAACGGCGTCCCCTGCAGTTGCATTGGATGTTCTTGGTCAGTTAAATCTAAAAGCTACAGCTTCACAGATATATGGCATTAAGATGACAAATAGAAATGCAACTCAATCTTGGGTGTTTGGAACTGATGCATCGAGTGTAGATGATGGCAAATTCTATCTCGCAAAATATGGCTTTGAACCTTCCTTTCAGATAGATACAGCAGGTAAAGTCGCCATTGGCCCAGCAACTACTTGGTGGTCAGGATATGGTGGTCAAGGAGTGCTTAGTGTCGTATCAGGCAATGTAGATTCTCCTACACTTACATTAAAAAGCACAGCAGCGACTAAACAATCATTTTATTCTTCTAGTAATGATATAGAAAAGACATTAGCATCTATAGTTTATGGTTCGAGTGCTCCTGGTACTATGTTTGGGCAACCAAGAGCGAATGCAGCCGTTTTATTAAGTCTTGGTTCTCCCAGTTCGTTTATGATAGGTTCACTCGAAAATACACCAATTATCTTCGGACAAAATAATTTAGAAAGAATGAGAATCGATACAACAACTGGCAATGTCGGCATTGGGACGACTTCACCTAGTAAAGCGATAGAAGTAGGGAATGGGGGTTCGATTAAATTATCCGGAGGTACGGCTTCAGGACAAGGTAACATTGAATTTGGTGCAGTAGCGAATGCTTCTTATGATACCAATTTAATGTATCTTTCTTCGACTGATCAGACAGGCGGTTATGTTTTTGGAAGCACACCGCAATTTTTTGGTACGACAGGACCATATTTTGGTGGCAGAGGCAATACTTATTCGGCATTTTCCGGTCAAAGAGGTAATTTGTTTTTGAGTGCTGGTAGTCCCACAACTCCAGGTGCAACAGAAGGAAGGATAACATTTTTTTCTGGTGCCTCATTGTTGCGAATGGTTATTGATAAGGATGGAAATATTGGTATGGGAACTACTTCTCCAACTTATTTATTGTCGCTTGGCGCAAACAATAAAGGCTTTGCTGAGTATAATTCTGCTGGTGCTTTGGAGCAGATAAAAGTAATAAGTAGCTCAGCTGGTGCTGTTTTCGGCGTACAAAATGTAAATGCAGCAGGATATAGTGGTATAGAATATTTAGATAATGGTGGCAATTTATCAGTATTTACAGGTTATAAAAATGGTGGTACAGGAGAGTTTAGATTTAATAACGTTGCGACGAATGGTTTTATTACTTTCAAGATTGCCGGTGTAGATAAATTGACAATTGGTAATAATGGATACCTCGGTATTAGCACAGCATCTCCAACCTATCCATTGCAATTTAGCACTAAGTTTTATGTTGATACAAATGGTCGCGTAGGTATTGGTACTACACCAGATTCTAGTTATGGATTTACAGTCAATACCGGGATCGCTCATGAGCGAATAAAAATTCAGGGTAGCACCTCTTCAGGTTTTTATCTAATATATCCGAGTGGGACAGATGGTGTGACAGTTCGTTCATCTTCATCAGGTTATGAAGTATATACTTCTAATTCGAATGGATTAGCCGGGCAGATAATGGCAACTAATAATAATTCATATTTTACTGCTGGTCTTTCCTTGTATGATACAACTGTTACTGCCGGTACGATTGAAGCTACTAAGTTTTGTACAGGAAATGGTGAAACAAACTGTATAAGCGATTTTTCATCAATCGGAGGCGCCAGTGTCTGGACGAAAACTGGAACAGATTTGAGTCCGTCGACAGCAGGAGATGATGTCAAACTTAATTCTGGTAGTACACTCACAATGTCAGACATGACTAGCGGAAGTATTTTGTTTGCCGGGGCAAGTGGACTGGTAAGTCAGAGTAATGCGAATTTATTTTGGGATAATGTAAATGGCAGGTTAGGGATTGGAACTACCAGTCCAAATTTTAAATTACATGTAAATGGTGGAAGTGTGAGAGTATCAGGTGATGACGGAACTGCTTTTAATAGGTCTCTTGAGCTCATTTCTGGCTCTCAGTATATTACTTTTTTACATGATTACGCTGGGGATAATTCAAATTTACAATCAATTCAAACTTCTGGAGATTTGCTGTGGACAATCGGAGGAACTTCTGTAATTACTTTAAAAACTTCTGGCAATGTCGGCATTGGCACGACTTCTCCTGCAGCACCTCTCGATGTGACAGGAGATATCTATTTAACTTCCGGACTTTCCACATATCGGACAGCAGTTTCTAACGGCACAGTGGAAGCGACAAAATTCTGTACTGGAGATGGTGAAACAAACTGTATAAGCGATTTTTTATCAATCGGAGGTGCTAGTGTTTGGACGAAAACCGGAACAGATTTGAGTCCGACTACAGCTGGTGATGACATAAAGTTGCCAACAGGAAGTACACTCACAATGTCCGACATGACCAGCGGAAGTATTTTGTTTGCCGGGGCAAGTGGGCTGGTAAGTCAGAGTAATGCAAGTTTATATTGGGACAATACAAATAGCCGACTTGGAATAGGAAAAACAAATCCGAGTTATTCAGTTGATTCGGCAGGGTATGTAAATGGGACGGGAATTTGTATTAATGGTGACTGCAAGACTGCTTGGGCCAATAATCAAGGGGCGATTTATAATAAGTGGGATGCTGATGCACCACCTGTCACAGCATCTGCAGATGATGATGAATTTAATGATAGTACTTTGTCTGCTGCCTGGACACATTGGGATCCCGCTAATACTGGTACCGTGACCGAAGAAGCTAGAGGAATAAAACTGGTTTCGACTGGATCAAATTATTCAGGTGTATATAGGACGATAACACCTAGTGGGGATTTTATGGTTTGGACAAAGGTTCAAAGAACAGTCTCTTCTGGTAATTATACTCAAGGTGGATTGGCTTTGTTCCAGAATGCAGCTGCTGATCCAAATAATTCAGATTTTATCTCATTTCAATATTATGGGATTAGTGGAGGAGAATCAATTTCTGTCCAAGGGTGGAGTAATTATACAACTTGGGCAGCAAATTATGGGAATATTGATGATGGAAGCATTGCTGGAGGGTACATATATTTAAGGATTAGATCTGTCTCAGGTGTATTAAGCATGGATTATTCTACAGATGGAATCGGATGGTATCTTATTTCATCATTTAATGCACCATTTACACCATTGCAATATGGATATGTTTTTCAAAATTCAGTTTCAGTTAACAACGTTTTGTATGCTGATTTTTTCAGAGTTTCAACAACAAAGACTGCGATAGGAGATATTCCAGAAGGGCGAAATGTCCCTCAAGGAGCTAGCAACATGGCTATTGGTCTATCAGTTGGTAGCGGAACAAGCGGTTCGTTACTTTTCGTTGATTCCAATGGTTATCTTGCTCAAGATAATGCAAATTACTTCTGGGATAATACAAACAAGCGTCTAGGAATCGGCACGAATGCACCCGGTGCCAAATTGCAGATCAATACTGGAGCAGATAGTGCAATAGGACTGACGATCAAGGCAAATTCGGCTACCCAAACCGCCAACCTCACAGAATGGGTCGATAGTGGCGGCAATGTTTTAGGAGCAATTACTGCCAAGGGTGGAGCAATTTTTAATGAAAATAGTCTTGATGCGGATTCCCGTTTTGAAGGAGATACTGATGCCTCTTTATTTTTTATTGATGCCAGTACTGATATGATTGGCATTGGTACAAATTCTCCTGATTTCAAATTGCAGGTAAATGGGACAATTGCTCCAGAGTCAAATGCACAAGACCTGGGTACTACAGCTTTGAGATGGGATGGATTTTTTGAAGCGGTAAATACAAATTCATTGGCGGTGAATGATTCATTTGCAGTCCCAAATCTTTCAAGTCAAACTTGTGATGCCGGAGCAAAAGGAAAAATATATTTTGATACTGATGATAGTCATTTTTATGGCTGCGATGGCTCTCTTTGGAACCAGCTTGATAATTAATATGTAATAAATTTTATTACAGTAATATATTGACTTAGCTAACGGTGATTATTTTGCTAACACATTTATTTTTTTGATATAAAGTTGAAATAATAATTGCAGACATTTTCGCACTATGATACATTGTTAATGTTCCAATTTTTTATTTATTATTCAACTTGCCCATGAACGAAAATGGCTATGTAGTCAACCCAAATCCAGCACCTGTAAGCAATCATGCTTCCAAAAAACGCCGTGCTGGAAATACAAAATTGGTTGTTGTCTTAATAATTTTAATTATCTTACTTATTGGAGCGTTGGCTGGCAGTATTTATCTTTTAAAAAAGGAAAAAGATAAAATTGCTGATCCTACCACAGTAGCTACTGAAGAATTGGCTCGGATGAAAGAAAAAATTGGTAAGCATATTGTTTTACCTTTTGACAAAGAAGCTCAATTAGCAACTGTACTTGATGTAAAAAAATTGCAGGAAGAGAATGCTGAATTTTACAAAAATGCAAAAAATGGCGATAAATTATTGATTTATAAAGATCGTGCTATTCTGTATGATCCAATTAAAGATATTATTTTAAATGTAGCACCAGTAGTAGATACAGGATCTAATACAACTACAGATACTAATACAAATACGACGACAGATAGTACAGTTACTACAACACCTACAGTAACAGTGAATGTATCACCTACCAATACTGTAGTTCCTACGAAATAAATATAGACCTTATGACTA
Source organism: bacterium (assembly GCA_037138855.1). Taxonomy (GTDB): domain Bacteria; phylum Patescibacteriota; class Dojkabacteria; order B142; family OLB20; genus JBAXHO01. Next base: position 28,007 of record JBAXHO010000009.1, read on the forward strand.
ATAATTGTGGCTATAATAGCCTGAAATTTTAAATCTAGTGTGCATATTCAAAATTAACTTCAGCGGATTTAAAATGAAAGGTCTATAGTCAAAATTGATAATTAAGAAAGGTAGTTTAATTTGTAATAAGCTACCTTTTTTTTATTCATTATTTTTAGTACAATTAACTTATTATTATTTAAAAAGAAATTATGAATCCTACCCAGCCTAAAGATCAAAATGTGCTTTCTTTTATGATGCAATTAGTGCAAGAACGTTACGGTGATGAAGTAGAATTGGACTTCCTCAATCAGGAAGCTGATCGTCTTTATGATATTTTTGGAAATAATCTAGTCGGTTATTTTGAACCGATGTTATCCGAAGAGCAGAAAAAATCTTTTGACCAATTAGTTGCGATGAAAGGCAGCCAGGAGCAATTACTTCAATTTTTAATTGAGGCTATTCCCAATCTAGAACAACAGATTTTACAAGTATTAGTAGATTTCCGTGCTGATTATTTGAGTCCGGATTCAAAACTGGTGTTGAAATAGGAAGAACGGTATACGGTAATCGGATGGATAAAATATATATTTTCTGTTTTTTGGGCATTGATTATTGGTAATTGAGTTTTTACTATTATGGCTGGAGCAATAGGTGCACAATTAGGACAACTGAAGTCTGAAATTTCTCAACTTGAAAGTAAGCGTGAGGCTATAAAAGCTTCCAATGAGCAATTTAATAATGCAATTGCAGAAATTAAAGGTCGTAAAGAAATGATTAGGGGACATTTAGATAATCTTTACCCTAAACTATCTGAAATTAATAATGCTTTGGGTACAGAAGGTCTTCCTGATGAAATTAAAGGGCGTTTATTAGGGCAAAAAGAGCAAATTATTGAACAAATTGCCTTACTAAAAAATTCTCTGGGGTCATTGGATGCACAGATCAGTACAATTCAACAACGTAAAATCGAAGCAGGACAGGCTGTAGAAGCAATGCAAAGTGGCATTAATATGAGACGTAACGTGTTGCAATCAGTAGCTGGTAGAATGTCTGGAGCGATCAATGATTATCGGGAATCGGGTAGAGCAAAAGGATAAAATTTTTTGCATATTGAAAAATATGCGTAGGGTACAAAAGTTTTTGTACAATAAATATTTGACTGTGTATAAAAAATCAACAATCGGAAATAAATTTAATCTGTTTTTGATTTTATCATGTTTTTAGTATAATACTGCGGTTATTATGATCAGAATTAAATTATCATGTCGATGTTTTGCAGCTTTTAAAATTTAATATTTAAATCATGCCGATGTGGTGAAATTGGTATACACGTCAGACTCAAAATCTGATTCCTTTTATCGGGAGTGAGGGTTCGATTCCCTCCATCGGCACATGTTGAAAGATGAAAATATCTAGGAGTGAAGATTTAATAGGGTTCCCCCTCTACCTGTAGGTAGGGGACTAACTCAGAGTAAAATTCGCTAAAAAAGCTTATTAACTCTGAGTTGAGGATTCCCTCCATCGGCACATGTTGAAAGATGAAAATATCTAGGAGTGAAGATTAGCTTGGGTTCCCCCTCTTAAATTCTCATCTTCTTTCTCCTATTTGCTACTTCCTACGTAATACTTGATACTTACCTACCAGATACCAGATACCAGATACTATTATATCCAGCAAGAGTTGCAGATCTGTAACCCTTCCATCTTTCTATTTTTCTCTTTTTTCTCTATCACATTTATTTTTAAAATTTTTTGATTGTGTTAAGATAAATAATCATTGTTTTTGTTTCTTTTTATTTTATTTAACATTAATTAAACATGAATACAATTGCGGATGTTCTTTTGAACTTTATTGACTGGAATCAGGGCATTAATTATTCCAAAGTGGCCCTGATTATCTTTGGATATTTTGGGCTTTTTTGGTTTGCTATTTCTTTTTGGGTCATCAGAGATGCTTCTCAAAGAGGAGTCAATAAGTTTCTTGCTGTATTTATTGGATTGGCAAATTTCTTTTTATTTGTTCCATTTTTAATTGTATATTTACTTTTACGTCCACATTTTACCGAAGATTTTGATGAATGGCATGAAGGTGGAGTCAATATGCCAATTGTGAATTTTACAGGAGAACAGGGGATTGAAATGTCATTTGAGATGCGAATTCATCCCAAAAAATTGGCCAAGGTAAATAATACTGATATGAAAATTGATATTAGTTTTGATAGTCAGGATCCTAAAAAACAATTAATGAGTCCTGTAGTCGTCAATTTGAATTCTGAAAATGAGAAAGTTAAGATAAAAAAAGAAAAGAAAAAAATTAATTTTTATCGCTTTGGAATTCGGACAAAAATTCGCAAACTATTTCGAGAAATTTGGGTTACTTTAAAATATTTAAAGCCAAAGAAAAAAATAAAAGTTGAAGAACCCAAAAATAATTTAAAAAATACTAATGTTGAAAAAAATATTTCTGATCAAATAAAAACAGATTTAGTTGATGAAGAAAAAAAAATTACCAAGGATGTAGTAGGTGAAATATTAACTGAAAAAGCAAATAAAATAAATAATGTTTTTGATAAGAAAAAAGAAGAAAATAAAATTGAGCCAGAAATTAAAATCGAGGAAAATTTAAAAAAAGAAGAAATAAAAGTTGAAAATAAAATTGAAGTCAAAGATGATAATTCTAAAGATATAATCAAAGAAAATATTGTGGAAAAATTAGAAGAAAAAAATCCTCTTGCTACAATTAAATCGGATAAATAATTATTTACTGAAAGCAAAAGATTGAAAAAATTATTTATTCGAAATCTGTAAATTTTATAATTATTTTCAATTTGATATGCAACAGCAAATTATCCAACTAGACAATCAACTAAAAACAGTTTTAATACAAATACCACAATCTCCTAGTGTCACAGTATTGGTGCTAGTTCATACCGGATCACGTTTCGAATCACCCGATATTGCAGGTCTTGCTCATTTTGTTGAACATATGTTCTTCAAGGGTACGAAACAATATCCTTCAAGTTTGAAATTAGCTTTAGCCATGGAGAATATCGGAGGTACTTCCAATGCATTTACCTCTTATGAATACACAGGATATTTTATCAAAGTTCCCCAAGAAAATTTTGCCAGTGCAATTGAAATATTGTCTGATATTGTTCAGAATGCTATCTTTTTAGAAGAAGAAATTGTAAAAGAATCAGGTGTAATTTGTGAAGAAATTAAAATGTATGAAGATATTCCTATGGATAAAATAGCACGGATTTTTCAGGAAAGTTTATTTAAAAATTCTACTTTGGCAGGCGATATTGCAGGTTCTATTAAAACTGTAAAAAACTTTAAAGCGCAAAACTTTAAAGAATTTGCAGCCAAGTTTTATACAGCCAATAATATGACGCTAGTTGTAGCAGGTCATTTAAATGAAAAGGAAACAGTTGCCATTATCAAAGAAAATTTTTCGGCAATTAAGCTTGGGAAAAAACATCAAGCAGAGTTAGTGAATGAAATTACTTTAAGAAATAATTTTCAAATAACTACGCAGGAATTGGAGCAGGTACATATCATTGTGGGTGGTCGTTCTATTAATAGAGAAGACCCTAGAAGATATGCCTTGAAAGTGGGAAATGCAATTTTGGGTTTTGGTTTTGGTTCGCTTTTATTTCAGGAAATTCGGGAAAAATTAGGTGCAGCATATTATGTCCATTCGAGTATTCATGAATTTTCTGATACAGGGAAATATGAAATTTCAGTTGGTTTGGATCGAACCAAATTGGAAATTGGTATTACAAGTATTAGTCATATCTTAAAAAAATTAATAAAAGGGATAATTACTGAAGAGGAATTAAATCGCGCTAAGAATCTTCTCATGGGATATATTACTTCAGAATTGGATAATTCTGAAGACTTAGCTGAATTTTTTGGTATTCAATATCTACTCACAGGCAAAATTGTTACACCTCAAGAATTAATTTTGAAAATAAAAACTATTCAACTGAAAGATGTTGTCGAGATTTGGCAAGAAATACTTCAACCAGAAAATATTTTTGCTTCAGTCCTTGGACCGGTAAGCTTGGAAAAACTTGATAAATATTCCATACTTTAATGCTACTCTATCCACATCGCATCAGCACTAAAAATGGCATTGTATAAAGAAATTGTACTAATTAATTCAGCTTGTTTTAGACGAAAAAGCCGTGTCGAAGCAGAGGATTGTATGATATTATCAAATGAGATAAATTCGAATGGGACGAATAAGATATAATAAATATTTTTATATAAAATTATGGAAATTTACTTTAGGGATAATTGGATATTAGACGTTATTCTTTCAATAATATTTATTGGATTGTTCATTATTTCTTTTTGGCTTATATCCAGAAATAAATTAAAAAACGATACGATTTTTGATATTTCATTTATCATTTTATTTTTCAGTTTATTTTTTAGCCGGTTAAGTTGGATTGTTTTTCATCTAAATTTATTTATCGATATTGGGTGGAGTATTTTACCTGTTGCAAAACATACTGATCAAACTTTAATTATGCAAACATTTCCATGGATTTTTTTAAATATTAAATTTGGTGGATTAGAATATTTGGGTTTAATCTTTGGATTAATAATTGGATTAATTTTAATTTATCAAAATTCAAATAAACAGAAATCATTATTTGCTTTATTTGATTGGTTGGTTTTTTCATTTTCATTTTCTTTAATAATATTTTTAATTACTAGTGCTATCAATCAATTTTATCTTGGTAAAGAATTGGTTAAAGCATTGATATTTTTTCATTACCCCGGTGAAGTTTTTTTCCGTTTTCCAATGCAAATATTTCAAATCGGTGTGGTGATAATTATTATTGTTTTATATTTTTTTAAAAAAAATCTTGGTTTAAAAAAAGGTGTCTGGACTGGCTTATTTTTATTTTCAATTGGAATTGTTGAAATTTTTTTACGACCTCAATTTCAAGATTACCATGCAAAAATTTCAATATTTGATTTTTATCAGATTGGTGCAATAGTTTTAATTTTAGTCGGTATATATTTTATCGTTTATGCATCAAATATGCGTCGTTTAAATCAAAAAGGTGCAGTAAATAAATTAGAAAATGCTGTACCGCGAGATTTTCGCAAACCGTTTAAGCGTCACCGCGGTACTCAAAATAAAAACGACACAAAACCATTACAAAAATTTTCTATGTCCTTTGCGAATCAAAGAACAGATATTTTAAATAAAGTTCGAAACGAAGATGAAGTTACTACGTCTTGAACTTTATGAAAAATATTATTCTTTTCTGATCATTTTATTGATTGCTTTTTTAGATTGGGCATTGAAATTATATTTTTATTATCAAGATAATTATTATATCAATCCCGGAATTTTTTTTGGTACAGCAAAAAGCCATATCATGGTTGGATTTTTGTTAAGCTTGATAGGCATCACTAGCTGGTTAGTTTTTTTTCTTTGGAAAATACGTCAAGCTTCCAAAGCAATATTTTTTGGTAGTTGTTTGATCTTATATGGAGGAATGAGTAATTTTTGTGATAGACTTATTTTTCAAGGTGTAATTGATTATATCCATTTTGGGCAGATCTCAATTTTCAATTTAGCAGATATATTAATTTGTCTTGGTATTATTATCTTAATTTTTTCTAAACGATGACTTTTCAAGTAGAAGAAGATAATTCGGGAATAAGGTTGGATTTATTTCTGGCTCATAGTCAAAATACTTATACACGTTCCAGTGTAAAAAGTCATATCAATGCTGGAAAAGTACTAGTAAATCAAGCAGTGGAATTCAAACCAAATTATCGGGTGAAAATTGGTGATCAGATTGTTGTTGATTTTGAAATAAGTAAAGCCGGAGAAATAATTGCTCAGGATATTCCTCTTGATATTATTTATGAGGACTCTGACCTTTTGGTAATCAATAAACCTGTAGGACAGGTCGTACATCCGGCTACAGGTAACTGGCAAAATACTTTGGTAAATGCTCTAGTTTTTCATTTTAAGGAGATGGAAAAGGTAGGTGAAAATATCAGGTCTGGATTGATTCATCGACTTGATAAAGATACTTCCGGTCTTGTTTTGATTGGAAAGACCAATAAAGGGTTATGGTATTATTCCAAACTTTTTGCAGAACGTAAAGTAGTTAAAACATATTTAGCTGTAGTTCTTGGAAATGTAAAAGAAAGATTTCCTTCAGGAAAATTTTCAATTGAAAATTATCTGGGAAGAAATCCTATCAAGCGGAAGAAATTCACAGTTGTTTCAGCAGAAAAAGGTAAACTGGCAGAAACTGATTTTATCTTACAGAATTTAATAAATGTAAATGGTAGAATTTGTTCAATATTGGAAGTCTCGCCACGTACTGGAAGAACACATCAAATTCGTGTGCATTTGAGTAAGTCTGGGTATCCAATTTTAGGTGACCAGATATACGGTCGTACGAAATTCCCCCGCCTGATGTTGCATGCCTGGAAAATTGAGGTGTTATTAATGACAGGTAAGATGAAAGAATTCATTGCACCCATTCCAGAAGAATTTAAGTTTAATTGATTGCAGTATGCAAATCACATATTTTTTCAGTACTTTAATTAATCGTTCGAAAAGAAAGGTTTCCCTTGCTTTGAGTAAACGATTAATACCTAAACGCCCACAGCCTATTGACTGGAAAAAAATCCGAGTCCGCTTAATAAAAATTTCTGTAGTATTTGTATTAGTATTGGTAAGTGTTTATTTAATTTATCCATTAATAATAAGTTTTAAGAGTTTTAAAATTGAACGTGATTCTTCTGATCAGAGGGTACTTCGTGATATTACCAATGGATCCAAGACGTCATTTTTATTAATTGGTATTGATCAACGGGCAAAAACAAATATATTTATTGATTCATTAATCCTGGTAAGTTTTGATAATAATACAAAACAAGTAGGAATTTTTGCAATTAATCCGGACATTAATGTCTATGTTACAAAATATCAAAAAGAGTTTAATTTACGAAGTCTTTTTTCATATAGTGAGGCTGAAAAGCAGGAAATTCCATTTTTAATTGAAATAGTAGAAAATTTATTAGCGTTTCGAATTGATCGTTACGTGAAATTCGATATTGAAAGTATGCTTAAATTCACAAATGTGTTGACACCAGTGACGATCAATTTTGATAAAAATTTAAGTGATCCTGATATGAGTAAATTCACTAATGGAAAAACTTCCTGGGCCAAAGGTACACAAATGGTTTTTCCTAATGAGTTTTTGGCACTAATGGCTGCAGGAACAAATGGTGAAGATATCAGATTGAATAATCAGGCGCAATTAGTACGTGAAATTCTAGATAATATAATTAGTTTTTCTAGTTTACTCAAAGTAAATCAAATGATTGCTAATAGTGACGTATATTTTAAAACAGATTTATCAAAAACAGAAATCTTGAATGTTTTAAATTTTTTAAGAACAACTAGTATTGATAGATATAAAATTGCTTATACTAAAGATATTTCTTTAGTTAAAATACCAACAAATTTTGGAATTTATCCACAGTTTGAACCAGTGCTAGAAAGTATTGATCAGGATATTTCTACAATACTCTTGAATAATGATGTTTTGAAAGAGCAGGCAGGAGTCGAAGTATTAAATGGTTCAGGTATTGGTGGACTCGCAAATTCCAGAGCGAGATGGATTACAAATTCAGGGGGAAGAGTTGTTCATTTTGGAAATAGTATTGAAGAATCAAATGAGACTTTAATATATGTAATTGATAAAGAAAAATATCCTGCTACGCTAAATGAACTAAACAAAGTGTTTAATAATAAAGCTAAGCTTGTCAGAGAAGAATATAAGTATAAGCATTTTGGCGATATAGTAGTAGTGGTGGGAAAGGAATATGAATGAAAACTGAAGTTGCTTTTAAGCAGTATAATTGTTACTATTAAGTTCTACCTAATTTTTCAATAATATCCTATGTCTGGTCATTCAAAATGGGCTAAAATCAAGCATTCCAAAGGTGTAAAAGATGTGAAAAAGGGTGCATTATTTACCAAATTAGCCAAAAATATCAGTTTGGCTGCCAAAGAAGCAGGTGGAGATGCTGATACAAATTTTAGTTTGCGTCTGGCAATTGACAAGGCAAAAGATGCTAATATGCCTTCCAGTAATATTGATAAAGCTATCAAAAAAGGTACAGGAGAAGGTGAAAAGATGGATATTGTCAGAGCTAGTTATGAAGCATTTGGCTTGGGAGGTGTTTCAATTATTATTGACTGTCAGACAGACAATACCAATCGGAGTGTAGCAGAGCTTCGAAAAATTGTTGAAAGTGCTGGTGGAAAATTTGCTTCCATCAATAGTGTTTCCTGGAAGTTTATGGAAAAAGGTCTGATAGCAATATTATTAAAAAAAATTAAGAAATCTGAACAATTTGGAAAGGAAGATACTTTGGTAGAAATTGATGGTGAGACAGCAGAACTTGAACTTTTGGAAGTAGAAGGTGTAGATGATATAAAAGAAACCTCCAATATAATTGCTGATCAGGAAATTAAAGCTTTAGAAATTTTTACGGAGAAAGTTGATTTTGCTCGTGTTTTGGTAGCAATTCAAAAATTGGAATATAAAATTGTTTCTGCGGAATTGATAAAAATGGCCAAGGAAGATGTCTCAATTACAGAAGAGTTCCGGCTAAGAAACGATAAATTAGTTGAAGCTTTGGAAGAGCATGATGATGTCGATGCAGTTTGGATGGATTATTAAAAACGGTAAACGGTAATCGGTGAGTGGAAATGTAAGCAGTGGCGTATTGCAATACGCCAAAATGGGTTCAATTGTAATAGAACATTTTATTTTATTTCGAAATGTAATTCGTGCAGAATACTCCGGAAACTGTTTTAGCAATTGATGTTGGTACGGCGATTGTCGGTTGGGGAGTGGTGCAAAAACAATTAAATAAAAATATTTATACCGCCAGCGGAGCAATTTTTACTGCCAAGGAAGAACAAATTAGCCATAGATTATTATCAATTTTTCAAGAATTGAATTTATTGATTCAAACATATAAGCCTGATGCCATTGCTATTGAAGATCTTTTCTTTTTTAAAAATAATAAAACTGTAATTTCAGTAAGTGAAGCTAGGGGAGTGATACTTTTGGCAGCTTCTTTAAATAAAATACCTGATTTCACTTTTACACCTTTACAGGTAAAGAGTGCAGTAACTGGATATGGAAGAGCAGAGAAGAAACAGGTGCAATTTATGGTAACAAAAATATTAGGTCTTAAAGAAATACCAAAGCCTGATGATATAGCTGACGCTTTGGCTTTGGCAATTTGTTATTTAAATACAAAACAATATGATCGTTAAACTTATTGGAAAAATTGATAGTATATTTAATGATTTCATTATAGTAATGAATCAGGGCATTGGTTATAAAGTCGAGGGTAATTTTCCTAAATCATTGGTTGATGATGAAATTGTTCTTTTTATTCATCATCATATTAGAGAACAAGAACAAAGATTATTTGGATTTATTACACGTCAGGATTATCTTTTTTTCGAAAAATTATTATTAGTACCTGGTATTGGTCCCAAAGGTGCATTATCTTTGATAAATAATGTAGGTGTAGCAAGAATTCTAGAGGGAATTGATAATAACGATGCTTCCATTATCAAAGCGCCTGGAATTGGTCATAAAATTGCTAGTCGTTTGATTATTGAATTGAGACCCAAATTAAATGAATTGCTGATTATGTGTGATAAAATTGCAAATAAGGAAATAAATCAAACAAATCGCATAAAAGAAGAGGTTGGAGAAGCTTTATTAAATCTAGGGTATTCCAGATTCGAAATTCAAAAAGCATTGGAACTTATTACTATTGATAATACTAGTGAGCATACTAAGATTATCAAAGAAGCATTAACATTATTAAAGCAAATAAAACATGGCTGATAGAGTTTTTGATCCAAAAAATCTGGAAAATGATAGCGAATTAGAAAATATAATTCGGACATTGCGTCCCCAAAAATTCACTGACATGATTGGAAAAGAGATGGAGAAAAAGAGTCTTAAAGTTTTGATTGAGGCTGCCGAAAAACGTAATGAAGCAATAGATCATATTTTATTACATGGTCCGCCAGGCCTGGGAAAAACTTCTTTGGCACAAGTGATTGCAAACGAGGCTGGAGTTGCTTTTTATTCTACTTCAGGACCGGCAATTGAAAAAAAAGGTGATCTTGCCTCTGTGCTTTCCAATATTGAAAGTAGAGGCATTTTATTTATTGATGAAATCCATAGAATTCATAAATCTGTTGAGGAACTTTTGTATTCGGCGATGGAGGATAATTCAATTGATTTAATAATTGGTAAAGGTCCTTCAGCAAGAACTTTGAAATTAGAATTGAACCATATCACAATTATTGGTGCTACCACTAAAGTAAATTTATTAAGTGCACCTTTACGTGACCGATTTGGTTTAGATCTGAGATTAGATTACTATTCAGATAGCGAAATGTCCGAATTAGTATTTCGCAAAGCTCAAATGATGAATATAAAGATTAATCAAAGTGCTGCTAAGTCAATCGCCACTAGAGCTAGGCGTACGCCACGAATTGCTGTCCGAATTCTAAAGCGTGCTAGAGATTTTGCACAAGTAGCGAATGTATCAGAAATAGATGATGATGTAGTAGCCAAGACCTTAGAAATGATAGATGTAGATATTAATGGGTTAGATTATCTTGATCGAAAAATTCTTAATATAATTATTAATCTATTTCATGGAGGACCAGTAGGTCTAAAAACATTATCTGCTGCAGTTTCCGAAGATATTGATACTATTCAGGATGTCTATGAGCCATATTTATTAAAAGAGGGTTATTTAATGCGTACGCCAAAAGGAAGGGTAGTTACAGAAAAGGCCTTAATTTATAAATAAATTTATTATGAAATCACTTTCTACCAGAACAAGGATAATTATTTTAAGTTCAGTTGTAACTGTATTTTTCCTTTTTATCCAAGAAATTGATTTTCGCATTATTACGAATATTAATTTTCCTTTTGATCCCTGGAAACCATTAATTCTTGGTCTGATTATTTATGTTGGTACTTTTTGGGTATTATTTTTTAAAGTAAAAGGGGAGAGATTACTTACTATACTTTTATTTCCTGCAATAAATATTTTCGCCTTAACGCTTTTTTCTGAATTAATTGTAGACAATGTTTTAAATGGAGTAGAACAATTTGGAGCAATCTTTATTTCAATAATTATTTTTTGGGGGTATACATATATTTCTCTTTTGATTGCAAATATCTTAAATACAGCTCATTTAGCTGATATTCCACTAGAGCAAGCAGCCAAAGCTGCCCAATTTGTGCTGACTTTGATTACAGCATATATTATGTTCTTTATTCTTTTTAGTAATGATATTTTTATTATTTTAAAAATTGGGATAGTAGTGTTATTAGCATTTCTTTCAAGTTATAACTCACTTTGGACAATAGATCTCAAAGCTAGACAACGTTTTACCGCAAGTCTTATAATTGCTTTACTAATGTGTTTTGCCAGTATGATTATAAGTATCTGGCCAATTTCTGCTCCATATATTGCGTTAATTTTGACTTTACTGTTTTATATTTTCTTAGGAATTTCTTTAGAAATTCGGGAAATAATTAGTAGTTCAGTTTGGATTGAGTACAATGTTTTATTTCTCTTAATTCTGGTATTGATTATTTTAGTTGCAGAGTGGGGTATTAATGGAACGGTGATTTAGTACTGGAATCAGGAATCTGGAATTAGAAATCGAAGATCGAATGTCGAATCTCGAATTTCCATAAAATTTGTATTAAAAATTGATTGTCCTCAGTTTGACTTCTTGATAATATAAAAAATATATTAATCATTTATTTCTGTCCAATCCAAATTTTCATGGAAAATAATAAGCGATTTAGCAGTAAAATTTCCCCATTATTAGTTTGTATTTGTTTTCACTAGTGTCGCGTTAAGGATGCAGTAATGTCAGCTGTTCTGAGATATCAACAT
>JBAXHO010000010.1:0-38958 GCA_037138855.1 bacterium
ATAGACCTTTCATTTTAAATCTGCTGAAGTTAATTTTGAATATGCACACCAGATTTCAAATTTCAGGCTATTATAGCCACAATTATTAGTTATAAGGTCTATACTATTTACAACAAACTGGTAAGTTTCTATACTGTATAAAGTTATCTTTCATCTCAAGAATTTGTCACTATGGAAAAGCTCATTATTCAGACTTTAATGGCCATGTTGCTGGGAGCAGTGATTGGTTTAAAAGGAGAAATGGATCGAAAAACTGATGGCGAGCAGAGAATTCTGGGAGGTTTTCGTACTCATACGTTTTTGGCACTTTTGGGTGGTGTTTCCGGGATTTTCTTCTTAAAACAGGGGTCATTATTCTCTGTACTTCTTACAGGAACAATAATGCTGATGATAGTTGGATATTATATCAACGGAGCAGTGAATAAAAATGCTTATGGCATTACTTCTGAAATCACAGCTGTATTTGCTCATTTTGTGGGAATACTTGTTCTGATAGAGCCAGTCCCCATGAAATATATTATTGCCATTACCATTTTAACGGTTTTTATTATCACCAGACGTAGTGAAATCCGGGGAATTTCTCAAAAAATTACCCGTCAGGAAATAATTGAATTAAGTATGTTCGCTATTATTGCTTTGGTAATATTACCTTATCTTCCCAATCATGCATATTCACTGAGAGACATTATCGGGCTTAGTCAAAATATCCAAAATGTTTCATTAAATAAGCTGCTTGATATTGATTTAATTAATCCTTTTGTCACCTGGTCAATAGTAGTTTTTATTTCCGGGATCGATTTACTGGGTCATGTTTTGGTACGGATTTTTTCCAATGCCAGTAGTAGATTCATTACCAGTTTGATTGGCGGTTTTGTCTCTTCTACATCCATGACAATTTCTTTAGCACATCGTAGTAAGAAAGAAAATTCTGAAATTGAGATCAACCAGCTAGTTTCAGCTACCTTGGCATCCAATGCCAGCAGTTATTTGCAGATATTAATTATTGTTTTACCAATAAGTTTTGTTTTATTTCAAAAGATTTTTCTTGCTACCATTGTATTGATCATCAGTAGTTTAATATTTGCGTTGGTATTGGAGCTAGTCACAAAAAATAAAAAACAGGAACATCAGCATCAGATTTTGACTAAAGAGGATCCAGTCTTCAAGTTGGTACCTGCGATCAAATTCGCATTTTTATTAACATTTGTAGGATTATTAGTGCGAATTACATTATTGTTTCTCGGCAGTTCAGGCTTTTTGTTTACTGCTTCTTTGGCAGCAGTGACTGGTGTAGATGCTATTTTAATATCTCTGGCGGGTATTGTCTCCAAAGGACAGATTGGCATCGGGTTGGCATTTACTGCATATTTGCTGGTACTTTTGGTCAATATGCTCAGTAAAATAGGGTATAGTTATTTGAATGGTACTAGACAATTTACCCGGAAGCTGATGCTTTATCAATTAATTATTTTTTTTATCGCACTTTTAGCAGCACTGTTATCAATAATTTGAAAGAATTGTGAATAGGGTTGGGATTTTTGTATTGTCTTTTAGAATACAAGCTCTGATTACTGTTTTTTTTTAAAGCTTTTCTGGACTAATGTTCTGGAAAGTTATAAGATAAATACAAAGTATATTTTCTTATGAAAAATTTTTTACGCAAGATTCTTTTTATTGCTACAGCATTAGTCAATCTCGCTGCCTGGTCGCTTTTTCCTTTAGTTGTACAAGCTTTGCAAGTAACACCTAGCACCGGGACTTATACAGTCGGACAGGTTGTAACTGTCAATGTAATTGCCAATAATACCAATCCTGCAAATGGTGCTGTTTTATGGCTTACTGTGACAAATGCTACCATTACCAATTTTACTGTAGCTGATTTTACTGGCGGAGGCGGTTTTGTTGTTCACGAAAATTGCAATGGTACTGCATATTTTAATAGTACAACTATTTGTGTTGCTTATAGTGGTACGATAACTAGTGGATCAGTGTTGGGTATTATAACTATGACTATGGGTAGTGCTGGTACAGTAACAGTGGTGAAGCCTACAAATGATGCATATATCAATCAAATTACTGCTACTCCTGATCCGGCTGTGCCTACTGTCGGTGCTGGTACAATAGAGCCTACTTTAGAACCTTTTAATACTATTTATCCTGAGTATGGTACTGCTGCTACATATACCATTTCAGCAGCACCATCCAATACTATTCCAGTGACTTTAGCTGCCACAGCTACTATTTCTGAACTGCCAAATACTGGTGGTCAAAATGCTTATGGAGTGAACTTTACTTTAGTTGGTTCGCTTTTTATTTCCGGAGGCATCCTTCTCACACTTTCCACAAAGTTACAAAAAAAGTTTAGTTAAAAACGGTGATCAGTGAGAAATGAAATTTGGAATTTGCAAAATGCAATTTGGAGCAGTTTGCTTTTTTTTAGAGATTCATTTTTTCTCCCTCCCAAAAACCAAATGCGAACTATGATTTCTGACGTCATAAGCTACTATTTTTATATTTTCTTCTTCCATTAACTACCAGATACCAGCTACTAGATACTTTTCTTATTTTCCATTGACATTTTAATCCTAATAATTTAATATTTTAACTTATCCATCTAAGTTTTAATTATTAATTTCATAGAAATTATGGAAAATGTCTTAAAAAATTTTCTAATTATCCCTTATGATGAACTGGAAGAGCGAAATCTCGCTGCGAAAGCTAAACGAAGCGACCGAGCCAATTTTGATGCTGAGAAATTAGAAGCAGAATATCGTAAATATCTTAAAGAAGAGAAACGTTTAAAAGCAGTAACAGTTGTATTCTCTGATTTAGAAGGACGTTTTCAAATGCTGGATTATGATAAAAAATTTTTATTAAACTCATCAGGAAATCTAACTTTTGATGGTTCTTCGATACGGGGATTTTCTGAAGTAGAAGCTTCTGATTTACGATTAAGATTAGATTGGGCTTCATTTTACTGGTTACCGGCTGATGTCTTCGGTAATGGAAAAGTAATTTTGTTTGCTGATATTTTAACTCCTAAAGGTGAAATCCATCCTGCAGATTTTCGTGCCAGATTAAAGCAATATGCTGATGAATTATTCCAAAAAAATAAATTTCAAATTAATGTGGCCAATGAAGTGGAAGGTTTTTTACTGGAAGGTATGGATGTGGAATCGAAATATTCTGAGCTAGACGGTTTTCAAGTGGTTTCTCCTGGCGGTTATTATCATTCATTACCACAGGATCGCTTGAAATTGTTTATCGATGCCACAGCTGAAGCACAAAGAGCGATGGGCTTTCAGAACGAAAAAGATCATCCGGAAGTAGCACCTTCACAATTTGAATTAAATTATACTTATTCAGATATCATCAATGCTGCAGATCAAATTCAGCTCTATAAGCTCACTGCCAGGCAAGTCGCTCGCAGTATGAATGCCACCGCTTCATTTTTACCCAAGCCAATCACTGGGATCAATGGTAGTGGGATGCATACAAATATTTCGATTTTTCAAAATGGTAAAAATTTGTTTTACAAGAAAAATGGTAAAGATGGAGTATCCGAGCTAGCTGATAATTTTATTGATCGGGTACTTGCCTCAGCGACTGATATTTCTCTAATTTTAAATCCCAGTGTCAATGCTTATCGTAGATTAGATTCACATTTTGAAGCACCAAATCAAATTAAATATTCGGCATTTGATCGTACTTCCATGGTGCGCATTCCCTTGGGCAATGAAAAATCAACTCGTTTGGAAATTAGATCAGTTGGACCTGACGCCAATCCATATTTATTGTTATTTATCTTGCTCAAAGTGGGCTTGGAAGGTCCAAAGCAGGAGCTTGATGAAGCCAAAAGACAGCGAACTAGAGTGCTTCCAGGTAATATTTATGACGCCTTACGGATTTTTAAAACTAGCGATTTGATGACAAGGTTTCTGGGTAAGGAGATTCAGGAAAAATTTGCTGATCTCAAAGAAACTGTAGCCAATAGATCACCTAAAGAGCTTGGTAAAACTGTGAAACGTTCGGAAGTGATTTATCATCATGAAATTACCAATCAGCTGATTTGGAATCAGTTTTGAGGAAGACGGAATTCGGTGACCGGTGATCGGTGATCGGAAAACGGGATCCTACAAAGTAGTGTATCGGTAGATTCCGGAGAGCTGATTTTCTAAGCTAACGCTAAGAAAGTCTAGCTTCCGGAATGACGTGATGGCGTATTGCTACAAGTAAAATTTTTGTTACGATTGCTTTCGATAAATTGAGATTAATAATAATAACCAAGCAGAGCCAAATAGATACCCACCAAGAATATCGGAGAAAAAGTGCGCTCCGAGGCTGATTCTACTAATACCGACTGCGAAGATTATAAAAATGCAGAAAAATTTGATAAGTTTTTGCTGCCAAGTTGATTTAGTGATTTTATCACGCAAATTTAGGATAACTCCCCATAAAACAATATAGTCAAAAACATGGCCTGATGGATAACAAACATTGGGATTGAAGAGTCCGGAATGATATTTTGTGCTTAAAACTGTAGCCAGATTTTTAAAAGTAAAGAGAATTTGGACTTCCGAAGCAGTAGGACAGGGAATATTGAAGCTGACTTTAAGCAAGCGCATCATAAACCATGATAATCCTGCTGCCAGAATGAGATATGCTGCATATTTTTCTTTTTTTAAATAAAAGAAAATAAAAAGTGGAATTACCAGCAAAACGATAGCAAATTCAAATAGTGAAATAAGTCTCATCAAATCGATAAACCAGAAAGGTTGTTTTCTTTGAATGAATAGAGAGATTTGAAGATCAGTGGAATAATAATATCTACTTTTTGTTAAGAGCCCTACACATATTCCTAGTAACAGCAGGACAATTATTAAAAAAGATTTAGATTTTAATAAAGTAGAAATTCGCTTCATTGCAAGAGAAGATATTCTAGTTAAGCTACAATTTTTTTCCAGATTCCAGTTACGCAATTCGTTTCTTTAGTTTCAGCAAAATCCAGCGGAGTTTGTCTGAAAATTTGAATAATTTATAATAAAAAGGACTGATCACCATATCATAACAGTCGGCGTATTCGATGAGGCCTTGGGGTGCAAAACTTAATTTAAATTTCGTAAATCCGTATTCTTGGTCATCAGGACTGACTTCCGGCTTCGCTCCCCACATATCGATTGTTTCGTAGCCATGGGCTTGTCCCCAGCGGATGATCTCTAGATTGACACCGTAGGTTGCTTTCAAATTTAGATGATTCCTAGAGTAACCAGAGTAGGGGAAAATGATAGTTTTATCAAAAAGAAAAATAAATTTTGCCAGCAAAGGCTCATTTTCATACCTGGCAACAACAATCATACAATTATTATTTTGCTTCAGGATGTTCCAGACTGTCCGGTAATATTGTGGTGATCTGGCAAAAAAATATTTTTGTGCTTTGGCAGTAAAGAATAGTTTTAAAAAAATTTCAAAATCCTGATCATCTTGGGAAAAAGTATATTGGACGCCTTTTTTTAAGGCATAATTGGCATTATAACGGGATTTTTTTTCCATTTCTTCCTGTAAAATCGCTTCGCTTTTTTTGAGATCCATTACAACTGTATGTCGAAGCACAACTGGCTTAGCAGGCTGCAGTTGATATTTTTTTATAATATCAGCACTGAATTGAAAATCTTTTTTGAGGTTAGCTGGTTCGAGATACACATGGGATAATTTTTCTTTTTGAGCAGTCTTTTGCAATAAATCCCAGTCGCAGTTACTGAAATCAGCTTGATTTATCAGACCAATATTATGGAGGGGATAAGGAAGTTTTTTGATTAACATTAAAGTGTTGCCAAGCCAGACTGGTCTTTGTCCTTGAGTTTCCCGAACTTTTGCCCAGGCTTGTGTTTGCAGAAATTGTTGCAGCATTTTTTATTTACTTCAGCTGGTGAATAGATTTGCTATAATGGTTTTAATATTATCTTAGAAGTGATGCTAAAGCAAATTGCCGAAGTCAAGGTATTGGTTACTGGCGGACATTTGACACCAGCTCTTGCTGTCCTTGAAGAACTAAAGAATCAAGGGTTTACGAAATTCATTTGGGCGGGACATTATTATGCCCAGACTTCCAGTAAGGCCTTCAGTGCAGAATATCTTCAAGTAACTGGCCAATATAAAATTCCATTTATCAATGTTCATGGTGGTAAGATTTGGCGTAAATGGACTAGGAAAACTTGGCTTTTGGGCATTTGGAATTTGATTTTGATTCCGGTTGGTTTTCTGGAAGCATTGGGAATTATCTTGAAATATCAGCCTGATATAGTGATTGCTTTTGGCGGATATTTGGCTTTACCGTTAGTTTTGGTTGCTAAGCTTTTTGGTAAAAAAACAATCACCCATGAGCAAACGAATGTGGTCGGGAAAGCAAATAAAGTGATTGCTCGCTTTGCAGATAAAGTATTGGTTTCCTGGCCGGAATCACTGAATAATTTTCCCGCCGAAAAAGTCGTTTATACTGGCAATCCAATTTTGAAAACAATTTTAACTGTGAAAAGTAGTAACTTTGATTTTCAACGGACAAAGCCAATATTATTGATTACTGGTGGTAATCAGGGCGCTAATAATATAAATCGTCGGATTTTTCCGGAATTACAAAAGCTGCTAGAGCATTTCAATATCATTCATCAAACTGGTAATTCCACTGTGACAAAAGATTTTGAAAAGGCGCAGATTTTTAAAGAGCAATTACCATCTCAATTACAAGATAATTATCTGATTCGTGAATATATTTATCAGGATGAAATCGGCGAAGTCTTTGCAAAAGCAGATCTTGTTTTAGGGCGTTCTGGTGCCAATACCTGTTCCGATTTATTAGCTTTAGGCAAACTGGCAGTATTAATGCCAATACCCTGGTCAGATGGCAATGAACAGTTGAAAAATGCCCAAATGCTTGAAAAAATTGGTTTAGCAAGAATTATTCAGCAAACCGATGCATTACCTGCTGCAGCTTTGACTGAAGTATTATTAAGTTGTTTACCAATCATTGAAAATAAATTAGCTTTCAATAATCAGCCACTTAGTCAGGTGCAAGAAGCTGCCAGATCCCTAATTAAGCTTGATGCAGCCGAGCGCTTTGTAATGGAAGTGAAGAAGATGTTGTAGGAGTGGTTGCAGATCTGCAACCAGTGCATGTAGCTATCTTGCCCAGCTGGAGGTGACATTTTCAATTTTCTGGATGCTTAGACAGGCTGGATCAGCAGTACACTGGGCACTTAAAACTTCCATCAATTTCGCCTGACAAATAGTGACATTACAAGCTGTTTGCAGACATTGGGTAATCTGTGTCGTTGCTGGATCTTCACGTTGCCCGCAAATATTTGATTCCCGATCACAAACATAAACACTGTCGGTGGAGCAGGTACAAATTCCTAAAATCACATTACTTGTAGGAGATGGTGGTATAGATGTAGCTGTCGGTACAATTGTTATCGGTGTAGGTGTAGCACTGGGAGGACGAACTGTGATAGTAGGTGTAACTCCCGGGCGATAGGTATTGGTGGGCATAGGTGTCACATTATTACCAGTAGTGGGCGTCAAACTAGGCACTGGTGTTTGATTATTACCTGTAGTTGGTAAGGGTGAAGTAGGATTGGCACTGCTACATTTACAGCTGGCTGTACAGATTCCGCTAATACATTGCGAAGAAGAACCAGGTGGATCACATTCTTCGCCTAATCCCAAAGTACCATCACCACAGATGTTTTGGATCTTGGAATTTTCTAGACGCCAGCAATAAAGTATCCGGGAAAGATCATACATATCTACCTCCCCATCAGGAATTAATTGTGGTCCCCAAATATCAGCTTTGGTTTCAGTAGGTGTTTTTTGCCAGCGCCAATTGGCCAGAATTATTGCTAAATCAAAAGCATTCACTTTGCCATCAGTAGCGTTATTCGCACCACTAATATCAGCCTGAGTACATTTGGTATCCTGATTTTGTACAAGTTTGGCTAAATTTCTTGGATCCAGAGAATTGGTGCGATATAAATACCAGGAGGAAAAAATTCCAGTAAAGGCTAAAAAAAGATATGTAATTACTTTTATTTTTTTCTTATTAATTTTCAAATTCAAATCCGTCTTCTAAATTTATTATTTATTGCCAGCAAGAAGCCACCAATGATTAGAATTGCCCCAGAAGAAATTACCAGGGTGGGTTTCTCATCCCAGATTGCCGTATGTGGTAAAGTTTGTAAAATATGTACTAAACCATTTTGAGCTTGTACCAAAGCGTTAGGAGGATTGTCGTAGCCTGTGGGTAACGACGCTGCAGCTGTAAATGCTAGATCAGCATCACCTAAAGCAATTGCTTCAAATGTTACGCTAGCAACTTCACCAGTTCCTTTAAAAAAAGTACTGGAGTATCTTTCAATATAGACAGTATTTCCAGTCACTTCCTGGCGCTGAGTTTGGTTGAATACACTTACTGCAGAGCTGATATTGGTAATCTTCAACTTATCAGCGGGAAAGGTAAAATTGGCAACAACTGCATTGACTTCGTCGTCACCGGTACTGGCCATGACCTTCACAGTAAATGATTTACCGGTTCCGGCGCTTACAGTTGCAGGGGAAAAATATAGTGTCCCAGTTTGAGCAAAGCTCTTGATATTGGCAACGATAAAAAATACTACACAGATAGAAATGAAAATTATTGTTAAAAATATTTTTTTATACATTTGGAAGATATTTAGTTTCATGCGGTTGGTTCTTTTTTAGAAATTTAACGATTAATGTAATTACAAAGATTAAAATGAAAAATCCAAAGATTGTTAGGATGATCCAAGGTTTTTGATTACTTACATTTTTTACACTTGACTCCAGATTAATTGGAAAATGAGATTTAAAATCATAGAAAGTTTTGATTGTACTTGATTGGCGTTTAGTCAAAATATTTAAAGTATTGGAATTGATCACTGCTGTATTGTCAGTAAATTTGACTTCACTGATCCCATCATGGAGGACACGAAATTTAATTTTAGCAATTTCTCCATTACCATTATAAAATCTTCCAGCTGTAAGGAATCTGGAAAGATTGATAACACCAGGTTTTGTAAAGTTCTCATCAGCTACTGAACCGAGTATGCTATTACTGCTATCAATGCCCAATACTTGAAGTTGGTTTTGTGGATAGATTAAGTCAGCAGATACTACGTTTACCAGGTCATTATTAGTATTAAGCATTACAGTGAGGACAAATTCTTCACCTTGTCTCGCCAGGAGATTATTTGGAAATAGTGATAATTCAGCACCAGATGCAGCTTTGACAGGGATAGAGAAGAGAGCAGTAGCTATTGCTCCAAAAATGAAAATTAAAATTAATTTTGTGTTCAGATTCATTAGAAAATATTCCGGAAATATTACTATAGTCTAGAATATTCAATGTGTGGCTGCAAGGAAAAAGTATCAAGCAGAAGGGGTTGCCGTTTACCGATTTCCCTCACACATACTTCTCTTTCCCTTGTTTTTCCAGTTCTGCGACCATTTTTTTGACATCAGGAACTTTATCTTTATGGACAATTAAAAGTGCATCATTCATGTTGACGACGACATAGCCATCGAGACCAATGGTAGTTACTACTTTGTTTTCTTCATAATTAAATACTAGGGAATCGGTAGTATCCAAAAGTACAGTTTCTCCTTTGGTGGCATTTTCTTTACGCTCAGGCACTAAAACACGCTTTAAGGCAAATAATGTACCAGGATCATCCCAACCTAAATCAGTATTGATCACTTTAGCTGCTGCAGGTGATGTGTGATGAGTGATAGCATCATCTAAACTGATTGATTCCAGGGTTGGGTAAATTTGATTTAATAATTGAGGATTAGCAATAATTTTTTGTAACTCAGCATACATTTTCGGTTGATATTTTTGATAAAGACTCAAGACATAAGCAACTGAAGTTATTAAATAACCTGTATTCCAGAATGCTTTGCCAGATTTAAATAATTTTTTACATAATTCTAATTCCGGGCGGTATACCCAACTGGCAAATTCCCAGATTGAGAGATCTTTGGTATGTTTGATTTCTTTAGATACTGAAATCCAACCCAGGTTATGATTGGGAAAAGTGGGATTTTCACCAATGAAGACAAATTGTTCAGGATTTTGCTTGATTAATTCTTCACCTGTTAATAAAGCCTTGCAAAAGTTTTCCGGTTTTTTCATTACTGAATCAGACCAAAGTATGGCTACTGCACCCTGGTAACCAGTTTGTTGCAATTTCAGAAAACTTAAGCCCACTGCAGGAGCGAGGTCGCGCTTAGCTGGTTCTAGAAGAAAATTTGCTTCAGGTAAATCAGGTTGTTGCTCTTTAAGAATAGGAGCAAATTTTTCATTAGTACTGACATAAATATCAGAAAGTTTGATAACTGGAGCCACGTTCTTGATTGTTTGTTGAAAAGTTGAAGCTCCATTTATGAATTTCTCAAATTGTTTTGGGGAATTTTTTCGGCTTAAAGGCCAAAGTCTGGTACCATGACCACCTGCAAAAATGATTGCTTTCATATCTACCGTTCGATAAAAAGTAATGTGTTTATTATAGTAGAAAGTAGTGTGAAGTGGAAAGTGAAAAAGTATCAAGCTTTATACATCTGATTCCAATTTTTCTACCTTTAATATATAATACAATATTATGTTTTCACCTATTATCTTTTAACTTTTAGCTAATAATCTCCATGTCTCAGACCAATAGTATTCATAAAGGGATGTTTATCCTTTATAACAAACAACCACATTACATTGTAGAGCGGGAATTTTATAAGCCAGGTAAAGGCGGTGCTTATAATAAATTAAAGTTGAAGAATGTGGATAATGGTAGTATTTTGGCGATTACGATGAGATCTGAAGAAAAAGTGGAAGAGATTGATGTTTCTACAAGAACCATGCAGTTTCTTTATTGTGATGAAGATAAAGCATATTTTATGGATCCGGTCACTTTTGATCAAGTGGATGTAATGTTGGAAATGATTGCTGGCGGTACTAATTATTTACATACAGAAGGTAAATATATTATCAGCTATTATGACGAAAAGCCAATTACAGTCCAAGTTCCGCTTAAATTAACATTAGCTGTGGTAGATACTGCACCAGGTGGAGACCGGGGGAATACAGCTACTAATGCTACCAAAGAGGCAGTTCTTGAGACTGGTGTCAAAGTTCAAGTTCCATTGTTCGTAAAGGTAGGTGATAGGATTATCATTAATACAGAAACCAATACCTATTACTCCAAAGAGTAAATGCAAACTTGGGAAAATCTCAAAAAGAATCCGCAATTTTTTGAACGTTATTTTGTCAAAGAATATTTACTTGCTGCCATTCGCAAGTATTTTAGCGAGCGTAAATATCACGAACTGGAAGTGCCAATTCTCACCAATGCATTACCTCAGGAACGTTATCTGGATGTGCTTACAACCAATATTGCTTTGCAGAATGGCACGATTCATCAGGCATATTTAATTCCTACTACAGAAACTTTTAATAAAAAAATTCTTGCTGCCGGACTTGGCAATCATTTTGTCATCTCCAAGGTTTTCCGGGCCCTCGAAGAAATTAGTACCAATCATAGTCCGGAGTTTACCATGTTGGAATGGTATACACTAGGTAAAGATTATTTTTTCCTGATGAAACAAACACAGGATTTACTTAGAAAAATTATCAAAGAAACGTTCAAGAAATTGAAGAAAAAATACAATGGAAAACTTTTTTATCAGGGACAGGAAGTTGATTTACAATCGGAATTTTATCGTTTTTCTGTACCGGATTTAGTGAAAAAATATTTAGGAGTTTCTCTAGATAAAATTCAAACAGTGGAAGCTTTTCGAACAGAATTGATGAAATTTATTTCTGTTTCTGAAAGTAGCGACTGGCAGACAGTTTTCGAGCTATTTATGGCTAATCTTGTTGAACCGGAACTCAAATGGGATCGTCCGGTTTTCATTTATAATTTCCCAAAAATTCTTTGTCCACTAGTCAAACCAAATAAAAAGAATCATCTGGTTTCAGAAAAAGTTGAATTGTATATTGCCGGAAAGGAAGTGGCCAATGGTTATTCAGAGTTGACTGACTGGAAGCTCCAGGAAGCGAATTTCTTGGTAGAAGAGCAGGCGAGAAAGGAACTTGGCAAAAGTCCGGTGGCCTTTGACCATGAACTTGTCAAAGCACTCAAAGCCGGCATGCCGGAAGTAGCCGGAATTGGTATGGGAATTGATCGTCTGGCAATGATGGTTGCCAATGCCACCACAATATCTGAGATTAATTATTTCCCGGCCAGCGAAGCGTTTGAAGAGGAAGGAAAGAAATAGTAGCTAGTAGCTGGTATCTAGTATCTGGTAGACAAGGAGATTCGAGTTTCGATCCTGAACTTGTTTCAGGACGAGATTCGCTTTTCGTTTCCCTATATTCCTAGATTCTTAATTCTTAATTTTTAATTCTTAACTCTTATCTCTTATCTCATAACTATTATCTCTTAACTTTTATCTATTTTTTTCCCATGTCCCCCAATGATCCTACTGCACAATTTTATGATCTCAAGGATGAAGTAGCTCTGGAAATTACTGATGCGGAAGTCGCTTTGATTAATACTATTGTGGAAAGTCCGGCGAAAATCCTCGATATTGGTTGTGGTACCGGGCGACATTTGATTCCATTGAATAAATCAAGACATCATTTATTTGGTCTGGACAATTCTCGCGAGCATTTGAAAATTTTGAGAGCTAAATATCCACAAGCAAAATTTCAGCAAACTAATTTTTGGGATTTTCAGACTAAAGAAAAATTTGATTTGATCATCTTGATGTGGAATGCCTTTAATGAAATTGTACTTGAAGATCAGGAATTAATTGAATTTTTTAAAAAATGTCAGCAATTTTTACAGCCAAGAGGAAAGATTTTAATAAATTTTATGAACTTTCCAAAGCTAGATTTATCTCATTGGCATGCAGAATCAGGACGGGAATTGGACGGAATAAAATATAAATTTTCATGGCAGGTTCAAGATTTCGATCCCGAAACCAATACAACAATTTCTAAAGAAACTATCAGTTGGCTGGAAGTTGAGATTAGCACTGAAATTAAACAACGCTGGTGGCAGCTTGCAGAAATTGAGCGTGTAGCAACTGATTTCGGCTTTAACAGCGAGGCGAAGTCGCTTAGTGTTAATGACGATATTTATTTGATACTGCAGGGACGTATAGCAATACGCCAGTGCTATCGATAATCTGCCCCAAATTGCAAATTGCTTTCTGCCCTCTGATTCGAGATTCGAAATTCGAGATTCGTTTCCGTAGATTCTTAGATTCTTAACTTCTTTCTCATTATTTGCCACTCCAGAATCAAATGCACAAGCATTAGCATTGCCCACATATAAAGAAAATCTTCGAAGGGAATATTGAAAAATCTCAAACCGGAAAACTGGGAGGAATTGTACCAAACAATCGGATTTTTACTGATGGTTGAAATTCCAGTGGTTAAAAAATGATTAACAATTGTAAAAGGAATCAGGTTGAAAAAATATGATACCAGGAGAACTTTGAAACGAGGTGTCTGCTTCCAAATAGCAAAACTGAAAAGTAGGATGTTAATTCCACAAACAGTAGCAGTGTATGAATGCGTAGCAAAGATTGCAGTAAAAAATGTCGGGAAGAGAAAGAGCAAGAGGATAATTTTAAAAAATTGAGCGCGGGCTTCGTTAATTAATTTAGATTTACGCAGTAAATAATAAGTGAAGAAGCAGCAATAAGGGATGACTAAAAAGAAAAGGACTTCTTCCAGGGGTAAATTGACGATTTTGCTGCCGATTAAATATTCTGAAGAAAATCCCCAAACTCCTTGAGCTGTAAAGATAATATCCCAGATTACAAAACAAAATGCCGTCACTGTAATTGCAATAAATAATGGACGATAAATAGTTTTATAATTAAATTTTCGATAAAAACTAGCCAGAAAAACCGGCAACCAACTAATCAATAATATTAATGAATAAGTCCACATTATCTGTTTATCCATGATTTAAGAAAAGTAAAATAAATCAAACTTTTTCTTGGTTTGATTTTTTCAGAGTAGATTCGTAGTGGATCTTTGAGAATTTGCTGAGCAGTCCAAAGATACATTTGGGTTGCAGTAATTATGGGAATCCGGCTCTTCCTTGGGATCAAAGCAATTCCTGGACTCGCTTCATTAAGTAAATGTTTAAATTTGCCAATTTGGGCGGTTATAAAACGCTGAAAATTATCAAGGTTAAGACTGACATGTTTTTTATCCAAAGAGTTTAGTTGATATTTTTTTAATTCATTTTTTGGGAAATACATTCTTCCGAGTTTTAAGTCTTCGGCAATATCACGAATAAAATTAATTAATTGAAAAGCATAGCCAAGCTTTTTGGCATAAACATAAGCTTTTTCATTAATCTCTAAAATCCTGGCCAGCATTAAGCCGATTACTTCTGCAGAGCCATAAATATAATTATCCAAATCTAACTGAGTATTAATTTGATTTTTACTAAGATCAAAATTCATCGATTTAAAAAATGCCTTAGTCCAGCTAGTTGGGAAGTTGTATTTTTTTTCTAATTTCTTGAAGCCACTAATAATTGGATCGATTAAGGAATTTTCAGCAGCGGTCTCATGGTATGCCTTTATGAATTTTTTTAATCCAGCTTGATCCTGAGGTTTTTGATCAACGAAATTATCTGCTGTACGAACAAAGGCATATAAGACAAAAATATCATTTCTGGCTTTTTTGGGAAAAAAAATGCTGGAATTATAAAAGGTCGTACTACCATTTTGAAAAATTTCTTTTAATTTTTGCTTTTTATTCATAAATCTTACAAATTTTAGTAGCGGTAACTTCTCCAGAAATTAATGCTAAAGGTACTCCAATCCCAGGAGCAGTAGTGGTACCTGTAAAGAAGAGATTCTTTAATTTATTGCTTTGATTGTGTGGCCGGAAGATCCCAGTCTGCCATAAGGTATTAGCGAGCCCAAAAGCATTACCATTAAAGGCATGGAAATCTGTAATCTGCTCAGCTAAACTGGTAATTTTTTCATGAACAATTGCTTTGCTAAAGTCTTCGCCGAGAATTTTGCTGATCTTTTGATAGAGGTAGGTTTTTAAGTGCTGTCTTTCTGCTTCTGTATCCTCTAAACCATTAGCAATTGGCACAAGAAACATAATTGCTTCCCCATTTTTAGGAGCTGCGCTCTCATCATCCTTGGAACGTACTGAAATATAGAATGAAGGGTTCTCAGGCCAGGCGGTTCTCTGGTCAATTGTTTTAAAATGTTCTGCTGCTTCATTTGAGAAATAATAATTATGATGAAGTAGCTGGGGAAATTTTTTCTTGGTACCGACAAAGATTAAGAGCACGCTAGGAGAAAATACTTTTTTGGGCCAATAATCAGCTGAATAACTTCTGAAACTAGCTGGTAATAAGGACTGTTCCGTATGGTAGTAATCAGCATTGGAAATAATGAGATCTGCCTGATATTCTGTAGTATTAGTTTTTACACTGGTAGCAAGTTTATTCTTGATAGTTATTGTTTCGACTGCTTCCTGATAGTGAAATTCTACTCCTTGATCGGTAGCTATTTTTACTAGCGCTTCTACAACGCTATAAAAGCCTTTTTCAGGAAAAAATGTCCCAAGTTTAAAGTCAGCATAAAGCATTAAAATATATAAAGCCGGTACGTTATATGGAGTACCACCAAGGAAAATAGTGTGCCAGCTGAGAATTCGGCGAATTTTTTCATTGTGGAAATTTTTTTTAATAAATTGATCATAACTTTGAAACAAGTTCTTTTGTAAGAATTTCAGAATTAATTTTGGTTGGAGAAAATCCTGGAAACTGGGATCGCGATATAAGATTTCCTTGATAGCTGTATGATAAATATATTTTGCCTCTTTGAGGATCCTGGTAAACTTCAGACTGGATCCGGCCTCTAGTTTCTCAAATAGTTCTAGCATTTTGGGAATATCTGTGGAAATATCAAATGCTGCATTATCAAAGAAGGCCCGATAAGTGGGATTTAATTTTACTAAATGATAAAAATCTTCCGGTTTTTTATCAAAAATAGCAAAAAAACGCTCAAAAGCTTCTGGCATCATATACCAGGAAGGTCCGCTATCAAACTTGAATCCATTGTTTTCAATAATTGCAGCTCTGCCCCCAGCCCGGGCATTTTTTTCAAAAACTTTAACTTGGAAGCCACGTTTAGCAAGGATTGCAGCTACAGCTAAGCCTCCAAAACCGGCACCGATCACAATTACTGTTTTTGCCATCTGAAATTCGCTATAATTATTTAATTTAACATAAAAGCTGTACTACTAAAAATGAATTATCAAATCCGCAAACCCCAGCTTGCTGACTGGGAAAGTTACCGAACTCATCGTTTAAAAATGTTGCAGGAATTTCCTGAAGCATATTATACTTCTTATGAAGAAAATTTACTCTTTCCCCCAGAAAAGTGGGAAAACTATATTCAAGCCTCTTTGGATGCAGCAAACTCTATCACACTTGGAGCTTGGGATCAGAGCAGAATGATTGGTTCTCTGACGATATCTTGGAGTGATAAATTCAAAACAAAACATTCAGCTGAAATCGTTGGCGTTGGTGTAGAGAAAGAGTTTCAAGGAAGAGGAATCGCTGCAGCATTATTTGAAGAAGCTTTGAAATTTATTAAAGCCAAGCCACAATTCAGCAAAGTAAACTTGGGAGTCAATGCTGAAAATCTTCCAGCAATAAGTTTATACAAGAAATTTGGTTTTCAGGAATCTGGAAGAAAACGTCAAGATATCAAAATAGGTGAGCGTTATTATGATACGCTGGAGATGGAGATGTTTATTTAGTAGCTAGGTAGCTGGTAGCTAGTATCTGGTATAGAGAAAGTAGGAAGTCAGCGAGAATTGTTCAAAGCTTTCACTACTCGCCCTTTTACTTTTAACTCATAACTTTTATCTTTTACTTATAATTAATTCTCAATCAATGCATTTTGTTAAAAAAAACTTGGAAATTGATGGCTTGAAGCTTGCTTATCTCGATAATCAATTGGAAAATGCTGACCAAACTGTGGTTGTTTATCCGCCGGGAGCTCACAGTAGTGATACTTTTGTAAAATTATTTGCAAATGCACAAAATATTTCAAGCCATTTAATTATCGTGGATTATCCTGGTAGAGGTGATTCTGATATTCTGCCTAGTGAGGATAATTTTGCCAGTTTTGCGGATATTTTTTTGCAGTTTCAGGAAAAATTAGCGTTAAAAAATGTGATTGGCATGGGCTTTTCTTTTGGTACGATGTTGATTACGACTATGTTATCAATTAATTTAGTTGCTTTTAGTAAGGTATTTTTGGTCACTCCAGGTGAATATCTGAAGCCGCAATATCGTAAGATTTTAAAAACTGTTTTTAAACCGGCACAATATTCCCCAAAAGTTCGTAATCTTTATTATCAATTACTTACCAGAATTCCGCTTTTTGTGAATTTAAAATCAACTGATCCGGAAAGCATTTTGGAACAATGGACGGCAACTCTTAATTTTCATATTCCAGCGAAAAGTATTAACACTCCAGCTTTGTTGGTATTTTGTAAGAATGATAATATTTTAAATCCAGAATCTAAAGAGAGAGTAAGAAAATTTTATGCAATTCATCAAGAAACAGTTATTGATTTTCCTCATCTGGAAAAAATTAGTAATAGTGATTATCAAAATACGATAATCAAGCTATTACAAGACTGGATTGAGTAATGAAAGTATCATGTATTACGTATCATGTATAATGTAGGAGAGAATTGTTTAAAACTTTCTGGTAGCTAGTAGAATGAATAGATAAAAGTTAAGAGTTAAGAGATGGAAGGTTAAATGAGCTAACTGCTTTCCTTATAGCTTTTAGCTTCTAACTTATAACTAATCTTGACTTCCAGTCTACCGTCTACCGACTATTGTTTTCAATTTCCATTCTTCACACTGGCCGTAGTGTCCCGGCGAAGACTTGCCAGGCTAGAGCTGACTTGGCAATCAGGCTTAGAAGGATATACATTTTTTCACCCCAGAGATAATCCTTCCATTTGCCAACTTTTTTGTATTGTAAATACATGTTGATCGCAAAGGAATTGAAGAAAAGGAAGATAGTAAAGAAAATCCAGTAAACAAATGTCGGGGCTTTGTGATCAGCGTCACCAGCGTTAAAAAGATAGAGGGCGATGACAATCCAGGGAATAATTCCAGCAATACAACTGAAAATATAGGAAGTCCAATTTGTTTTTTTAGTAGTTTGATTGTGAAGTTCCATCATCAGACCGAGTAAGATCATCATGGCGTTGAGGCCAAACATCAGGATCAAGGCACCTAAATCATAGATACCAACCAGCAAGGCGATTAAAATAATCATTAAAGAAGCACTAAAGGCATATTCATACCAGCGGGCATAATTGATGCCTTTTTCCAGATTTCTTGTATACCATGGATAGATAGCAGGTAAACAGAGAATAAAGTGAGCTGTTGCAGAAAGGAAGAGAAATAAGGCAACCATGGGACCGATCGGTAATTCGGCAACTTTATTCAGAACGGGCATTAAACGATTAGTAACGATATTATATTGAACAAAACTGGAGTTGATAGGAAGCTTGAAACTATTACTGAGAGTAAGAACTAAAAGACCTTGCAGTAAATGCAGAATACCCATCAAGGTATTATATTTGCGAAGATTTTTCATCTTTTTTTGGGGGTAAAATAAGATTAAATTTAATATAGCATAAAATCATGATTAGCAATGCTACTTTTTCCACTTTGTTGTCTTTTAACTTTTTGACTACTTGATATTTATAAGTAATTTGTTAAGATTAACTTTAAGCATAATAATTAATTTTTTATTTAAAACTAATGTCTCAAATGAGCAACCCGGTAAATACTGGTATTCCTTCAGCAGAGCCAGCTGCTGTCTATCCCTCCAAGCCCAAGTCCAAAAAGAACTTGGTGATTGTTGCCGTGATACTGGTATTTTTATGTATTTGTTGCGCACTTTCAGCTGTTGTAGGATTGCTGATTTTAGGCGCTAATAGTAGTTCGGAAAAACAGGTAGCAGATCGTTTTTTTAAAGCATTAAATGAAGGTGATCAGGCTACATTACAAGAAGTTACCGATGCTAATCTTTATAACATTTTAAATCAACAATACTCTGATGGCACAATTGCAGAGCATATGAAAGGTAGTATCAGCAATGTTAAATATTTAAGTACCAATTCTGACGGATCATTAGCCCAAATCAGATTTAATTGGCAGGTAAATAATCAAGAACAGGCTACATTAAGTACATATCATCGCATTGATTTACGTAAATCAGCTGCAACCAATACCTGGCTGGTCATGTATCTTGGTCCGGATACAACAAGTAATTAAATAACCTAAAACTAATTAGTGGTCAAACGGAGTTAAAGTTATATTTTCTGATATTTCATTTCAGATCAGCTTTTTGTAGCATTTTTGAGATTATAAATCCGATTGAGAAAGGAACGATAGCAAATATAGTTGTAGTAAGTAAAATAGCTATTGCTGTTATGAAGTCTGTATTTTGGTTTGGAATAAATGTTGCTGGAATTAATATGATATTCAATAAAATGAATATTGACATTGCATTGAAATAAAATACTTGCTTTGCTCCAGTAAGCTTTTTCATGAAAAGTAAAATTGTTCCAGTAAAAAATTGAATAGTAAGTAGTAGTAATATTTCGTTCGATATTATTCGAATAACTTTTCCTTCATCAGAAAGTTTTATTTGAGATAGAAAAAAGATATCAGATAAAAAACTTGAAAGTATTGTCCAGATTAATAAAATTGAGATTATTAAACTAACAGCTAGAAGTGCTATGAAAATTGATTGATTTTTGCGAAGACTTTTCATGCTTTTTGGGGATAAAATAAGATTAAATTAAAATATAACATAAATTTATTCTTAGCAATACTATTTTTTTTTACTTTGTTGTCTTTGACCTTTTTAATAATTTTTAAAAATCAGCTTAATGAAAAAACTCGTGATCACTTTATTATTGAGTTTACTTTGCTTTTATGTTTATAGTATAAAGGCTAAAGCTCAGGTGGTGTATGATTACCAAGAGAAAATCAGCGATTTTTCCAGTGAAATTCAAGTGGAAACTGATAGTAGCTTACATGTAATTGAAAATATTACAGTTAATGCTCAGCATATCGAGATTAATCATGGAATTTATCGCGATTTTCCTACTAGTTACAAATATTTGGGGGTTTTACAGCACAAGGTAGGTTTCGATTTGATTTCAGTAAAGCGGGACAATAATCCAGAACCTTATAAAACTAAAAAGTTGAATAATGGTGTCAGAGTATATATTGGTGATGAGAATTCTTTGGTTCCGTCAGGAATTCATACATATACCATAGAGTATCGTAGCACTGGCCAACTTGGTTTTTTCAAAGATTATGATGAGTTATATTACAATGTCACAGGTAATGGCTGGACTTTCCCGATAGAAAAAGCAAGACTAACATTAGATTTACCAGTCGGTATTCAGGCTGCTCGTGATATTCAAGGCGTGAGCCTTTATACCGGTCCTCAAGGCTCCAAAGCACAAAATGCTGAAGTTGTGTTTACGTTTTGTAAAGACGGCAATTGTCGGCTGATCATTGAAACTACTAAAAGTTTAGCTGCAAAAGAGGGTCTCACTGTCGCAGTTGGTTGGCCGAAAGGTTTAGTGAAACAGCCTTCAATTCTCTCCACATTTGTTAGTATTATTGTCTCGAATCTTCTTTTGATAATATTATTTATGGCTACTGGTTTCATCGGGTTTAGTTATTTCATAATTTGGCTCTTAATTGGACGTGATCCGCGTCGAAATACAATTATCCCGATTTTTGAACCACCGAGCAGTCTCTCTCCTGCCGAGATGCGTTATCTTGATAAAATGGAGCTTGATAATAAGATGGTAATTGCAGCGCTTACTCATGCAGCATACTTCGGCATTATTGCTATTGAGGAAAAAAAAGGAAAGTTTGCAATTATTTCTAAGTCTTATGATTATACGAAATTATCAACTGATGAAAAAATTCTTTTAAAAGCATTTTTTAGTAAACAAAAGGATTTGATCAAAATACTCGGTAATTCTAATTTAACTCCTGAGGAAAGAGCAGTAGCTGATAAATTGTTAGATGCTGCTGCTAATAGCTCGCAAAAATTTAGTTTCAATAACTCCAATGCTGCCAAGATTTCCAAAGGAATAGCCAAGTTTAGAAAAGCAGTCACTCAACAAATTGATTTGAGATATTTAAAACAAAATAAATTCTATGTCAGTTTAGGTGTCGGTTTTTCTCTTAGCGAATTTATTATCATTTCGTTCATTACAAGTTTTCAAGGTGCAGGAAATCTAGCTGCGATTATTTTTTTAACGATTTGGTTAAGTCTTTGGACTGCGGGAGTAATTGCACTGCTTACACAGATTATTAGTAGTATCAAAGGCCTTTTGAGTAGTGGGTTGAGTCAAAACTTTTTCAAGACTGTAGGAGGAATTATGCCATTAATTTTGTTTGCTTTACCGTTCTTAGCTGGTGAAGTGGTAGTGGGAGCGATTTTGACAAATTTAATTGGGATTTCTTATGTGGTGTTAATTATTATTCAGGGAATAATGCATATCTTTTATGTAAAAGCACTCAAGGCACGGACAATCGAGGGACGAAAACTGCAGGATCAGATTGAAGGCTTTAAAATGTATCTCAAGGCAACTGAGGCAGAACGGATTAAAATCATGCACCGGGTAATGCCTTTGACACTTGATGAATATGAAAAATATCTCGCTTACGCCATTGCTATGGATTTAGAAGGGCAGTGGTTGAAACTTTTTCAGAAGGAATTAGAACAAGCTGCATTGACCAATGCAAATTCTGGTTATTCTCCGACCTGGTATCATAGCACCACTGCCTTTACTAGCGCTGGATTTGTCGGTGGTTTCGCAAGTGGGCTTAGTAGCAGTATAGCAGCAGCCACTACATCATCAGGCTCTCATTCCGGTAGTAGTGGTGGCGGTAGCTCCGGCGGTGGTGGAGGTGGCGGAGGTGGTGGTGGCTGGTGAGAAAGTAGTGCAATATAGGGGAGACGTCGTCGTCTCCAATGAGTGCGAAGATGAAATAAGTATCATGTATCAAGTATCACATATCACGTAGAAAAAAATAGCTGGTAGCTAGTATCTGGTAGACAAGGAGATTCGAGTTTCGATCCTGAACTTGTTTCAGGACGCAATTCGATTCCTAGATTTTAACTCTTAATTAATAGCTTTTACCTATTCTTATCATTTCTCACTATGGATTTAGACAATTTAATGCATTTCATTGCTTTTACCCATAAATTTGCTGCGATAAAAAGACGAATTTATCTGACTGGTCAGGATGAGGATGAAAGCGATATGGAGCATAGTTATCAGTTGGCCTTGACCGCTTGGTATCTTGTGACTGTGAAGAAACTAATACTTCAGCTTGATAAAGTATTACAATTTGCTTTGGTGCATGATTTGGTGGAAACATATGCTGGTGATACATTTTTTCATTCGCGGGATCAGAATTTACGGGCAACCAAAATTGCGCGCGAAGCAGTGGCACTGAAACAAATTATTCATGAATTTCCGGAGTTTCCGGATTTAGGTAAATGGATTACCAGCTATGAAGAGAGAATTGAGCCTGAAGCTAAATTTGTTTATGCCCTGGATAAGATGCTTCCTGTAATTAATATCTATCTTGATCAAGGCCGGAGCTGGGCACGTGACCAAGTTACCCTGGAAATGATTTTGACCAAAGATGCCAAGATCAAAGGAGTAGATAGTATTTGGGAGTATTGGGAAGAATTGAAAGAGTTCTTGCGCAAAGAAGAGCAAACTTTATTTTCTAGCACAATTTATTGATTTTTTTCTGCCACAATCCAGAGAGAAGTACCCCAAGGAAGGTTCAAGAGTTTTATAGTTTGAAATTCTAGCCACATCATTGGTTTCAACAAAAGATTGAAAATACTATTCGTTTTTTTTAAATCGCCTGTGACTTCTGAATCCTTGACGTTTTTTAATTGAAATTTTTCGATGATTTTGATGAAAGCCACTAGAGGAAACAGAAAAAATACCCGATAACTAATTTTTTTTATCGAAAATCCATTTTTTTTCAATATTGCGACAATTTCTTTTTGATTATAGCGATGGATAAGATGACAGGCCACATCATGTTGAGAATAAAGCCATTGTAATGCAGCTACATTCAAAATAAGCGATCCGCCTGGTTTTAAACATCTTGAGAATTCCTGTAGTGCTAATTGGCTATCTGCTGGAGTTAAAATTCCTAATACATCTAAAGAATAAATTAAGTCAAAATGTGCATCAGGAAAAGTTAATTTTTGAATCATCCCTTGCTTGACATTTTTTATTCCTCTAGCTTTACTGAATTTTACTGCTAAGTCAGAATAATCAATACCATCAATTTGATAATGTTGTTGTTGCAAAAGTAATTGATTAATTCCAGTACCACAACCCGCATCCAGTATTGTTTTGGGGTGAATTTTTTTGATCCAGTAAAATAACATCTGTCTAAGACCTATATACCACCAGTGAGTCTGTTCTACTTCAAACATTGATTTATATTCGTCTTGGTTCATGTTATCTGCTTTTTTCATTTTTAGATCGCTAGTTGCTGGTAATTCACAAATGCTACAATGAAAATTACCATAAAAATTAAATTAAATCCCAGAAATAACTGTTGTAACCATTTCTTTTCCTTGCTCAAAACAATGAATAAAGGGATGAGACAAAGCACATAGCGGTATGTGCCTGTGAAAATTGGGGTCGATGAGCTAATTAGAAATATCCCAGCGCAGAATAATAAATATTCAAAAGGAATTTTCCGGAAGTTTTTCACTAAAGGTAAACCATAAACTGCCCAGAGGAGAGCATGGACAAATGGTGGAAAATACTGCGGAAAGCGGAGTAAGCCTAAAATTGATTTCAAAGGATATGGTCTCGGGTTATCCCAGCCTGATTGACTATCGAAGTGCACAAAAGCATCGCCGGTTTTCTTGAATCCGTAAAACATAAAAAGTGCTAATGGCAAGAACGAAAAAAATAAACTAAGTGCCAGTGTAATTATTTTAGTTTTCCAGGGAATTTTGCCAAAGAAAAGTGGCCAGATAGGAATTATTAACAATGCGACGGCTTGAATTCTGGTAATCATGGCTAAGCCTACAGCGATGCTGGCAATTAAATATTTTTTTTGTTCAGTATAATAAAAAACCATAGCAGTGAGTAGGAAAAATAGGCTTTCGGTATAAGGAATCGATAAATAAAATGATCCGGCAGCCAGTAAGACAAAAGTGATTACCTGATAAGGATATTTTGTTTTCTTTTGCGCGAATTTAAAAAGAAATAATGTACCAAAGTAGCTAAAAATATTGGAAATTAGCATGGCAGTAGGAACAAAATTTACTGTACCGGTAAATTTGAGAAAGAATCCGACTATCCAGGAATAAAGTGGCATAAAGCCCCAAAGTGTGGCCATACCTGTGACAAATTGAATTGTCGGATAGCCATTAATGGCAATCTTTTCATAAGCATCGACATCCCACTTTTGCCAGGTATTTTTGAGAGAGAAAAATTCCGGATGCCAAAGATCTTTAGTCTGGAAAAGATACTGAGCCATTACTCCCAGAAACAAAATTAATAATCTGGTGCCAAGAAAAATCAGCAGCACTTTAAACCAATCCTGCTTGATCAGTTGTGCCAGTGAGTTTTTAATTTTGTAGAACATAAATAGAAGATAAAAAGTATTAAGTAGGAGGGGTTGCAGATCTGCAACCCGTGCTAGTAGCAAGTAGCAAAATAATAAATTAAAAATTATAAATTATGAATTCTAAATATCAAATTGCAATTTGCAAATTTCAAATCACATAATCTATCAGATTCGAGATTTTATTTCTTAACCTCGAAACTTTCTTAGCTCCCGCCATAATTTAAGATCGCCGAGCAACTTTTCTTTCAAAAGATTATAAGTTGTATAATTGGAAGTACTCCAAGTCCTGGCATAATGCTGTACCGGAATTTCTACAAACTTTGCCTTTTTTAATTCCAGCTTTTTGATCATTTCCGGCAGGATGGAAGCGTTGGTACTGGTCAGGTCTATTTGTTGCATTATAGAATTGCGGATTAACCGAAAGTCGCAATCAGTATCACGAATTGGTAATTGAAATAGCAATTTACTAAGCAGTCGGTAAATTTCTCCAAAGAAATGACGAAATACATTGTCCTCGCGGGAAGTTTTATATCCGTTTACAATATCCGCATTACTTTGCATTTGAGTTGATACAAGTTTTTCTAATTCATCTAAATGATATTGGCGATCACCGTCGGTATAGAAAATCCAATCTTTGCTGGCAGCCCAGAAACCGTGCTTGATCACGGCATAGCCTTCAGTATTTTCTGTGCGATCAATAATTTTTAAATCAGGATACTTTAATTTCATTTTTTTGATTGCCTCAAAAGTATCATCTTTGGATTTACCACCATTGATGGCGATGACTTCGAGGTTGTCTGTTACTTTTTTACCATAATAATAGGCGTCAGCAATTTGTTGCGGCACTGTACCCTCATCATTTAAAAAGGGGAAAAAAATTGAGAGTGACGAAAGTTTATTTTTCATTAAAAAATTGTTTGATTAAATTAGCGACTCGTCGAATCTGATCAGTTGTTAATTCCGGGTAGATAGGCAGAGAAAGAATTTCTCCAGCTACCTTTTCGGCTACTGGAAATGTTTGCCCTACTTTTTGAAAGTGTTTTAAAGCTGGTTGCAGATTTAAAGTTTGCGGATAAATCACATTGGTAAAGACATAATTTTTTTTGAGAAATTGCATTAATTGCTCTCTTTTTGCTGTACGAATTACATATTGGTGATAAACATGATAGCAATTGTCTAATTGTAGAGGTGTACCGACTAAGTCTTTTAATTGTTTTGTATAATGATCTGCGATTTTTCGGCGTTGTTCATTTTCCTGATCCAATGCCGGTAATTTACAATTGAGGATGGCTGCCTGGATTTCATCCAGTCGTGAGACAAATCCCAATTTTTCGCTGATGTAACGGGTTTTCCAGCCATATTCCCGGAACAATTTTGCTTGTTCTGCATAATGATCATTATTGGTGACTACAGCACCGCCATCACCAATAGCACCAAGATTTTTAGTGGGATAGAAGCTGAAAATGGCTAAATCACCAAAAGTTCCAACTTTTTTACCATCAAATTGCGCTCCATGGGCCTGGGCACAGTCTTCAATCAATAATAAGCCGGATTGATCAGCAATTGCTTTTAAGGCTGTAAGGTCAGCAGGATGGCCATAGAGATGTACTGCGATAATGGCCTTAGTTTTCGCTGTGACGAGCTTTAAAACGGCTTGAGGATCGAGATTGTAAGTTGTTTCCAGGATATCAGCATAGACAGGAACAGCTCCGATCTCATAAATGCCAGCCATGCTACCCTGGGAAGTATTTACTGGAATAATTACTTCATCACCCGATTTGATTCCACCTGCCAGTAGTGCTACTTTCAGAGCATCAGTTCCAGAAGCTACACCAATCATGTGCTTTACACCAAGGTATTGGGCAAAATTTTTCGAAAATTCGTTTTCAGATTGTCCATGGATATAAATTCCTTGGTTGAGAACATTAGTAATTGCAGCATCGATTGCTGTTTTATGAGAAAGATATTGAAAATAAGGTGCTGCAGGCAAGATGACGTTTTCTTCTTGTCCTGTCGGGATTTGAAGCGAAGCAATTACTGTTTGGGGAAGCTGCATAATTTATTTTATAAAATATGGAAATGTGTCAGGTTTGATGGGATCACGAACTTTGTCACAGAGTACAAAGAGTAACATTTTTTCTTGACCGACATTACGAAATTTAATGGCATGGTATGGTTCTAGTACTAAGATCTCAGGTTTTTCTGCAGTAATTAAATATTTTGCTTGTGTTTTGGTTTCAATATCTTCAACAAAGAATTCGACTTGAGAAGCCAAAACGATTAACCATTGTTTGGTAAATTTATGATAATGATTCCCCCGGAAATTATGTTGCTTTGTTGTCACATAAAAAAAATATTTGGCATTAATATCTCCAGCAGAGCTATGCATCGCAGTTTCTGGACTGACTAAAATGCCATCCTGATTCTGATTCAATTTTAAAGTGACAAGTTGTTGGTAATTAAATTTCTCCAGTCCAAAACGGGAATTTTCCTGATAGCGCCGCCAGAAGTAATAAGCATATAGGATTAGAGAGATAAGATAACAAAGCAGAAGTGCATAACTTATTCCGATTAGTCCGTAAATTTTGACTAAATAAACCGCAGTACTACCAAAAATGACTAAGCGTAGTAAGGCAATATTACGAACAATATTGGATTTTTCATAGGCGAGAAAATAATTAAAAAGTGTGATACCAATAGCAAAGAAAATTTCTGCTAAGGTATTGAGAATAAAAATTCGTTGATCAAGTAAACTGGTATGTGTCGGAGTGATCACATGGAGAATAACTTTGGTAAATAGGCAAACAATGAGAAAATAAATCAGTGAAAAACTACTAATAAGTGCAGTAATTTTCAAGATAAAGCGACTGACTGTTTGTTCATTTTCCTGTTTCAGTTTTTGGGCGAGGATCGGTAGCAATGGTGATCCAATAAAAATGGCGAAGATACTAGGAACTTTACCTAAAAAGGCAATTGGACTATAGTTGCCAGCAGATTCGCTACCAAGGAGTAAGTAAATCAGACTGATATCGAGATGGCCGACTACCAGTTCAGCCATGGCGAAGGTAAAGGTATTGAGTGTGAAATAAACCACCCGTCTTGACAATTTATAGCGCCAGGTAAGAAGCTGTGCCCGGTGGAGGTCCCATAACATAATGAGATCCAGGATAATCCAGCTGATTAACCGTCCATAGATCAGCGAGAGAATTGCATTAACGTGAATTTGATTGAGAAAAAAAGCAAAGAGTAAAAAAAGAAATGCTGAAAGAAAATAGAAGAGAGCAGCCATACTTTGCCTCATGAGACCATTATATGACATTACCAAAATATTAAAGATCGAAGCGAGGCCGATGATGAGCAATAGGATGCTGTAACTACCAAGATCACGATTGAGACTAAAAAAGACAATGACAATCCCGATAGAGAAATTGATAAAAAGTTGGATAAAGAGTAGGGAGCTGATAATTTGTTTAGCTGGAAAAACTGCCAGAAATTTTTGGACTACAGTTGAAAGTCCGTAATCACTAAGTAATGTCAGTACTGCAATAATTGCTAAAATCACACTAATTTTGCCAAGTAGACTTTCATCACTGGTAGATCTGGCAAAATATATCATCAGGACTACCGGGGCAGCATTATTGAGCGCCCTGGCAAAACCTAAGGTAAATAATCCTTTGATATAGGTGCGATCGAGTTGTTGCAGTTTAAACATCAGATATATGCAGTTATCATTTGAATTTTACATTAGTTTCAGAAATTGGTGAAGTAATAAATAGTTATTGGTTTTACCCAAAAACTTTTCACTTGTTTTCAGCAGCACAATTTTGTTAGACTGCGCTCAAAGTTATTCTCATAAAAAAATGGAAATTACCCTCAATGACTATCAGAAAAGGATTCTCAAAGTCCTGCTTTATACACCACGTGCCAAATTTTCTGAACTACAACCGGAAGAAATGACCTCTAAACATTTTAATTATCATTTACATAAATTAATTGAGTATCAGCTTTTGGAAAAGGCCGATTCAGGCTATATTCTTACTGAATCAGGTAAAGAATATGTAGGTAGACTAGATGAAAAAACAATGGATTTGGAAAAACAGCCGAAAGTCAGTATTGCAATTCTCGCCACCCGCACTAATTCATCTGGTGAATCGGAATATCTTTTAAGTAAGCGCTTGAAGCAACCATATTTTGGCAAAGTTGGCGGTTTTACCGGTAAAGTGCGTTTTGGCGAAACCTTCGAGGCAGCTGCCCGCAGAGAGTTCCTGGAAGAAAGTGGTTTAACCGGTGATTTTCGTCTTGCTAAATTTACGAGGAAAATTGCTTATGATGAAAAAGGTGCCTGTATCCAGGATCAGTTGATGTTTTTTTTCAGAGTGACCAATGTCAAAGGTGAATTGATCACGAAAACTCCGGAACAGGAAAATTTCTGGTACCCTGAAGCAGCACTTCATAAGCGGAAAGATTTGTTTAATACTTTTTTGCAATTTGTCGCATTGGTAAAACAAGAGAATATTGAGATTATGGAACTTATTACGAACGCGGAGGGGTATTGAATAGTCTAGTATCAAGTATTATGTATCATGTATCAAGTAGGGAGAAGGAGTAGCTGATCCTATTAATTCTTTTTTAATTTCTCTCCCGTTAACTCGTTAATTTTCTAATATACTTGTTCTTCTTAGCTTCTAACTCTTAACTTTTAGCTTTTTTCCTAAGTTTCATACTATATACCAAAAATAAATATATAGCAATGTGGTATACTGCGGGCGAAAATATCAAATTCCAATATGTCATACTACAGTCCTATGTTACCAGAAGCTCCCAATCTGGAAAGTATAAGTGATAAAAGAATTAAACCAGAAACACCAAGCTATAAACATAATTTTTTGCGTCTTTTGCAAAAAGTTCTTCTTGAACCGATTTCACCACAAATAATTAGTTTGTTTAATCAACTCGGCTGGATTCCGGATACGATTGTCGCCAATAAAATTGCTAATGGGCAGGAATACAGTGCCGATGACGTTACTATGTCTGGAATGCAGTTAGTACTTGCTTCAGCTCAGGAGGTATTAAGTGGAAATGCTGAAGAAGCTAGACCCAAATATCGCACTGGTGGTTGGTTGGATGCTCTCGATGGACCATACGCCAGACATGAAATGACTGCATCACCAATTGGAGCAGCAAAAGATATGGTTGTCGATCGTATTACTGAAGTTGCTGTTTTAAAAATGATTGAAAAAACAATGGTAGAAAGGGGAATGATGGCAGGAGACGAAACCACACAAAGGTATTTTGATAATATTGCTGCATCCTGTTGTTATTCGACATTATCAAAATCATTAATGGAAATGCATGGTGTTAAATTAAAGGGGTCAGAAAAGGGTCCTGCCAGTATGTTAGTCAGGCGTGATGCACTTTGGCAGGTGTTGACTATGCTGGGAGATAGAGACGAGCCATTGCAAGATCCCAATCCTATCTTGCAAATATTAAATTTACTTTCAGAATCATCATCTGCAGCGCTTAATCAAAGAATTAAAATTATTATTGATTCAACAGAAGCCATTGATATTTTTTCGGCTGAGAAATTTCAGGATCCCAATAGTTCAGCAAGCATAGAAGCACTGAAATATGCCACTTTGGTGGATACGATGCAGCAGCATTTTAATCTTGATTTAGTTGCCGGAATGCAGTCAAACTTAAATATCCAAATGGAGGAAGATAGACTGATTCAAATACCAACTGTTGCTACACTAAATAGAAATGTGATCATTGCTGGCCAACCAAATTATTTGGTCAATAAACAGGCTGATGTCAGTAGTTTCATGAATCAGGCAGTAATTAGGGCGAAAGGTTATGTTTAGAAAAAATCATATAAAAAAAATAGATGATTGGCTGAATTAGTATTAAAGAATTATATTAACGTAGGAATAACTAACCACTTACAACGGATGTTACTTTTACATTAGTCACATCATTTATTGTTAAAACTGCTGATCCATACACAGTAGAAAAATCTGGATGAGTTACTGCAGTCCAGACGAAATTGTGGGCTCCTTTGCTACCACTACCTGTTTTATGAGCATTTGTTATCACTCCATTAGTTTGCTGAGGTAGCCTTCTATCCCGTTTAAGAACTGCACCTACTTTGGTTAAGAAAATAGCGCACAGTAATTCGGCATTTTCTCCATATAAGTCAAAAAACATTTGGCCTGTGTTAGGTTGATTAAAAAGCGTTTCCAAAATTTTATCAAAAGAAATAATTATATAGTAAAATCATAGTATTTCAAACTCTAAGAGCTAATTATTTAAACGATAATGTGGTTGATAACGATTTGAAAAATCAAATAATTTATAATCATCAACTTATTATCTTCTTACTTTTTCTCCCAACTACGGACAACGATCTCCTCTTTCTTCCCTAGCTACAAGCTACTAGCTACCAGCTACTATCCAACCCTCACCCCCACCGGGCAATGATCTGACCCAAACACCTCACGATAAATCTTCGCGTCAATTATATTACTTAATGGAATATTTGCACTGGTGAGCAGATAATCAAATCTCCAGCCTTGGTTGTTTTCTCTTTTGGGATCACGGAGATTCCACCAGCTGTAAAAGCTATCGCGTTTTTCGTAAAGTCGAAAGGTATCAACGAAGCCGAGTTTTAAAATATCAGCAAACCATTTTCTTTCGACAGCAAGGTAGCCGGAATGCGCTTGATTAGCACTTGGGTTGTAAAGATCAATTGCAGTGGCTGCGACATTGAGATCACCGCCAAAGATGACTTTTTTGCCCAAAGCCACTTCACTTTGTAAAAGTAAGAGCATTTCCTGATAAAACTCTAATTTAAAAGCTAAGCGGTTCTCATTGCCAGTACCATTGGGCGTATAAAAATTATAAATTGTGTAATCTGGAAGTACGAGTTTAATGGTCCTGCCCTCAGTATCGAGAATTTCGTTGCCAGTATGTTTACTGATTTCTTGTACATTCAGGCTATTTTTATAGTAAATGGCTGTTCCGCTATAGCCAGGTCGTCCGGAATCATTGAAAAAAACCTGATAGCCAGGCACCATCTGCAGAAAAAAAGAAAGCTGATCCGGATGTGCCCGGAGTTCTTGGATCATGACAATATCAGGTTCATAGTCATGCAAAAAAGCAAGAAAAGCTTTCTCGCAGTTGCGCAGGCTATTGACGTTCCAACTAATAACGAGCATCACGTATCAAGTAGCTAAGTAGCTTGTAGCTGGTAGCTTTAAAAAATAAGTAAATAGTTAAATTTAAGAATAATTTAAGAATAAACTGTTAATGTTGATTATGTCAATTAAGGAATTTAATCAATTATTTGTCTGGCAGGAATCTCATCAACTTGTATTGAGAATATATACTTTATCTGAAATATTTCCAGAGCGAGAAAGATATAGTTTGACCTCTCAAATAAGAAGAGCTGCGTCTTCGATTACTTCAAATATAGCTGAGGGATTTGCTAGAAAATCTATTAAAGAAAAAATTCAATTTTATTATATTGCATCAGGATCGGTTTCAGAAGTGAAAAGCCAGTTATTTTTGGTAAAAGACTTAAATTATATTGATTTAGATGCCCATACAAAACTGTTTTCACAAGCAAATAAAGTGCATCGATTAATTTATGCTTCAATTCGAAAATTAAGGGGGTAAATTAATTT
Source organism: bacterium (assembly GCA_037138855.1). Classification (GTDB taxonomy): domain Bacteria; phylum Patescibacteriota; class Dojkabacteria; order B142; family OLB20; genus JBAXHO01. The sequence goes on from JBAXHO010000010.1 coordinate 32,492, forward strand.
TGATGCTCATTAATCATAAATTAGTTACTTTTCTGATTTCAGCTACAATCTACATTTTTCCCTTTAGCTACGAGCTACTCAGCTACAATCTACTCTTTCTCCTTAGCTACCAGCTACTCATCTACAATCTACTTTTTTCCTTAGCTACCAGCTACTAGCTACTAGCTACTATTTTATGTATACTATCCGTATACTTTATTTATTACCCATCCCCCTATGACAGGATTTATTGGCAATATTGAGGAGCAGGTGCTGGCGAATACCTCATTTCGCAAGGTTATTTTTACTGGCAAATATGGTCAGGTTGTTTTGATGAGCTTACTTCCTAGTGAAGAAATCGGTATGGAAGTGCACGAGACAGTTGATCAGTTTTTCAGAATTGATTCCGGTGAAGGCAAGGTGATTATGAATGGTGAAGAAGCTACTTTCTCAGATGGCTTTGCTTTCGTAGTGCCAGCTGGTACTAATCATAACATCATCAATACTTCTTCTGAAAATCCTTTGAAACTTTACACGATCTACATGCCAGCCAATCACCCAGATGGCAAAGAGCATAAGACCAAAGCAGAAGCAATGGCTGATGAGAATGATCATGTATGAAAAACGGTGACCGGTGAGCGGTAACCGGTAAGCGGAATTTGGATAATAGGGGAAACGTCGTCGTTTTCCCTATTTATGTTTATTATTGGGACATACTCTTTTCAACAAAATTTCCAAAGCAGGACGTTCATCCCAAACGAATTTCTGAATATTTTCTTGTGTTAGTTTAACCCAGCGTGCCTTGGCTAAGGTAGTTTCTCCTTCAATATTTGGTTCTTTGATAGTCCCGGAAACATATTCACAAATTCTGACAATTGCTACAATTTGTTTGTCATCTGCATTTTTTTTATAAGTCCAGGTCCAAATATAAATTGGCTCAAGTGGGTGGATGATTAGTCCGGTTTCTTCCTGAGTTTCTCTGATTATTGCTGCATCAGGCGTTTCGCCAAATTCCATTTGCCCACCGGGTAAACCATATTTACCAGCTACTTTTGAAGATAAATATTTAGAGTCAAGATATTTAATCGCAACAAGGGTATTTTCTGTTGCATTATAAATCAATGCTTTTTGTGCAAAGCTAAAAATTTGTGTCATTGATTATTATCTTTAAAGTTTAAATAAAAATTTTTACCAGAGCCAGCACAGCAATTACGCTCCAGATGATATTTAACCTTGTTGGAAAATATATTTGAATTATAACGTAATGATTGCAAGGAAGCTAGGAGTATAGGAATCAAATCTCGAATTGCGAATATCGAATATCAAGAGATAAAGAATTTATGACTATTTAATGTAGTTCGCATTACGCATTTTGGAATCTAGGAATCGAATCTTAAATGTACAAAATTTGTGTTGGAATACATAGCCTACTAAATTAGCTAATTGTTATTCTAGGAGATGAGTTAAGAAAAATAAATGAAGCAAAATAGATACCAAGTAAATTATCTGCGATTAATCCGTGATATTGGTGCTGTATATTCTACTGGTAAAATAAGATCATATACTGCTATTAATTCTCTTTTAGTAAAAACATACTGGGAAATTGGAAGGAAGATTGTTAATTATGAACAAGCTGGGCAAGAAAGGGCTGAGTACGGTAGTGATTTATTAGATCGTTTAGCAAAAGACTTGAAGAGCAAGTATGGTAAGGGGTTTAGCAGACGGAATGTTTTGAATATGCGAAGATTTTTTCAAATTTATCCAATTTGGCAGACAGTGTCTGCCAAATTAAATTGGAGTCAATATATTTTATTGATTGGAATCACTGATAATAAAGCTCGAAAATTCTATGAAAATATGGTTTTGGAGGATAAATTATCAGTACGTGAATTGGAAAGACAGATAGATTCTATGCTCTATGAAAGATCAAAATTATCAGATTTCAAAAATATTACCAATACAACTGTTTTAAAAGAAAATCAAGATATTGAAAGTTTTATTAAAGATCCATATATATTCGAGTTTTTATCTTTATCAGAAAATTCTTTGCATTCTGAGAAAGAATTGGAACAAAAATTAATCGCTAATTTAGAAATGTTTTTATTGGAATTAGGAAGGGGGTTCACCTTTGTAAAGGAACAATACAGAATTAGTCTAGGAGTTTCGCATTATTTTGTCGACTTAGTATTCTATCATCGGATTCTAAAATGTTTTGTCTTGATTGATCTTAAGTTAGGCAGGGTAAAACATTATGATATTGGACAGATGAATTTATATTTAAACTTTTTTAATAAGGAAGAAAATTCACTAGATGATAATCCAGCTATAGGTCTTGTATTATCAGCTGAGAAAAATGAAATTGATGTTGAATATGCCTTAGGTGGTATTACTAATCGTTTATTTGTTTCCAAATATCAGATTTATTTGCCTAAAAAAAATGAAATAAAAGCCAGATTTCAAGAGATTCTTAGTAAGTAATTCAATAAAAAAACAGCTGGTCAAGTATTTTGAAGTAAAGGAGGAAGCTAGTCAGTATATTTCGCATTAAGCATTTCGGATTATATTTATAATCCTGAATTTTTTTCAGGACGAGTGACGAGCTTCGGCTTCCGACTTGTGATTTTTTAACTTAAGATAAGCATCTTGACTCAAATCTTTTGACGGTTTAAGATTAACTAATATTCTCAATTGTTCTTATTATTGGTTTAATTCCTTGAAGATTCTCGAAGTAACTGGTTTGAAGAAATATTTCAAGACGCTCAAAGCAGTTGATGATATTTCCTTTTCAATTGAAAAAGGAGAAATCGTAGGTTTTCTTGGCCCTAATGGCGCTGGTAAAACTACAACGATTAATTGTTTAATGGACTTTTTGCGACCAACAGCGGGTGAAATCAAAATTTTTGGTAAAGACATCCGTGAGTTTGGTGTAGCTGCCAAAAAGGAGATTGGATTTCTCTCAAGTGATGTGCATCTTTATCATTCCTGGACTGGCTGGGAGCATGTGAAGTTTATCGAAAGTATCAAAGGTAAGTCGACAATTCTCAAAGCGCTTGCCAGTGATTTCCAGCTGGATTTGAGTCTCAAAGTAAAAAATCTCTCAACGGGAAATAAACAAAAATTAGGAATTATTATGGGTTTAATGTCCAATCCTAAGCTCTTGATTTTGGATGAACCATCACGGGGACTGGATCCGATGTTGCAAAACAAGCTCTATGAATATTTAGAAGATTTTCACAAAAAAGGGGTAACCATCTTTATGTCCTCACATATTTTGACTGAAATCGAACGCGTCTGTGAAAAGGTTTGCATCATCAAGAAAGGGAAAATTGTTGCTTTTGAGAATCTCAGCAATCTTAAAAAGAAGAAAATATTTATCGTCAAAGTCACTTTTAAAGAAGCCTTAACCAAGGTGCTCAAAGATTTCCAGGATTTTGAAATTTCCAGTTCTTATGGCAATATTGCTTTTTTTAAGGTAAAACAGGATTTGAATCCGATGATCCGAAAACTAGCAAATTATGATTTGCAAGGTTTGGAAATCAATCATGCTTCTCTAGAAGAAATATTTTTTGAATATTACGAGGAACGGTGAGCGGTGTCCGGTAATCGGTAATCGGAGAGATAATTAAGTATAATCCCGATCACCGAACACCGGTTACCGATTTTATTTACTTTAATTCAAAATTTACATCTGTGTTAACTATATTTAAAAAGACACTTTACACCAACCGGATTTTTGTCTTGGTGATCAGTTTGATTACACTCTTATTTATCCTGATGTATGTTGGATTGTACCCATCTGTCAAAGAGCAAGCTGATCAGTTTTCCAAGCTTTTAGAATCATATCCAAAATCAATGCTGGAAATTTTTGGGATTGAAAATCAACTGAGTTTTACTGTATTGGAGAATTTTGTCACTATTGAGCTTTTTTCCTTTCTCTGGCCGATTTTAGTAGTTGTATTAGGTACCAGTTTGGGTATGAAGTTATTTGCTGGTGAGATTGATAAAGGAACAATGGAAATATTATTAGCACTGCCACTTTCCAGAGCGAGAATTTTTCTAGGGAAATATTGTGCCGGGATAGTGATTTTAGTGATCTATACTGGAACCTCAATTTATGGTATTCCTTTCATTGCCTGGTTATTCAAAATTGATTTTATGTTGGCGAATTATGCTTATTTATTTGCTAGTTCTTTACTTTTTGCTTTAGCGATTTATTCTTTGGCAATTATGTTTTCAACTATGTTTTCTGAGAGTAGCAAAGGAATCATGCTGACAGTGGGTATTGTTTTGATGATGTATGTTTTGAATGTTTTATCTACTTTGAAGGCGAGTTTAGAAAATCTCCAATATTTATCTTTTTTTCATTATTACAATGCCTCAGCTGCTTTGTCCAGCAAGGAATTACCCTGGGAAACGATTTTAGTGTTTGGGTTAGTCATTATTATTGCAGGAGTTCTGGCCGGGGTAATTTTCCAGCGCCGTGATATTGCTCTTTAAATTATTGATTGACAATTTATTATTGAAAAATTAAGATATGATTTATCAATATTTTCCAAGATGAATAATTTTATTCTCAACCGAATCATTAGATTTAAATAATTCTTGAAGAGCCCCACGGCTCTTTTTTTTTACTTAAAATTTGGAATTTTATCACAATGGCGAAAATCATCCTCAGCGGTAGTAGTAATTATCCTTTAGCCAAAAGTATCGCTAAAAGAAATAAATTACAACTGGCTGAGGTAGAAATTTCCCATTTTGCTAATCAGGAAAAGCGGATTCATATTTTGACAGATTTAAAAGATCAGGATGTAATGATTGTGCAATCGACTTGTGGCAAACCTGATGAATTTCTTATTGAAACATTATTATTAAAAGATGCAGCGACACGTATGCAACCGCGTTCAATTTCTCTGGTGATTCCCTGGTTGGCATATTCTCCACAAGATAAAGTTTTTCGTACTGGTGAAGCATTATCTTCAGAAGTAGTGGTGAAAATGCTTGAACTGATTGGCTTTGATAAAATCTATGTTTTTGATTTACACTCAGAGCATGTTTTGAAAAAATTTACGCAAGCGATTGATAATTTAACGACGATGCCTCTCTATATTCAGTATTTTAAAAAGCACATCAAGGACAAGGAAAGTTGGGTAGCAGTAGCTGTAGATAAAGGCAGCAAACCACGAGCTAGTGCATTTGCTAAAGCACTTGGTCTGGAGTTAGTGGAATTTGATAAAATTCGGGATTTAAATACCGGAGAAGTCACCTTTCTGCATTTACATGGTTCTGTTGCTGGAAAAAAGATCATTACTTTCGATGATTATGTCAGTACCGGGCAAACTTTGATTAAATCTGTAGAATTCTTGAAAGCACTTGGCGCCAAACAATATTATTTCTGCGTTACTCACGTTATCGTTGAAAGCACTTTATCACTAATTGAAGATAGTGATATCGATAAAGTGATTATTACTAATACGATTGATTACCCTGGAATTACAGAGTACCAGAAAATTGAGGTACTGGATATAGCGGAGTTGATACCAGTGTGAGTCTCCCCTATACTTGTTTTCCCGCGAGTTACGAATTGCGATTTCTCTATGCTATAATTTAATCATTAAATCAATTTCAACTCCAATGGCAATGGCTGAACATACAACTGTCCCAATAACAAATCTGCTCATGGCTCATGAGCAATTTGATGCTGACGGTCAGCCAGCCTTCCCTTTAATGGAAGAGTATCAATTTTTGAGAGTAAATCCAGACCAGTTTTTAGAAATCAATCCGGATCGTCCGACTTTATTAGTAGTAATTGGTCCTTCTGCTGTCGGTAAGGATACTATTGTCGATAAATTGATTGAGGCAAAATTAGTAAGAAAAATAACTACAGCAACAACGAGAGCGAGACGGGTAAACATTCCTGGAAAAGAAGATGAAGCGCCAGATAGCTATATTTGGTTAGCGGAAGAGTATCCTAGAGTTGCGACAGAGTCCGATGAAGAATATTATGATCGTTTGAAAACAGAAGCCCGTCTTGTAGAATTTAATCAGCATGATGGAAATCTCTATGGACTGCCTGAAGCATCAATCACAAAAGCTTTAGCAGTAAATGATTCACAAGCATTACCAGTAGTAAGAACGGAAATTAATGGAGCGGTAACAATTAAAGCAAAATTTCAAGATCAATATAATGTAATTATTATTGCAATCGAACCAGATGAGATTACTTCACTTTTAGGGATAATTAAAACTGAAAGAGCAGGAGCTAGTTTAGACATACGCATTGCTAGAGTTAAGCAGGAAATTGAAGGAGCACAAAGGGAGGCTAATTTATTTGTTCAGAATACCCACAAAACTGTTGCTGGAAAGAAAGGTTTAGATGTAGTTGTAGCAGAATTGAAAAAGTTTTTGCAAGAATTACATAAAAATACTTCGTCAAAATAGTCTTTTCCAATCCTAATATGATACTGAACGTCAATTTTCAGTGAGCAATT
>JBAXHO010000011.1:0-38337 GCA_037138855.1 bacterium
ATTCATTTATCTAACGGTAACCGTTTCGGTAACACTTATGACTTATCTAATGGTTCATGTATCATGTATCATGTATCATGTATCATGTATCATGTATCATGTATCATGTAAGAAATTGTAAACGAAATATTCGTGGTGTCAAATTGAATATGGAGTCGGTATACGGTGACCGGTAATCGGGATTCTGCATTTAATTACAGACTTAAGTCTACTGTCTACTGTCTACTACTGTTGAGTCAGGAATCTAACGATACACTACGTAATAACTACTGATTACGATATAGGGGAGACATCGATGTCTCCCCTATATTATTTTAATTACTCTTTACCAATCAACATTTCTCAGCCCTACTTATCTGTCACTGGAATCTCTTCTTTGATTGAAATTGGGACACGATCTTCTGCATAACTCCCATTATCGCTCCAGATAAATACTTCATTCCAGGTTTGATATGTCGCTCCGATGGCTCTGAAATCAAGCTGCAGAATAATATTATCACCTGGCATGATTATGGTCGGAATACCGGTAATCAGTGTCAAATCAGGATGATATATTTCTCCAGTAGTTTCATTGATCGTTCCACCAGTTGCTAAAAACAAATTGTAAATATTGACATTGCGCTTCCAGTCTAAAATTGAACCAAGAAAATCAATTTTAGTAGGATTATATCGGTCTCTAAACTCTATTTTTTCAAGCGGTGTATTACCATTATTTGTAATATTAATTCGAAAAGTAACTGTTTCACCTACTTCATAACTGCGATCAGCATCATAAACAACCTCTTTATCGACGCTAATACCTGTTTGAGGTGTCACTGTAACAATATTTTTATTACAATTTTTAAAATGAAAATCAAATCGGGAATAATTACGTTCCTGCACTATGCCACAATTGGCATAAGAACTGGATCCAAACATCGAAGACACTCCACAGCCATTCCTGCCATTTAAAACACATTGTGTAGTATTTTCGTTTGCACAATTTACAGCAAAATCACTGGCAGCAGGTGGCGGTGTCATACTACCATATGTTTGTCCTGTAGCTTCAATTGTCTGATTATTATAAGGATCAAAACCATTCAACAAAACACCTAAATCATTAAAATATTGCCCATCACTATTTGCCTGAAATATTTTTACCGGAATTGAATATCTACCTTGAGCATCAGTAATCGCATAGTAAGCGTTACCAAAGGCATCAAAAACAAATATTCTGGTCCCATCAAGATTGTAAACCGGAGTATTGACATTATCCTGACAATATACCTGTCCACTCAACTCTTTATAAGTAAAGGGAATTGTAGGTGTAGGAGTCAAAGTAATAGTAGGTGTCAAAGTAATAGTCGGGATAAGACTTGGTGTTGGAGTCAAAGTAATCGTCGGAGTAATGGAAATACTAGGTGTCACTGAAACTGGAGGTGTAATACTAGGTGTAATAGAAATGGGAATAGTAGGTGTCACAGTTACGCTTGGTGTCACGCTTGGTGTCACAGAAGGCGTCACAGTGGGTGTATTTATTGGAGTATTGGTAGGTGTATTTGTAGGAGTGTTGGTAGGTGTATTGCTAGGGGCTGCCAATTTCACTCCAAACCAGATACCATAGTCATTGAAATCAAAATCAGCATCACTGCGCGGACTATCTCCCCAACATTGTTTGGAATCAATTTGAAAATTAGCTGAAAATAATGTATTGAGATTTACATAATTCGCAATACCATATACTCCACCAGTTGCACGATTACATAACTGTTCTCCACAATTATCACCTATTGGTGATCTCCATCCGATTGAATTTGCATTATTGGATACTTCTCGTAAATTAATTTCAATTAAATCACCATTATTTACAACCAAATTATTATCATAAATAATACCTGTACCATTTACAGTGGTATCATTGATGACTGAGCCAGCACCGGTAGTAGCATTTCTAACAGTAACCTTCACATTACCGTCATATGCCAATGCAATCCCGGTACCAGCATGTGTGCTATAAAATCTACTGCCATTCGATCCAGGAGAATTATTACCACAATATTGTAGACAATTTGTAGCTCCACAACTTTTGGATCCGAGCAAACTACATGACGTACAACTTAGCTTACACACTGGATCTTGAGCAGGGTTCGAATTTGATATAGTAGCACATGATTGAGCATTCTGTCCTAATGTACCAGCATTTTCTTGGGAATTGAAAGCAGTAAATTTTACTTTAGGTACTTGAATACTGTCAGATTTACACGAAACTGAACTAAATATTGTCTCCTGATTTGTCTTTGTACTAATACATGATAACTGAATCTGCGCCTGCCCTTTTGCTTGATTGGCATAATCCATACAACTTGCAGCTTCACCTACCATTAAATCTCTAATCTTTTCTGGATTTAGGCATGTACCGGAATCTGTAATTCCATCTTTACACAAAAGTGCGATGCCCCTTTGTGTACCATCCTGACATAAATTGAAATTTAAAGCATCATCATTATTATCTGGCAATTTGCAATTTCCAACAGGCAAGTTTAAGTATCCTGGAATATAATCAATTTCTTCGCCTCGACACCAAATTCCATTTGAAGTAAGAATTGTAGCTGCTTGAGAAATCTTCGAACCAAAAATCAAATATTGAACTGTAAAAATAATTCCAATCAACAAAAAGGAATATATCATTAAAATAATTCTGATTTTTTTGTTTTTGAGAATTTTATTTTGAAAAATTTTCATTAGTATTTATATCGTAAATAATATGTATAGATGAATTATATCATAGTAATGCAAGATATCTACAAATCAAAAATAATATTCATCATTAATCAGGTATTTATTGTTTTTTATAATCCGAATAATCCCTTATTTTCTGATCTGTTCGGATTCGTTTTGGAACTTGTAATAATTTGTTCATCATTGCTATAATTATTATTATGGAAAAATCAAATAAAGCTCCGGTTTTGTTTATTATTTGTGTATTTGTCATCCTCTCTATTTGCGGATTAGTTGGCATTATTCTCATGATGAACAAACTTGCCAATACCAATACTAATTCCGGTACACAAAATACAACTACTACTGCCATTACAACCACTACAACAAACCCTAAAAGTGATCAATTAATCAATGATTTTACTTATCAACCAACTCTCCAAAAAAGTCCGGAGAAAATTAATTATAATTTTTCATTACAGCTGGCAAGTACTGGTCTCCAAGAAAACTGGATTCCTATTCAGTTGATAGAAGCAAGCAGTATTGTTCCAGCAGCAGCCCAAAGCGATACAGTAAATAAAATTCAGATTCCGGCACTGGGAGTCAATGCCCCAATTATTCATGATATTGACGGGAAAAAAGCTATTGATCAAGGCTGGTGGATGTACCCTGCTTCCAAGCCTCAAGGTGAAAAGATTATTCTAGCACATCGGCGTTACTGGCCACCTGGTAATCCTTATTCAGCATGGAATATCGATACTCTACCCATTGGTGCTGAAATTAAAGTCTATGATCAAAATGGTCAGGTATACAACTATCAGGTAGCAGCTCAAAGTATCAATGAAGGCTCTGATTTAAGTATTTTTGTACCTGCAAATGACGATATATTAAAAATAATTACCTGTAGTACTTTTTCAGGAGCTGCTGGTAGTGCTTCACATCGTTTTGTCACAATTGCGAGACGCGTTGTCTAAATCCAATTTAATATTTGTTTTTCATTGAAATATGATTCGGAAACATCAGAATATATTGCTTCGTAAATTTCTTGCGTCTTATGTTATGATAATTTGATAATCGAAATATCAAATCTATTAAATTTATATTTTTTTATTAAATACTAATGTTTAAAGTTTTTAAAAATTTCTTTGATCCCAATCAACAAGCTATCAAACAAGTAGAGCCAATTGTCGACGAAATTTTGGAAAAAGAAGTAAAGTACAAAACCATGGATTTCAAAGCAATGCAGGAAATTATTTCTGACTTTAAAAAAGAACTAGCACCTTTACTGGCCAAAGTACCAGCTCAGAACCAGATTTCTCTAAAACGTACTGATAAAAAACAACTGGCTGGTTTTGAACTGGCAATTCAAAAAAAACTCCAGAACTTTATCCCAGACTTTTTCGCCATGCTTCGAGAAATCAATCGTCGTAAATTCAACAAGCCACATTTTCGTGTACAATTGATCGCCGCTACCATTCTAGCCCAGGGGCACAAACTCACAGAACTAAAAACCGGAGAAGGTAAAACTCAGGTTTTTCATTTACCAGCTGCCTTGTATGGCTTCACCGGACGAGGCTCACATGTAGTAACTGTAAACGATTATCTGGCAAGGCGCGACGGCGAATATGCCGGACACGCGATGAGCGATTTAGGAGTTTCAGTTGGTATTATTACTCCACAAGCTTCATATCGATTTGTACCTGATGCCGAACTGGCAAAAACCAAAGGAGAAGAAGCGGCAAAAGAGCGTGAAAGTATTGATATTGCGAAGTTGAGCGATATGAAAGGAATCAATTTAATTGAATGTCCCAAAAAAGATGCTTATAAACAGAATGTAGTCTATGGTACCAATAACGAATTCGGATTTGATTATCTCCGGGATAATATGGTGTATGAATTAGACAAACGTGTCCAAAAAGAATTGTATTTTTGTATTATTGATGAAGCTGATTCAATTTTAATTGATGAAGCCAGGACACCACTCATCATTTCAGCTCCAGCTGAAGCTTCCAACGACCTCTATGAACGGTTTGCCATCCTGGTAAAGCAGCTATCACCGGAAAAACATTATGTGGTAGATGAAAAAACACATTCCGCTACACTTACTGAAGATGGTGTAGTATTTGCAGAAAAGTTGCTTAATGTACAAAACATCTGGGAAGACTATGCCCTCGCCCATCACTTAGACAATGCCCTTAAAGCTGAAACTTTATATAAACTTGATGATGAATATATAATCAAAAATGGTGAAGTGTTGATCGTGGACGAATTTACCGGACGTGTGCTCGCTGGAAGACGATACTCAGACGGCCTTCACCAGGCTATCGAAGCCAAAGAAAAAGTGGAAGTAAAAAGAGAATCCAAAACCATGGCCACCATTACCTTTCAAAACTTTTTTCGCCTCTATAAAATATTTTCTGGTGGCTCTGGCACAATTATGACTGAAGCTGAAGAATTTTTAAAAATTTATGATCTCGAATCATATTCTGTACCAACCAATATGCCAGTAATCAGAAAAGATAAAAATGACAAAGTTTATAAACATAAAGAAGCCAAATTTAATGCTGTGGCAGAAGAGATCATGACTATCAACAAAGAAGGCAGACCAATTTTAGTAGGTACAACTTCTGTCGATGCTTCGGAATTCCTTTCCAGAAAACTTGATAAAAAAGGGATCAAACATGAAGTTCTCAATGCCAAATATCATGAACGTGAAGCTCAAATAATCGCCAGAGCTGGGGAAAAGAATTCCGTTACAGTAGCGACCAACATGGCCGGTCGTGGTACTGACATCCCACTTGGAGCTGGAGTAGATCAGCTTGGTGGTTTAGCAATCATCGGTACAGAAAGACATGAAGCCAGACGCGTCGATAATCAGCTACGTGGTCGATCTGGTCGTCAGGGAGAGCAAGGTAGCAGCCAATTCTTCGTAGCACTGGATGATGAAATTATGCGAATCCAGGGTGGTGAAATTATCAAACGTTTAATGGAAATGACCAATATTCCTGATGATTTCCCAATTGAAGCCAAAATGATCGGTCGTTCAATAGAATCAGCGCAAAAAAAGATGGAAGGTCAGCATTTTGATATTCGTAAACACTTAGTCGAATATGATGATGTGATGAATCAACAAAGAGAAATTTTTTATTCCAGAAGACACAGGATCCTGGAACAGGCAGAAAAAATTCAAAAAGAAAAAGATTCAGCCACAATTGCAGAAATTGAAGCAACTTTTCAAGAAATCCTCAAAAATGAAATTGAAAATATTACATATAAGCATCTGATCAATGAAAAAGAAAGCAAAAATGATTATCAAAATTTAATTCAAGAATATTTTGACCTGGCAAATGATGATGAAATCCTGGGAGCTTTACATAGTATAGATATTGCCTCTGCCTCTACCATCAAATCCAGAAACACTCTTTCAGCTACATTAATTTCCCAAATCGATAAAAAAGATCCAGAAACAGTTATTAAACACTTAATCAAAATTACAAATATCATTGTGGCCAAAAAGATCACTGAATTTGCTGAAAATCTTGGTGAAATTTATAAAATCACTTCCTTACAGGTGATGGATCAACTTTGGACTGAACACCTGGATATGATGGGTGACCTCCGCGAAGGCATCAATCTTAGAGGCTATGCTCAAAGAGATCCATTGACTGAATATAAAAATGAAGGATATGTAATTTTCGAGAAATTCATTGAAACAATTAATTCACAGATTGCCAGACGCATTTTAAAAATTCGTAAAGTAATTTCCAAATCAATGCCTTTCGAACAACTACAAACTAACGAATCAGCTGTAAGTGATATTTTGACCGGGACAAGAGAAATGAGTTTAGGACTGGAAAATACTTTACAAAAAGGAAAAAACCAGCAGGCTATGAAAACTGAACCACAAAAAACAATTAGAAAATCAGGAGCTGAAATCGGAAGAAATGATCCCTGCCCTTGTGGCTCTGGTTTGAAATATAAAAAATGCGGTCTAATTAATGCACCCGGGCACAAGGAATAGTGCTTGATGAAGATCTATTGGAAAAAATTAAGTTCTATTCAATAATTAATCGAAATTGACTATATAAGCTTTCCAGATCGCTTTCCTGTGTAGCTTTACTTGTGATAATTCTTAGCAAAGAGTTAGTAGAATTAGTCGGGTCTACACCCATTTCTTTCAAGGAGAATTTTTGTTGTAATAACTTCGCTCTTTCTTGAGAAATTGAGATGATAATCACATTAGTTCGGCAAGTCGGATTAATTATTTTAAAATTGTTTGAAGATGTAACCTGAAGTCTACGTAATTTTTCAGCAATTTGTTTGGCCATCTGATTGGCATTATTTGCGTTTATCACTGCTAAACATGGCAAAGATGAACCAGAAGCTATCACTGATAGTTTACCTTGCTTTCTGGTGGTAAAAAATGCGAGAAATGCCCGTAAAGCATCTTCAAAATTAGCTCCATAAGAAATTCCTGTAAGGCTTTTTCCAAAGGATAGAGGATTTTTTTTAGAAAATCTTTTTTTTGTTTAGCAAATTTTTGAAGAAAAATCTCATTAAAAACTAAAGTCTCACTGAAAATCCCCTGTTTAGTCGAAGAAAAAGCTACAATATCTGCGTGATTAAAATGAAATCTTTTTAAAAATTGCAGTAACGAAAGTTTTGTAACAGCCACTGCATTGGCCAACCGACAGGCATCGATAATCAATACCAGATTATTTGTTTTTGCAAAATTCAGATATTCATCGATTTCATCTACTGTCGGAATTTCGCCAGTAATTTCAGAAGGAATGGATATTGCCAAAGCAAATGGAGTGAGCCTTCGTCCCTCAGCTTTTTTCAGTTCTTGATCAAGATCAGCAATTTTGGGGAAACCAGAGAAACCTGACTTGACCGGAATCCGATTAATTCCATGTTCTTCAATAATTCCGGCAATTCTGGTGAAAAGATATGAACTGTCAGCAACAAGTACAGCATTACCGTGCATAATTTCTTTTCCAATTTTTAAGGCAGTTAAAAGATTAATACTGGTAGTAGAACCAAACGTGACAACTGAATTTTCTGGATTTACTAAATTATCATCATGATCAACTTTCTGCAATAATTCAATCAAAGCCTGATAGCAATCACCTTGATATTGATCAGCAATTTCAAGTGTTCCTGCAAATGCCTTACCAATTATTATTTTAATACTCTGAAAAAATTTTTCAATTTCAGAATATGAGTATTCCTGAAACATCCTTTCCACAAACTGACTTGCTTCAATATTCCCAAAATCAGGAGGAGCATAATGATCGCCAGCAAAGGTTTCGTTAAAATGGTTTTGCTTAGCTATTATTTTATTCATAATTGGGAAAATATAGTTATTTATGTACTAAAAAAGTTCTAATCTAATACTAAATACCTTAGTCTGTTGTTCAGCAAGTTATTATATTTAATTTTTTATTATATATAATAAAAATATACCTTACAATTAAAAATAATAAATCATGTAATTTATTGACAATTTGTCGTTATCCAACTAAGATAATATAATTCTTAATGGCGCAGTGGCGCAATCTTTTTTTATGGATAACGAAAAAATACTAAAAAAATTATTTGAGCAGAAATTAAAAATTCATCAACTTGAAAATTTTACTGATCCTGAAAATGCCCGCAGTATAAGGATCAAATATATTCAAGCCAGATCAAAACTGACCCTTTCTGAAATCAATAAAACTCATCTCCAAGCAGATACTCTCATCAATAAAAATATCGAAAATTTTATCGGTTCTGTAGAAATTCCAATAGGAATCGCCGGTCCCATCAAAATTATAGGAACATATGCCAAGGGAGAATTTTTTATTCCCTTAGCCACTACTGAGGGTGCACTGGTAGCAAGTACTTCTAGAGGTGCTACCGCTTCATTTGTGAGTGGTATAAAGACAATTTGTGAATATCATGGCATTACCAGAGCACCTCTTTTTAGAATAAAATCAATAACTGAAGTTGAGAAAGTTACAAACTGGCTATTTAATAACTTGGATGAACTCAAAACGATTGCTATAACGGTCGATCCATTTATTAAACTAAAAAATTATCAACTTTACTATCTCGGACGCTCACTCTGGATTAGATTTTTCTTTGATACTGACCGGGCAATGGGTATGAATATGGCTACAAATGCAGCCAGTGTGCTGGCAGAATTTATCGCTGAAAAACTGGATATTAGCTTGATTGCAGTAAGTGGCAATCTTTGTATCGACAAAAAAGCAAGTATTTTACATAAGATATCACCTAGAGGCAGAACAGTTTCAGCAGAAGCAATTATTTCCCGAGAAATTGTAGCCAAGGTATTGAAAACAACCCCTGAAGCAATGGTAGAAGTAAATATCCGCAAAACCTGGCAGGGATCAAGCCTGGCTGGGAGTATTTCTCACAATGCACATACTGCCAATATTATTGCTGCAATTTTTGCTGCCACAGGCCAAGATCTGGCACATGTTGTGGATTCCAGTATTTCTGATACGGTGATGGAAATGGATGGTGAAGACCTGTATGTGACTATCAAAATTCCTTCACTGATAATTGGTACATTAGGTGGAGGGACTCATATCAGTAAACAAAGTGAAGCAATAAAATTAATGCTGACTGATATTTCCGGAAAAATTAATAATACCGAACATTTGAGTGAACAATTTGCTGAAATTATTGCAGCTACAGTACTTAGTGGTGAAATAAGTTTACATGCTGCTATCGCTGCCGGACAACTGGCTCAAGCACATCAGCAATTAGGTCAAGCCAAAAAAATTAAGCCATGAATAATTATAAATTCAAACAAACCGGCATCATTTCCTACGGAGCATACATTCCCAAATACCGGATCACCATAAATGAAATTGCCACAAACTGGCATAAAGATCCAACTGTCATTATGAAGGGTTTAGGGATTATTGAAAAAGCGGTGCCAGCCACGACTGATGACACGATTTCTTTAGCAGTCAATGCTTCCAAAATAGCAATTAGTAAATTAGCAGAAAAGCCTTTGATTGGTGCAGTTTATACCGGATCAGAAAGTCATCCTTATGCAGTCAAATCCACTTCGGCCATCGTTGGTGAAGCTCTGGGAATTGGCAATAATTTCACTGCTGCTGATCTGGAATTTGCTTGTAAAGCTGGTACAGCCGGGATGCAGATTGTCGCCGGCATGGTCGAATCTGGAATGATCGATAATGGTCTGGCCATAGGAGCGGATACAGCACAATCCAAACCAGGTGATGCCCTAGAGTATTCTGCTTCAGCTGCCTCAGCAGCATATCTCATGGGAAGTAATAAAACTGAAATGATTGCTGAATTAATTTTAACTGTTTCATTTACTTCAGATACACCTGATTTCTGGCGTCGTGAAAATCAAAAATATCCTTCCCATGCCGGTCGCTTTACCGGAGAACCTTCATATTTTAAACATATTATCAGTGCTGCCAAAGAAATTATGAGCCGAGCTGCAATGAATATCACAGATTTTAGCCATGTCATACTACATATGCCCAATGCCAAATTTCCACAAATTGTGGCACAACAATTAAAAATTTCAGAAAAACAACTGGAAGCAGGCTTCATCGTACCCTATCTGGGTAATTCTTACTCTGCTTGCTCCATGGTAGGTCTTTCCGGAGCTTTGGATGTGGCAAAACCAGGTGAATATATCCTACTTTGCTCTTATGGCTCAGGCTCAGGAAGTGATGCCTTTATTTTCAAAGTAACTGACAACATTAATCAATTAAAAATTTTACAACCATTATCAGAACAAATTAAACATAAACAGTATTTAACTTATAGTCAATATTTATTTAATTTGAACCAATTATTTAAATGAGTAAAGTATATGTGCGCGGTGTTGGGATGACCAATTTTGGAGAGCTTTGGGATTATGACCTAAGAAAACTCGCATTTGAAGCAGCAGTAGAGGCTCTCAATGATGCCCAAATTAAAATTAAACATATCGATGCAATTTTTGTCGCCAATATGGCTAGCAGTCGTTTTACCGGTCAGGAACATCTTGGTGCCTTAGTCGCCAGCGAATTGAATACTGATTGTCCAGCCTACCGGGTAGAAGGTGCTTGTGCCTCAGGCTCTTTAGCGATCAATTTGGCATATCATTCTATCCTTTCTGGTTCATTTGAAAATGTCCTAGTGATTGGTGCTGAAAAAATGACTGATGTCAGTGGAGCTGAAGCAACCAAAGGCTTATCAGGTGCAGCTGATGAAGAATGGGAAAGCTTTTACGGCGTCACCTTTCCTTCACTTTATGCCATGATTGCCAGAGAACATATGCGCCTTTACGGCACTACCAAAGAAGATTTGGGTTTGATTAGTATTAAAAACCATGAGAATGCAACACTTAATCCCAAAGCCCATTTTCCCAAAGCTATCACTATGAATACTTATCTTAATGCACCGGAAGTAGCTAGTCCTTTGAATCTGATGGATTGTTCGCCAGTATCTGACGGTGCAGCAGCAATAATTCTTTCCAAAAATCCTACCAAATACAATGTCACTCTGGAAACATCGCAAGTGGCCACTAGCTCTTTAAGTTTACACGACCGAAAAGAAATTACAGTGATTGATGCGGCTGTCAAAGCTGCCAACAAAGCATATCAGGCTCTTGATCTCACACCAGAAAAAATTGACATTGCGGAAGTGCATGACTGTTTTACGATTGCAGAAATTTTAGCCTATGAAGCGCTCGGCTTTGCTAAAATTGGCAAAGGAGTTGAACTAATTAGAAAGGGAATTACTGCTAGAACTGGTAAAATTCCTGTCAATACTTCTGGTGGTTTGAAAGGCTGTGGTCACCCTGTCGGAGCTACCGGCATCAAACAGGCACTAGAAATTGTTTTACAACTATCAGGTAAAGCGGGACTAAGACAAATCGATCGTAAACTGAAATATGGTTTAACTCATAATGTCGGTGGCAGTGGAGCGACATGTGTGGTGAATGTGTTTAAAAAGAATAGTTAGAAGTTAGAAGTTAAGAGTTAAAAGGAAGAATCTAGGAATTTAAAAAAATTATAAGGATAGAGAATTGCAAATTGCAACTTTGTAATTGGTATTAAAAATTATTAATTAATAATTTTTCTACATGATACGTGATACTTTTTTCTTGTAACTATTAACTTTTAGCTATTATCTTTTTTTCATTACTCATGTACAAATCAAGCTCAGCAAAATCATGGCGGAAATATCACAATCGTTACCAGATAATTGGGGTAAAATGCAAAGAATGCAGTAAAAAGTTTTACCCGCCAGTGCAAATCTGTTCTAATTGTGGTAGTACTTCACTCACCAAATATTCCTTTGAAGATGGAGCAACCCTCGTTTCCTGGTCAGAAGTGCATGCTGCTCCAATTGGATTTGAGTATCAGGTGCCATACATTGTCGGGATTGTAGAGCTGGAAGCCGGTGAAAAAATGACCACGCAAATTGTCGATATTAAGCTCGAAGAATTACATCACGGTTTGAAACTAAGACCGGTATTCAAAAAAATCTATCCGGATGGTGATAGTGGTATCATTCACTACGGTGTGATGTTTACTGCAGCTTGATTCTGAAAAAAGGTATTTTCTCTTGCTTAAGAAATTCAACGATTTTAGTAAAATCTGGAGCAAAACAAATTGCAGTTCCTGATCCCTCACCTTTTACAGCTCCCGCGCCTGACATTTTTACATATCCTCCTAATTTTTGCAGCTGGTTAAATAGTTTAATTGTCTTTGGCCTTACAACTTGTAAAGCTTCTAGTTGTAATTCAACTTCGTTAATTGTTTGATAAAAAGCTGTTTTATCCTGATTCCGGATTCCTGATTCCAGATTCCCTGTTAATTCTCCGATTTTTTTCACAATTGGCTGATAAACTTCAGGTTCTGTAGCCAGAAGATTTTTCACATAATTGACGCTTTCTCCTGTCGATGTAGCTGCTTTACCAGTATCTAAAACTAAAATTTCACCTAAAAAACTTAGTGAGTAAGGGAATTCCTGAAATTGTGGAATATTAGCAACTTTTTGATAGGAAAGTATTTTATTGGCAATTATAACTGACTGATCTACTCCACTTATTGCATAACCATGAAAAATTGACTCTGCCTCAATTGCCATTTTGAGCATTAACTTGGAATCAGCTATTCTATATTCTTGAAATAAGGCCTTCAGCATAGCCACAGTAAAAGCAGTTGAAGCGCCTAAACCTTTAAATTTAATATCAGTTTTAATTTCGAATGATAAACCAGTATTTTCAGGTAATGGTTTAAATCGATTAAAAGTTTGTAAAATAGCAATTGGGAGATCCTGCATCTTTTGATTCGTAGGATCTACTTTATGCTTTAAGAGCTCTCCCAGAGAAATTTGATAATCAAAATTTAAATTATCCTGTTTAAAGTGAATTAAGTTATCTGCACTCTCTTTTAATTTAATGGTAGTAAAAAGCTGAATCGGCATTACCAGAGCTGGCTCACCCCAGACTACGGCATGTTCGCCAATGAGAATTAATTTTGCCGGAGATTTGGTTGTGATCAAAGTTAGAAGATAAAAGTTAAGAGATAAAAGTTAATAGATAAAAGTTAGAAAAT
The DNA here is from genome assembly GCA_037138855.1 of bacterium. Taxonomy (GTDB): domain Bacteria; phylum Patescibacteriota; class Dojkabacteria; order B142; family OLB20; genus JBAXHO01. Next base: position 13,299 of record JBAXHO010000011.1, read on the forward strand.
AATAGAAAACTGAAATCTATAAAATCGAAAACCGAATGAAGAAACTCGAATCTCTTTCAGCACGGGATGCAGATCTGCATCCCCTCTGTTTCATTGGAGACGACGACGCCTCCCCTATAAGATATTCAAGCAATCTCCAGATCCAACATCCTAATTTCTTCTAACTTATGACTTTTATCTTTTCCCACTTAATACTTGATACATGATACATAATACTTATCCCAAATCCTGCAAATCAGCTTTTAGTTGAGCAATATTTTGAAAATCAATTGTTTTAAGACCTAATGAGCGAGCTGCTGCTGTATTGTCAGGTCGATTATCAATAAAAATTGCCTGCTCCGGAGTGATTTGCATTTGTTCAAGCACGTGAAAATATGCATCCGGGTTTGGTTTAATTTTACCAATTTTATAAGAAAGATAAATATAAGGCTCAAAATATTGCAAATAATCATTTTCTGTTCCTTTAGCTCGAATTGCATTTTGCATAAATTCAGGCCAGGAATTGGAAAGTATTGCCAACTGATATCTGGACTTTAATATTTGTAAGAACTGAAGCATTTCTGGTTCAGGTGGTAATAAAAAATCTAATGACTCTCTAACTTGACTCTTGGTAACATCAGGATTCAATTGTTTTACTCTTGGATAAAGATTATCGATAAATTGAGTAGAATTAATAATCCCTTTTCTTAAATGCGAATAATTATTATCAAGATCTGATTTAAAAAGTGCTGAATAATCAACTTCAGGAAGTCCGACCATTTTGCTACTAGCTTTTCGATCAGATTTCTGGATCACTCCACCTATGTCGAAGATGATCGCGGTTATTTGAGACATGACTTTATGATATTTAAAACAAATGCTCACTAATTATGTGTGTCCCGGCACATGGTTTATTTTCAATAATCCACTTTACATATTCATTATTCTGCAGACGTTTTTTCACTTCTACAGCATCTTTCTTTTCACAAATTACATGCACATTAGCACCAGCATCAATGGTGAAATATGCCTGAAGATCATCATCTTCCCGCCAGTCCATAATTGATTTCATAATACTGATCGTACCAGGTGCCCAGTAAAATGCTGCTGGAATCTGAGTCATCATTACGATATGCAATGAATTGGAATCACGTTCAATTTCTGGTCCAAGTTTTCGAAAATCACGATCCAATATTGCCTGACGAACAATATCAATACGAGGTTGCATTTCTTTAATTCTGGTTTCAAAATATGGACTGGTATCAGCTAACTGATGACATTCAGAAGAAGAGATTTTTTTCTTCTCTGGATCGACAACTGCTACCAAATCTACCAAATCCCAATAATTTTCATCAGCAATCTGCACTGCATATGATGTTTCATGGTCATGACCAGTGAGAAATTCTACAAAACCACCGTAAACTGATCTAATGGCTGAGCCAGAACCGCAGAGGCGTACCTGTCTGGAAAGTTCTACTTTATCTTCAAATTTTTCATTTAGTCCAAATGCCAAAAGCAACGCTGCTGTTAGTGCAGAAAAGCTCGAGGCAGATGAGGCAATGCCGGCATCAGCAGGAAAGTTATTTTCTGATTTAATTCTAACCCTCTGGCTGGATTTTGCTAAATCCCGAATTCTCTCGATCTGGTCAAAGATGTTTTTGGCCTTAATGGAATCTTTTTCCAGCACAGTATATTCTTTCTCAAAAAACTTTACCTGCACATCATCACTGCTGAAATTTCCAGTTTCTACAGTGGTAGTAGTAGCACAGCCACTCATCGTCATAGAAATATTGTTATTCCTTGGCAGGAAAATCTGATGGTCAGCGCGACCCCAGTATTTGATAAAGGCAATGTTGGCTGGCGAGACGACGGATACTTTCATAATTTAATCCCTTAATAATTATAATTTTATCATAAAGACCTGAAACTCGATCATTATAAATATAACATTTTGTGTTATTTGAATTCTATGATATTTAACTATCAGCAATATCACGAGTTAAAAACGTTTTTCCTAAAACCACAGGTATATCAATTGTAACGGCACCATCAACTCGCTGATCATCGGTACAATTTAAATTGTGTGCTTGACATTGAGCAATAATATCTCGAATTTTTTGAGATAAAGGTTTTATTTGAGACTCAGGAATTTGATTTCCTCCAAACCAATCAGCCGGACCAACATGACTAATAGTTTCACCTATTATTTGCATTGGCTCCCATGGAGAAGGAACTTGCAGAAACATTTCTCTTGTAGGAATATCAGCAGGAGTAAATTCTAGATATTTTTCCGGCCGTTGTTTTTGGGAAGCTAGTATACTTACTTCATGTTTAGCATCTCTTATTGCACTTAAAGCCCTTGCTTCGTTTTCGTTATTTCCGATTTGATCAACAACAATTAATGGCGATCCATCTGGGATAGCGATATTCTTTCCCAGTCTCCCAAGTAAGTCAAGATACTCTTTTTGAGATAAATCTCCACGCAAAAATCGCATACCAATAGTTAAGTATTCATTGGGCATCTCTTGTGAAAATCCTAACGGATCTCGAACATCTTGATTCATTGTCTGAATTCTTTGATATCCCTCACCAGCTAATATCATCAACGCTTTCTCAAGTACTGCTTTATCTCGATCTAATAAAACTACTTCCCCTGAAGGTTTTAGTATTCTTGTCAAACCTCCCGTACCGCATCCCAAATCAAGAAGATTTGTAACTCCTTGGGCTGCTACATGAATTTTATTATTAAAGGATTGATTGTTATAAACAGCAGGATTTTTTGTCCTTAAAGAATAATCAGTAATCATTTTTATTATAAGTTTGATAATTAGAAATTATTTTTTATTGAAAATTTTTTAAAAGTTTCCATCTATCATCTTCCCCACCACCAGGAAATACAAATGTGGTACACCCTAAAATTGTAACTGGATTTCCATCTTTAAACTTCCATTCCAATTCAGCTAAATAATCTTGATCCCATCTTTCCGGACGTGCGATTGGACATCTGGGAGGTCTTTTTGTTGCAATTCCAGCAGCTTCTAATAAAGCCGCGCCGCAGTAGTAACGTTTGTTTGGTCTGAATTCAAATCCAAGTTCTCTGAAAGGTAAAATATATTTGCATGTTAATTTTTCACAAGCTTGTAATCCTATACCAGTTTCAACCAAAGCATCCTCAACAGCATCACCAGTCGTATTTAGAAATTTGCCATCTACTTTAATTATTAATGATTCTGCCATCAATCTTAATTAATAACCCAAAAATTCTCCAATTCCAATAAAGCCGTCTTTTTCAAGACTAACTTTGGCTTTCTTGGTAGAACCATGACATTTACTTTATTCTTTTGTTTAAATTTTTTGGTAAATTTCATTACTAAATTGGATAATTGGGAGAATTATAACACGAATTGTTTATACATTGCAAGTGATTGTTTAAACTATACGATCGTGCAAGCGGATCATTGTACGGGCGTATTGCAATACGCCCGTACAATATATTGCAATACGCTTCAGCTCCATCTATAATCAATTAATTTGTTTAAACAATTCATGAAAAAATATTTCAAAGTGATCAAGATCGGTAATAGCATTTTCTCGCTTCTTCCCAGTAACCTCATCAAACAGCTGCAAATCAAGCCAGGTGACAATGTTTTTTATGAATTAATTCCAGGAAAAAGACAGGTGATGATGAATTTTGCCAGTGAGCCAGGTGAAGCTAAACTTAAAAATTCTAACCAGCCAAATAACTCCGCATTAGACGATTTAGCTGGTAGTTTAACTCAATAATTCAAACAATTTACTATGAAAAAAATCTTATTAGATGAACAGGTGGTTGCTGCCTTTTTCAATAAAAAAAATGCCAACTTTACAAGCGCCTGTGAATTAATTGAAGAATTAGTAAAGTTTCCAGACAAAAAAATTTATCTGAATTTGCTTGGAATTCTCCAAATCTTTGAACAAACTCAATTTAACTATCAAAAAGCAGTAACAAAAGGATTATTAGACAAAAATTTTAATATTGAAAGTGAAATCATTACAAAAATTACTAAGCTTCTCGATATTCTGAATGCAGAAACAATCGCCCCTCATGCTTTCGATGTACTAAAAAGAACTGAATATATTCAAAAAACACAGCAATTACCTTTCAATAAGGCGCTGAATCTAGAATTGATGCAAGAATATCAGATTGAAATCTTGGCAACAATGGATCAGGATTATAATAAACTTTTTGCGGAAAACATTATCAGAAAGTTTTAGTTGTATTTGATTTCAGAAAATCACTGATTTCTGATTTTAGTCTAGGTAAGATTTCTTCTGCCTGAAGCTCACAAATCTTCTTTCCTTTAAGATACAAATAGCCCTTATTCCCTTTACCGATCAGTCCAATATCAGCATGTTGCATTTCATCTACCTCCACATCAGACCCGATCAAGGCAACTTTAAGGGGAAGCTTCACACTGGCAAGCTCAGCTTCAATCGCTAAAGCCAGGGCTTCAATATTTATACTGCTTCTGGAACTACCTCCGGCAATTACTACCGGTCCTTGACGGAGACCTAAACCTCGCAGTAAATAATGTGCAGAAAGGACTTCTCGTTTAGCATTTCCGCCGAGAGTGTAGCGAATTGTATCGCCAATTCCATCCAACAAAAGCGTCCCAAGAGCTGCGCTACTTCTGACAACACCACTATCTTCAGTCCCAGCTTGAGTGATACCAAGATGGATCGGATACATCGACTGCACTGCAAAAAGCTGATTGGCCTCAATTGTTTGTAATAGATCAGTAGATTTAATGGAAACCACAATGTCTTGAAAACCAAGTTTTTCAAAACGATAAATCGAGTCCATTGTTGCCTGAACCAAGCCTCTCGCAGTCAGACCAAAGCGCTTCAGTGTTTCTGGTGGAAATGCTCGAGAATTAATACCGATTCGCACTGGAATATTTTTCTCTTGAGCTTTCGCCAGGATATTTTTTAAAGAATTTTCAGATAAGAATCCTGGATTTAAGCGAATCTTATCAATACCATTATTTATTGCTGCTAAAATTATTTGTTCATCAAATAGCAAATCTCCGATAAGAGGAATTCTGATCTTTTCTTTGATTTTAGAGATGGCCTCTACATCTGCCAGATCAGCAATCATGACACGAATCATTTCACAACCAATCCCTTCTAAAACATTAATTTCCTCAATTATTTCCAAAAGATTTTTCGGCTGATTACTACAAACTGATTGGACAAGAATTGGACTTCCACCACCAATTTGGGTGTTGCTGATAGTTATCTTTCTAGAAATGCGCTGAGGATATTTCATAATGCTTTATGTTCCAGAATGACAATACGGTCTTCATGATCAATGAGACGATGTTCAAGAAAGGGAACCTGAGAAGTATTAAAACGATTGAACATCTCAGCTAGCATATCTTTGATCAGGGCAATATCATCTTTCATAGTAGCAACATCCTGCTTCAAAATTGCTACATCATTTTTCAATTCTGCTACATCGATTTTTAAATTGGCTACATCATATTTCAGCTGCGAAACATCTTTTTTAAGGTGTTTGACATCTAACTTCAATTCTCGGACATCAACTTTCAACTGTTTAATATCAGCCTCTACATTATCTAGTCTAATATCATTACTAACCTTATAATCCTGAAATTCCACCCGACCTAACTCGACAGTAGTTTTTACTGCAGCGAGATCAATTTGCATCATCTTCAGGGTATTTTCATATACATTTTGTGTGTTCATAATAATAGTTTACTAAATTATGCTTTCACAATACCAAGAAATTTTCAGAAAAACATTGTATTTGAATACAAATTTTCCACGAAAATCGAGAAAATTAAATTAAAATTTAATTTGTAAATTTCAAAATCATAGGAATCACTTCCTGATAAAGCGATTTATCATCTTTAATTTCAAAAATTTGTCCATTATACTGCTTTACCACATCCATATATTTCCGAATTTCATTTACCTCTTTTGTAGCTAACTCTAAACGTTCCTTTACTTTTTTCTCAATTTCGCGAATTTCGAATTCCGAATTACGAGTTACGAGCTCAGCATAACCCATACGCTTCTTCATTCTAGCTTCGATCAATGAGAAATTTTCCGGTTTGATATGCAGGAGAATCGGGATAATACCAGGAATATCTTTGACAATTCGCGTCATCGCCTCCAAAGTCACCACAAAAATAACATTAGTTAGCTTTTCGAATTTCAGAAATTCATCTTTTCTCCAGCCATAATTATTACCTGTATATTGTAATTCAAAAATAAAATCCGATTTCATCTGTTGATATTCATCTTTGGAAAGGCATACCCTAGCCGGATCATTTTTTTCCTCTGCCCTTCTTTCTCTATCCGTATAGGTGATCATGCGATGGAAGCCATGATTTAATTCCAGCTCTTTTTCGAGATGTGATTTTCCTACACCAGAAGTACCAGTAACTGCAAAAATTTTCATCTTATTTTTCTAATAAATAAATTATGAATTTTGAATTACGACATTTTGAATACTGTAACCCTTTGTCCTATTAGTTTTGATAATACGTCCACCAATCCCAATTTTGTCTAATTTTTTTCTCAATCTAGAAATTACCTGATCTAAAGCCCATTCAGAATAAAGTTCATTCACTTTAGCCTTCCAGATTATTTTGGCAATTTGTTCTTTAGTGATCTCTTCTGCTCGCAGTAAAACAAGTAAGATTTCTAATTCATTTTGACTTAAAAGCTCATTAATGGCAATTTCTTCCCAGAGAATCTGATTAGCATTAATTTGAATGATTAATTGCTTATTTTCATCTGCTAAAACCTGATCAATCCAGGTAAAGGGAATCTGATTTTCCTGATTAATCAAGCCATGTTGAGCTAAATATTGAAACTCCTGAAAATAAGGAGGAACGGTATTTTTAATCTTAATCGAACGAATCAGATAACGCTCCCGCTCGGAATATCTTGAAAAAAGGTCTTTGCTAAGCAGCTGCATTTCATTACTGGTGAATACTTGTTCCAAATTCTGATAACGAGCAATTCCGCGTAGGCAATTTCGTAACAACGCCGGAATACCACCTGTAAATTGATAAATCTGAAGAATTTCTTCTGATTGCAAACTTACGCCGTGTTTTTTTGCATTGATTTGTAACCACTCTGTTGTTTGTTCCTGATTCAAATATGGCACCTGAATAATATTATGAGACATGATTGTATCATTGCAGCGAGTCGCTTCATCGTGAAAACTACTTTCTTCACTAAAGATCAAAAATTTAATCTGATCATAATCAAGACCACGAAAAGTCCATAAATAGTTCAAAAAATCCAGATTTTCACTGGTGTATTTATTGATCAGAAAATAAATAATTTTGTTTTGCTTTAAAATATCTTTAATCTGGTTACGAATTCCAAGCTCTTGGGAATGCATCGCCAATTCTTCTTCCAATTGTCGGTCCAGATATGGCTGTTTCAGAAAGATATCAATTTTAATAAAGACGTAATTAGAGAAATTCTCTTGAGGAAAAAGTTTAAAAAAACTACCGGAGCTAATTTCGTAGGCATTTCGTCTTGCTCCAATCCCAGGTAATAGTAAGACTACTACATCCTCTTTTTTGAGGAAAAATGTTTTCAACTGCTCAGCAATAGTTTTGGGAAGATAAGTAAAATTGTGAAAATAGTTTTTCATGTCAGATTCAAGCAAACGATGTCAGAATTATAACATTTACTGCCAAAATTAGCAAAGTCCTTGTCAGGTGGGCATCAAGCAGGAAATTGGGGATGAGAGTATAAATACAATAAATAATTAAATTTTTCAATAAAATGGCAGCAGAAGCATTTTCTCCAACAAACGAAACCATAGTCTTAGCTGACTTTGATAACACTTTATTACCCTATACAGCCTTAGCACGTATTACACCATATTTACAAAATCACGGAATTGGAAAAATCGACATGTCCCAACTTCAACTTACTTTAAAAGAATATAAACAAAACATAGTCGGAGCTGAACGTAAAGTTTTACAGACAATTGCCTCTGGTTTAGCCGGCATTGCTCAAGCTACAGTTAAAGAAGCTGTCCAAAGATATTATCAAAATGATCCTGACAATATTCAATTATTTCCATTTGTTGAAAAATTATTTCAGGATGCAACTGATATTCATGTGATCACGTTAGAACCTGATATCTTTTTACCAGAAATCGAAGATACAAACAATCCATTAAAGCAAATTACTCTCCATGCTACACAATTCGCAGTCGATGAACAGGGTAATTTTACTGGAGAAATCGCTTCCATTCCTGAAAAAGGAGCATTAACAAACGAAATACTCGCTCCAATTATTCTTAAAAATCAACAGCGAAAACTAGAAGGCTTGCCACCTATTTCGGTATTTGCCATGGGAGACCATCATCCCTCTGATGGTCCGATGTTAGATGCTGTTAATGATGCAAAGGAAAATGGTATTTTTATTTTAAATCGAAGAAAATTAGATCAAGGTGATCTTACAGTTTATAATAATTGGAAAACCGCTTTAGAAAAAGGATATTATGTGATTGTAGTTAGATAATTTGGTAGCTGATAATTAACTTGTAATGAATCTAGAGTTGAAGGTTTCCCAGCATAGCAATAATCTCCGCTTCATTTGCAAAAATATTCCAGTGCTTCTCTACGGCATACTTGAGTAATTCTGGATGGTGGTTATTATTTTTCACAACAAATGCCTGATCGACGATTTCCAGCATCGGGATATCTCCTGGGCTATCGCCAAAGCCAATTGAATAATCTACTCCTTGTTCTGCTAGTATGGCTTTAATTTTTAATGCCTTTTCATTGTTATTCATCACAATTCCAGGCCCCCAGTAAATCTTCCGTTCTTTTGCGGAATTATAGTTGAAATATGACCATCAAGCTCTAATTCTTTGACAAATTTTGCATTGACCACGTCTACACCAGCAGAAACTAGAAGAATCTTAAACTGCTTTTGTTTGAGGAACTTGATAACTGGCCTGACCCAAGGGAAAAAAATAGTTTCTTTTGCTTGATTAATTTGTCCAAAAATTTCTAAAACATCTGAAACAGTCATGCCCTTAACCAACTTAGAAAACTGATTGAGAACGTAATTGGCAACAGCGTGATAAGTTCCCGTACCATTTTGATATTTTTTCACTAATGCTAGCCTGTTATTAATATTGCTGTAATCACCAGTTTTCGAAGCGAAATAATCAAATAGCTCATTACCGGTATAACCATTGTAAATGGTATTGTCACAGTCAAAGAAGGCATAACGATTGGTGAACATAATGTGATGTATCATGTATTAAGTATCATGTATCAAGTAGTAGCTGGTATCTGGAAAAAGTTTAAACGAAATACTACTATGTACCTTTCCGAGTTCCGATCACCGGTCACCGTCCCTCACACAAATGCTTCCTGATCAAAGAAATCTTCTTCATGGGGCATTACTTCAAGAGCTTGTTCATCTGCATGTTTAATGGCGCACCAGTATTTTTCTGTTTCTGCAGAAATATCTCTAGCATATGCAAATACCCCATTGGCATAGCCACAATAAGTACAATTTACTTTTTCAATACTGCTCAGTTTACTAAGGTGATGACGATCAAGAAAAATATATGCCTTACGATTGAGACGCTTCATACCATAAAGCCGAAAGGCAATTTGATGATAAAGTTCTAGACCCAAATCAAGAAATACGATAGGAATGATCATGCCATAAATAAATGGCATCGAAAGCAATAATTTATAAGAAGGACGACTATCTTTAAGATCCTGATAAAGCGAAATTTTCTTCATTTTAAGGAGAAAAATAAAATTAGTTAATGCCTTGCTGATAGGCTTCTTGCAATATTTTAGCAGATTCTCGCAAGGCTGCAAGTTCTTCTTCAACAATTTTCAATTCAATAATTGCTGCAATACCATCTTGATTAATTTGCAGCGGTACTTCCAAACAAACATCTTTTATACCATATTCACCAGACAATTGAACCGAAGCAGAAATTATTTCTTCCGAATTGGCTTGAATGATTTGCAACATTTTCACTAAGGCAGCAGCTGGAGCATGAATCGCTGAACGCCCTTGCAGATTGGTAATGTTTGCTCCGGCTTGCACCGTCTCTGTAATCACTTGCGCAATTTGATCGGGAGTTAAACTTGCACTGAGCGGTTTTCCGGATATTTTAGCCAAAGAAACTAAGGGGACCATCGCTTCGCCATGTGGACCGATCACTAAACCAGTTACCTCGCTAACTGGTACTTGAGCTGCTTTTGCTAAATAAAAACGAAATCTTGCCGAATCAAGGACACCAGACATACCCAGCGTTTTTTTTGGGTTTAACTGACAGAATTCTATCGCATAGCGCAAAATTAAATCTAAGGGATTAGTAATCATTATAATTAATGGATCTGCCGCCAAAGTTTTAATTTTATTACAAATCGCACTAATTACTTTCGTATTAGCTACAAATAAATCATTACGACTCTTCATTTCTGGAGTTCTAGGTAAACCAGCTGTTACAATATAGACATCAGAATTTTCTGCACCCAAGTAATCAACAGTATATTGAAATTTAGTAGTAGATCCACAAATTGCAGCAGCATGAGCAAGATCAAGAAATTTTCCTTTTAACGGATCAGCATTCAAATCAACTAATATCAATTCCTTAGCTAGATTTTCGCGTAATACTAATTCGGCTGTTTCAGCACCTACTCCTCCAGCACCAATTAAAGTAATTTTCATAAAAATATCTTGAAATATATGCCTTGATTATAGCGGAAATGTAAATTAGTAGCTAGCAGCTGGTAGCTGGTAGAATTAAAAGTTAATAGTTAAAAGCTAGAAGTTAAAAGATTAAAGGATAATGAATTGACTTATATAATTCTCCTATTAACTATTAACTTATAACTTCTAACTAATTTCAGTCTACTGTACTGTCCGGAATCTACCGATACACTACTTAACAACTCTCCTATCTATCCCTTCGATATCTTTTATTATTCCATGATTAAATATTATTTTCCTTGACACTCACTAGTAATTTCGCTAGGCTATATATCGCAACTATTTAACTATTTACCCGCTACTGTCTCAAAACAAAATCCCAGAAGCGCTTAAATGAGATCCTTGACAACTAAATATCTAAATTTAGAAAGCAATAATCCTATGGAAGTAAATTTTTCTATGTTTGCCCTACTACTTTTAACTTCCATAACTGCCTATTTCATCAAGGGACTAGTCGGCTTTGGTCCTTCACTGCTCTTAGTGCCAATTCTCTCATTATTTGTAGATTTTAAGTCGGCTGTAGTCATAGCGACTATGGCTGATATTTCGTCCGGCTTGATCATAGTTATCAAAGAACGGAAACGAATTCATCTCCATAAAATTTTTGTAATTGCTCTAGGACTGATGATTGGTACATTACTTGGTGTCTCGTTATTTAACCTGTTCTCCATGCATCTCCTCAAAAGACTTTATGGCATTATGTTAATTTTCCTGGTGCTTCAGAGCGTCATCAAAAAACAACATGAACCGGAAGTTTTTCACAAAGTCAAAGCATTTTTTGCTGGCTTTCTCGGAGGGATTTGTGGCGGGTTATTTAACACCAATGGACCGCCAATTGTAATGTACCTCAACAAAGTCGTACATGATCACAAATTTCTCAGGTCCAACATTTCGGCTATTTTTGCTGTTGATGCTTTATGGCGAGGCTTTTTATTTTGGCAACAAGGTCTATTAGCAACACCGCTCTTGAAGCTTTATTTAGCTTTAATCCTGCCGGGATTGTTAGTGGGACTTTATTTGGGAAACAAATCTCTGGAGAAGATCAATAAAAAAACTGTGTCTTCTTTCATTGAAATGTTACTGTTTACGATCGGCTGCGGGATGTTGTTTAGATAGTTGTAAAACGTAAAGTCCTGAGCACGGGGTGCAAATCTGCAACCCGTGCCAGGCATTTTATTTATTTTTAATTTGCACTTGCCACTTAAATTTTAAATGAAATTCTTACTGGTGATCAAATGGGTTTTTGCTTGAGGATATCGATTTTGAAAGGCTTTTGAAATCTCACCATTTGAATACTTGATTTCACAGCCCAGCAACTGCTTAGAATTACTCAAAACAATGTCTACTTCACTTCCAGATTTCAATCTCCAATAATTGATTTTGTATTCCAGATCTAGATAATCAACTTCTTTTTTTACCTCGTTAATTATGAAATTTTCGAATACTGCACCAGAGTCACTTCTGATGTTTAAAGGATCGAAATTCTCGATTAATGCATTTCTGAGTCCTAAATCCCAGAAATATATCTTCGGAGCTTTACCAATTTCTTCTCTTAACTTTTTGCTATATGGATACAACCTGTAAATGAGAAAACTTTGCTCAAAAATATCGATGTATCTTTGAACCGTTGGTGTACTTATGCCAAGTCTACTTGAAAGCTCAGTATAACTAATTAAATTCCCAATCTGATATGCAAGAAGCTTGAGTAGTTCTAATGCTTTTGATCTATTTTCAATCAAATTCAATTCAATGATATCTTTAAAAATTGCTTTTTCTACCAGATTTTTCAGATAGGTCTTATCTCCTGGAGAATCAACCAAATGCGGGTATTGACCAAAAAGTAACAGGCTGTCTAGTACGCTACTAATATCATATTTTTTATATGACTCGCTAGCATCTTGCTTCAAAACTTTATCTGTAATATGGATTGCTTCGGAAGTTTCAATTCCACGTTGAAATAATAATTCGCCAAAGGTAAGAGGATACAAAGAATAATTAATTGCTCTTCCGGCCATACTTTCGGCAGTCTTGTTTTTTATATGTAATGAAGATGAGCCAGTTACTATGATCTGGACATCATCCAATTGATCATATATCAATTTGACAGCTCTACCGGGATTTGAAAGTAAATGTAGCTCATCAATAAAAATCGACTTCGAATTTCCAATTAAGCCACGATATGAGTCTGAGCTATAACTTTCCAGAATATCAAAAACAGCTTTTTCATCTACTAACAGATAATTCGCATCAGGAAAAATTCTTTTTAATAGTGTTGTTTTACCCACCTGTCTTGCACCAAGCAGAATTATCGCTTGTTTATATTTCTGAAAGTGCTTATTTAATTTTTGTTCGAGAATTCTACGTTTATTCATACTGAAATTATAACTAGCCACTTTACAAAAGTCAATACTTCCATAAAGTCAGCTTTACAAAAGTATAGTAAGTTCGTATTTTCAGTTCTTTAATATTTCCACATAAACCTCCTTTGTCTTTTCAATCCCCTCGATACTGACATATTCTTCAGCGGTAAATTCTACTCCCTTGGGACCGGGACCGAATGAGATGCAGGGACAACCCAAAACCGGCTGAACCAAAGCTCCTTCGAAAAGACCACCACGGTCAATTTCCGGCTCATATGCAAAGTTGCCTAATACTGCTTTCACAGCTCCTTCCACAAGCGACAAATCTGATTTTTTTGTAAAGCAGGTTGCTAAATCCAGGTTTAACTCAATTTTCCCCAGTTTTAACTGATACTTTGCAGCTAACTGCTCTAGCATTTGCTGTGCTTTTTCTAATGTTAAAATAGAATTTGCTTTCCTGATATCCAGCAATAAACTGGCATAATCAGGAACCGAATTGGCTTGCTCGACAATCGTTCCATTAGAAATCAAACCGCCTTTTATTCCTGAGAAATTAATTGAGGTCTTGCCAATTTGAGTTTGAGAATCTAGTTTCGCAACCTCTTCTTTAAATTCTTCAATCAAAGCCACACTTCTCTCAATAGCATTAATGCCGAGATCCGGTCTGGAGCCATGTCCGGTTTTGCCGGTAAATTCAACGCGAATTTCTAGAATTCCCCGACAACCATTGACAATCTTGAGATTAGTCGGCTCTGTAAAAATTGCCAGTTTTGGCCTGATGGCAGAATATTCTTGTAAAAATGTTTTGATTCCCAGGAAATAATACTCCTCATCAAAATCAAAAACAGCCATAAATGGTGGTAACTGCTCCTGCATTTCCTCAATTGCTTTAATCGCAGCGGTGAGTCCACCTTTCATATCCACAGCACCTAGACCAAATAGCCTATCACCCTCTACTTTTGGGTGTAACATTTGATTTGTATCACCAGGCGGCTGGATCGTATCCATGTGAGAGGAAAATAATAATTCCGGCTTGTCAGTATTTTGGACAATTACATTAAACCGTCCATCCGGGCTAATTTGTTTACTCACTTTGACCGTTTTTACATTTTCTGTAAAATATTGATAAATAAATTCACCTAGTGCTTTTTCATCTATTTTCCCATCATAATAGCTGGGAATGGAGATGATTTTTTTGGCTAAATCGAGTATGTTCATGTTGTGTATGTAAAAAATAAAATAGTTAATAGTTAGTAGCTAGTAGTTAGTAGCTGACACTAAAACGACATACTAGTGATGTCAAGCAGTCCTAACGTCATTCCGGAAGCTAGATTTTCTTAACCTTAGTTTAGAAAATCTTGCTGTCCGGAATCTAACGATATACTACGTAATAACTACAGATTAACAAATTAACGAGTTACGAGTTACGTTTCTCCTTCATCCAATCACCTCCTTTGCAGAGCCTTGATCAATGATTGTGCCTTTGTCCAAATAAACAATCGCATCGGAAATTTCCCGGGCGAATTGCAGCTCATGAGTGACAATTATGGTTGTGAGATTTTTGGTTTCACTTAGTTGCCTGATTAAATCCAAAACTTGCTTTTTCAAATCCTGGTCTAATGCTGAAGTAGGTTCATCAAACAACATTACCTCTGGTTTCATTACTAACGCTCTGGCAATCGCAACGCGTTGTTTCTGACCACCAGATAACTGACTGGGATAATCATTTTTTTTAGCGAGAATGCCAAATTCTTCTAATTGTTTTGTAATAATAAACTCTCTTTCAGCCTTTGCAGTCTTACTAACCAAACGTAAGGGAAGCTCCAGGTTTTCCCAGATTGTTTTGTTGGGAAACAGGTTAAATTCCTGAAAAACGTAGCCGATTTTCATCAATATTTGAGCCCGCTCTAGCTGACCGCCTTGTCCCGTCACATCAAAGTCATTGATCACAATCAGTCCCTGATCAATTCGTTCCAGTTGCTTGATACAGCGTAAAAGTGTGGTTTTGCCTGCACCGGAAGGTCCAATAATCGAGACAATTGTCCCTTTGGCGATCTCCAAATCTACATTATTGAGAATCAACTTGTCTTGAAAAGTTTTGTTGACCTTTTTGAGCTTAATCATTGGTTTTCAGCTAATTTAAATTTTGTTAGTCTTTTTTCGTAACTATTTACTATCTTTAAAATCAGTGTATTAAACAGATAATAAAAAATGGCAATTATCAAAAATGGCGTAAAATCAAAAGTTCTTACTACAATTACCTTAGCATTCTTCAGCAGCTCATCCATACCAAGGACAGCAATCAATGGAATTGAATAAAGCCTGCTGACAATTTCATTGCCGATACCGGCGACTGAGCGTGAAAATGCCTGCGGTAAAACGATATAGAGCATTGTCTGCCAATAATTCAAGCCTAATGCCTGTGCGGCATCATACTGCCATTTTTCAACTGATCTGATTCCAACACGGATGATTTCATTCATGTAGGCAGTGCCGGATATTATCATGGCTATTGATGCTGATAAAAAGGATCCCATCCCCATCCCCAGTAGAATTGGAATTGCAAAATAGACTGTATAAAGCTGTAACATCAGTGGAGTACCCCTGATAATATTTGTGAATATTGTCAATACCTTTCCGAGAACCGGTGTTTTATTGTTGCGCACTATAGCGACCGGCACCGCAAAGATAAATGAAAATATTACAGATACCAGCCAGAGCTCGATCGTGACCAATGCTCCGTCCAATAAAAATTGTAAATTTTGTATCGAATACTCCATGATGTTAAAAAAATAAAACGAATTTAAGAATCTAGGAATCTATGAATTTGAGAGTATAAGAATAAAAAGGATAATTTCTAATACCCGCTTTATCCTAAAATTCCAACCTCCCCTCCCGATCACCGCTCACCGGAGACTGATCACCGTTTTTTAAATTACGAAGTTAGCGTTTCCGAACCATTTTTTGGCGATTTCCTGCATGGTGCCGTCTTGTTTCATTTCTCTCAAAGTCTTGTTTAATTCATCGCGTAAGGCATTATCTGTTTTTCGGATACCGACACCAGCTCCAATACCCTCTTCTATTTCATCAAATGTCTTATAATCTGCTTTTTTATCATTGATGTAATAGTAAGCAAAAGTACCATCACCAAAGACCGCATCGACACGACCAATATCTAGATCCAATAATGCTTCCTCGAAAGTACTGTAAGTTTTCAGCTCTTTGAGACTGGAAAAAATCGGACTAGATCGAAGCCATTCTTCATTCGAAGAACCAGCCTGGACACCAATAGTCTTGCCAGATAATTCGGATTTATTGGAAATTGTTGCATCTTTTTTCAAGATATATACATATGCGCCTTTGAAATACGGATCCGAGAAATTGATCTTGGCTTGACGTTCTTCATTGATACTCATACCACTCCAGACAACATCGATATCCCCTTTGGTTAAACTCAGGACAATGGTATCCCATTCCACAGCTCTAAATACCGGAGTTAATCCCATACGTTTAAAAACTTCTTTTGCAAGATCAACATCATATCCGACTATTTCCCCTTTTTCATTTTTGAAGGTAATTGGCGGATACGCTTCATCGAGACCAATTATGATTTCCTTTTTCCCCCAGATTTGTTGGAAATTGTCTGTAGACAACTTTTCTGGTACAACAGTTTTCGTAAATTTGAATTGATAAATCCCAATTGCAGTCGCTCCCAAGAGCACAATGATGACTAATGCAATTATAATTTTTGAATAATTTTTCATATAATGATAAATAAAATGTAATGTTAAGAATTTAAATAATTGACAGTTTAAAATTACTTGTTTACATGGCCATTTACTTAAAAAATAATTTACTGCGCTTTTGACAAACGTCAAAAAACCTCCAGAACGGAGGTATAAAAAATTTGGAATTATTAAATGAAACTACCTCCGCAAGGGAAGGTGATGATGGAAAACTAATTTAGTTAAAGATAATATATTCATAATTTGTTTTAACGTATTATCACGTTATCACTAATATTACTTTTTGTCAAATTAATTACTGCAATTTCCGCTTGTTCTTTCTGGAAAACAGTAATAATCATATGTGCTTCAATCAACAGTTCAGAATAACGTGTACCATCTCTAATAACATTGGCTCTAGTAGAAAATTCGGATTGCAACATCGATTCGATCAAACCAACTAACATTGTCTTTCCCATTTCTCCGTAGTAAGGAAAATATTTTTCCACTAAAAAAAATATACGCCGTGAATCAGCATTCGATATTTTTGGTATCATTTTGGAATTGGGTAATCTTACTTATGGTAACGCATGATTTGGAATGTGCTTACATACTAAAAATAGAGTGCTGGTATAGTTTGAATAGTATAGATATCTCAACTTTTTAAAAAAACTATAACATTAGTACTTTCAAAATATATTGCTCAATTTAAGATGCCAATAATTCAAGATTTACATTATTTCCTTTTGCTACAGATTAATAAATGTTAAATTATATTTAAAGATAATTAGAATATTTTTAATCATATTTTTAGTGTCAAAATTTTTCTTATTAATTAAAAAAACTGGATTATTTATTGTAAATAAACGTCAACGCTTTTTACAAATTATTATTATTAATTTACTTTTTTTATGTTGTTTTTGTTCTGTCGCTGGATTTATTCTCAACAAAACACTTTTACAAAAAAATGGGAAAATTAATGCTGCTGAATATCAGCCATATTTAGTATCTAAACAGGATCTAATTGGCCAGATTTCTTCCACCGGTCAAGTAGTAAATAATGATAAGGTAATTCATTCATTTTCTGTTCCAGGCACTATTAGTGATGTCCAAGTGAAATCCGGAGACAAAGTAAAAATTGGTGATGTGTTAGCGAAACTAGATACCACAACTGCAAATGATGAATTAGCTACTATCACGACAAGTATTAGTGAATTAAACAGTGAAATCTACCTAGCTCAAAAAGCAATCAGCAAAGACCCTTTAGAAAAGAAACAATTGGAAAATGAACTAAGTATTGCCGAAACAAACTATAACCAAATTATTCAAGAACGAAATTACCTGCAAACTAAAAGCACTGCTTCCGGTACAGTTTTTAAAGTGAATATTATTACTAATACTTTGATCGCAGCTGGTGCAAGTAATTCTAAAATAAGTGAAAGTGAATATGAAACCGCTCAGATTGTCGTTGTCGATGCCCTATCCTATCCACTAATGATTGCTGATCCTACATATATTCCTGCATCTCAGTCAAATATTTATAGCCGTCTTGCTGGAATGGTTTCATCTGTCTCAGTTTCACCAGGTGATGCTGTATCAGTTGATCAACTATTGTTTACTTTGGATGGTACACAATTAGAGTTAAATATTTTAACAGCTGAAAATATGCGACTGGCAGCACAAAAATCTCTTAATGATTTCAATAATGGTACTGGAAGTCAAAGCTCAATTGATGCTTTAAAAAAGCAACTTAAAGAACTTCAGAAAGAGCAACAAAAAAAAATTGTACAAATAGAAGCTATGACTTTAACTGCAAGTATTGCTGGTGATGTAGGACAAAATGATTACCAGAAAGGAATGCAAATTTCTCTGGAAGTTACTGCAACTGGTCTACAAAAAGGAGTTTCAATTTCGGCGAATAACTCCCTGGTAATCAAGGCTTATGTAAGTGACAGACAATTAACTTTTCTCAAAAAAGACCAGAATGCAAATATTTCAATTGATTCTCTAAATAACAAAACATACACCGGAAAAGTCATATCCATCAGTAGCCAGGCTGTTAGTTATGATGAATTAAGTGGTAGCACACAATTTAATCAACAAATATCCAGTAACTTAACAAATATGTACAAAGTAATTATTAGTTTTGATCAAATAGATGATTTAGTACGAATTGATCAACAGGCAAATATTTCAATTGAAACATTTACCTTGAAGGATGTGCTGGTAATACCGTTATCAGCAATAAAATTTATTCCAAATGAAAATAAATTACAAATACAAAAAAAACTTTCTTCTGGTGAAATTGAGATGGTGGATGTGGAAATTGGACTATTTAACGATGAAAACGTGGAAATAACATCTGGGATTAATGAAGGAGATACCATTTTAATGCTTACGACCAACCCCAAATCAATTTCCAACAATACCGGATTTTAACCAATGGCTGACATTTTATTAAAGCTGAAAAATCTTAAAAAGAAGTTCCGTATTGGGACAGAAGACTTTTGGGCTCTTTCAGGTGTAAATTTCGCAGTCAAAAAGGGTGAATTTGTAGCCATTATGGGACCAAGTGGCAGTGGTAAAACTACCATGATGAATATTATTGGAGGAATGGATCAGGCGACATCCGGTGAATATATTTTTAATAATAAGGCGATTCATGATCTCTCCAAAACACAAATGGCAGCTTTCCGTAATCAACAAATTGGCTTTATTTTTCAATCATTTAATCTACTCAAAAGATATAATGTTTTTCAAAATGTGATTTTACCCTTAGAGTATTCGAAATCTCAGCCCCATGATCTCAGAAAGCATGTGCTCGAACTTTTGGAAAAGCTAGAAATCGCATCCAAAGTAGAACAACAAATTTCTCAATTATCAGGAGGACAAATACAACGCGTAGCGATTGCCAGAGCTTTGATCAATAACCCCAGTTTACTTCTGGCTGATGAACCTACAGGAAACCTAGATTCTTCAACATCAGAGAAAATATTAAAAATATTTAAAGCTCTTCATCAGCAAGGCAATACAATCATTTTAGTCACACATGATGCACACGTCGCTTCCTATGCAGAAAGAATAATTCAAATGCAGGATGGGAAAATAATTTTAGTTTCTGAATAATGGGCAATATTTTCAAGAAAATTAAAACAGCGATTATTTCAATTTTAGCGAACCGCTTTCGTTCTTTTTTGACTGCTTTTGGTGTTTCTATCGGGATCGGTACGATTTTTATCATGCTTTCCATCAGTAGCGGAATTCACAAAACTATTCAAAATACAACTAATGCTATTGCTTCTACTAATCTGACATTAGAACTTTTTAGCACCCAAAATCCTCAAAAGTATATCCAACACCTTCTTGAGAATAAAGATTTTTATTTTATTGATAATATTGGAAAAAGTATCAACTTTATTCCCCACAAAGTATTGCTTGATGGAGTAAATATTAAAAGTAAAATCAACATCGATAATCTCAATAGTAATAGTATTCCTCAAATAAATGGCTGCGATCCTACATTTCTAAAATTACAACAATTCAATCTCATCCAAGGAGAAATGATCAATGATTTTCACAATCGCCAAAAAATTCCAGTGGCAATAGTCGGAACATATTTTCTCAATAATATCTGGGGTGAAACCAATCCAATCGGAAAAATTATTCAGATCGAAAACCGGCAATTTACAATTATCGGAGTAGCTGAAAACAAATATAGTACCAGTTTACCAATGATAAATAACTTCATTATAATCCCGGAAACTATTGTGGAGGAAGACTACTCATCGATGTTTTTCGGAAGAAATTATTCAATCAGTTTAACAAATAATGCGAAAAGCGAAATTGCTGCTGCTGAAATTCTAAATTATTTTAATATATTAAAATATACAAATAATCTGGAATTTTCTGCTATGGTGATTAATCCAAAAGAAATCCAAAAAATGATTGCCATTGTTGATCTTGCACTTTTGGCCATCATTTTGATCACTGGTGGCATAGCTTTGTTTGTTTCTGGTGTAGGAATAGTCAACACTATGCTGGCAAATGTAGCCGATCGCACCAATGAAATTGGAATCAGAAAAGCACTGGGAGCTACAGAAAAGGATTTACTAATACAATTTTTATTGGAGTCACTAGCGATTACTGCGCTAGGCTGCTTGATGGGGGTACTTTTTTCAATGATATTTATTAATTTGACTAACTTCCTTCTGATTACTGTCTTTACCGATTTTTGGATAAATAATCTGGCTGGTTTTCTACTCAATATCGACTTTCAGGTTTTGCTGTTAATCATTTTCATCACCGCTCTCACTAGCTTAATATGTGGCATTTATCCGGCATTAAAAGCAGCTAAAATGGATCCTATCGAAGCACTCAGATATGTTTGATATAGCAACTTCACTTACGAGTTAATAGTTATGAGTTACGAGTTTCGAGTTGATAGCATCTACTAATTTACTAAAATCAACTCGCTTTTCCTCACCATTCAACAAATTCTTTATAGTCACAGTCTGCTCCTGAAGCTCGTCAGATCCTGCAATAATTACAAATTCTATTCCCTTTTTATCTGCATATTTCATTTGCTTACCGATTTTTTCAATTTCCGGATAAAGCATGGTATTTATTCCTTTATCCCGGAGCGCTTGGGCGATTTTAAGCTGATATTCCATAGTTTCTGCAGAGAAATTCACAACCAGAACTTTGATCGTGGTTTCCGGGAAATCCAGCATACCTCGATCTTTGATAATGTCGCAAATTCGTTCAATTCCAAATGAGCCACCAGTAGCTGGTACTTCCTGATCCCCCAAATATTTACCGATAGCATTATCATACCTGCCACATCCTGCAATGGAGCCCACTCCTCCTTCAATTATTGAGAATTCCCAAACCGGCCCTGTGTACGAAGCAAGACCACGCGCTATTGAAGTATCAAATTTAAAATATTTTGAATCAACCCCAGCTTTTATTAGGTAATCATTAATTTGTCCCAATTCATCCAAACCCTCTTTACCGATATCTGTCGTAGCGACAGTATTTTCAAATGAATTCAGGATTTCCTGAAATGACATATCCTTGTAATTTACTGGATCAATGAGCTTTACAGCTTTTCTAGCAATATCTTCACTTATTTCTCTGATTTCAGTCATTTCCTTGACAACTCCTTCCTTACCAATTTTTTCTATCTTATCAATAGACATAAAGAATTTGTAATATTGTTCTTTTGGAACTCCAAGATAGACCGCCAAACCTTCCAGAAATTTTCTATTGCTGACCCGCGCCATAAATTCCTTAAAACCTAATTTAGCTACAATTTCAATTCCCATCTGAATATACTCAGCATCGGCAGTCATAGATGATGAACCGATAGTATCAGCATCACACTGTGTAAATTCACGATAACGCCCCTTCTGAACATTCTCTGCCCTCCAGACACGTTGAATCTGGTAACGTTTGTAAGGCAAAGGAATATTCCCAATATTTTGAGCAAGAGCGCGACACATGGCGATCATCACTTCAAATTTAAGCATCACATCCCGACCGCCATTATCTTTAAAGCGATAATACATTTTTTCTGCCTCGCTACCACTTTGACCGAGCATTAGCTCTGAATATTCAAGAGCCGGTGTCTCGAGTGGCTCATAGCCATATTTCTCAAAACCCGCCTTAAAGGTATTGATCACAAATTCCCGGATCATCATATCCTTGGCAAAGAAGTCATTAAAACCTTTGAGACGTTTTGGTGTTTTAAATTGTTTGGACATGGTTAAATAGATAATAGATAAGAGTTAAGAGTTAATAGAAAGTTGGAATCTGAAAACTGGTATTAATAATTTATATTTTTTTTTGATACGTGATACGTGATACTTTTTTATCTTCTATCTATTATCTTTTAACTTTTAGCTTCTGTCTAGATAATACATGATACTTGCACGGGTTACAGATCTGGAACCCCTCCTTCTTTCACTTTTCTAAGAACAAAAATCCCCTATTTCATTTGCGGGGATTTAATAAGCTGATTATTAAAAAATTACCTACTTTAATTTCTCAAGCATCAGCTGATATCCCCCTTTACCATGATGGAGCCATTGTGCCACACGAGTGACAGTGGCTGTAGAAGCACCTGTTAATTCACTAATTTTCCGATAAGAAACACCGTCATTAACTAATTTAGCTACTTTCCAGCGTTCTGCCATAGCTTTGAGCTCTGACATGGTACATAAATCTCGAAAAAGATTTTTAACTTCATTAACATCTTGAAGTGACGCAATTATCTCAAATAATTCAATATATTGTTTTTGTTTTAATATATCTTTCATACTGTTTTAGTAAACGAATACAATTATAACATGAACTAGTCTTCACTTATGAATAAATTCCTTCAAAATCTTATCGCGAAGAAATTCTGATTTGGATTTACCTTCTTTCAGTGCACCATCAGCAATATACTGAATGATTTGCTCATTGGCAATAAAATTAAATTTCCGGAGATTATCCATGTTTAGTCCAGCAATATAGTCACGAATAACTTGCTCGAGATTGTCCTGGTCATAAGCACAATAAGTCAGTAAGGCAGACGTAGAACCAGTAACAATTTCAGAAATCTCATTTTTATCAATGCCTTGAGGATAAAGACAAAGAATTTTCCGATAATTAGCAATTGCCTGACCAATACAATAACCCACTCCTAATGAAGGAGTTGAAAGCTCTAAAACGACAAAATCAGATTCCTGTAGTAATTGAATATTTTTTAATAAAATTTCTCTAGATGTAAGTTTACTTAATTTATTAGTAATTTTTTCCAATAACCAACTTTCACTAACATGATGACCTGCTGACTCTAAACAGTGAATAATCTTTTGATATTTAGCTTGATCACGCTCAAGGTTAGCTGTAGATGCTGTAAAATATACGTTCATTTAAAATTTTGGACCTTTAAAGTTTTCCTGATTGCCATAAAGTAATTCTGCCATTTCTGTGAATTTACTTTGATTACGTGCTGCTTCCACCGCAATGGCTGCTTCATAAGCAAAGGGATGCAGATTTTGGATTGGATAATTCTTATAAACCCAAACCACTTTTTCTTCTGCCTGATATTTGGTAACCAGTTCAGCAACGTTGGTATGATATTCTTTACATACAGGACATTGATAGTCAGTAAATTCTTCAATTAAAATCTGATCAGGATTGGTGGCTAATAATTCGGTAATTTTCTTATCTAAATCATCTTTGATTGTGGCAGAAAAAGGTAAACTTACCTGATTGACAAAAATAGTCGGAGTCCCTGTGACGCCTCGATCATTACCTTCTTTAATATCAGCATCCACTTTTTGTTTGAGAGTAGCACTTGTAATATCTTTAGTAAACTGATCGACATTTAAGCCCAAATTATTAGCATATTGAATTCTCCAGTCTTCACCACTACGAGCTGAAAAAATGATCAAACCAGCTCCAGCCATCACTGTTAAAACAATAATTATCGTAAATAAATTTTCTTTAATAATTTTCATATAATGATCTGATACAAATTAAAATACTGACTTAGACATGGCAGTAACTTTCCATTGGGAATCGATTTGAGTTAATTTAAAAGAAATTCTTCGTCCTTTTACAGGAGTAAATGAAAGATCAGCTGTATTACCTGCAGTAGAAGAATAAGAAACGCTAAATGACTCTCCTTTTTGAAATAATTCCAGCAAATTGTTGACATACAAATCCTGACAATTATATCCAACTGGAAACGCATCACTTAATAAAACTTTGGTTTCATCCAGGGAAGTAGAAGAACGATAACTAGCACTAAACCAGTTGGTATAATCTGAACTGGTCATCAATTGCTTGTTGACACACATTGGAAATACAACCTCGGTTTTAATCTCGTTTGACTTGGCAATACCAATATTCATCAACTTTACAAAGCCAATAGTTATACTACAACAACAACAAATAATTAATAATAAACCGACAACTATCCCAAAAATAATCCAGTTTTTCTTAGATTTTTTAACTTGGGTAGTTTGTGCCATCAATGTAATAAAATTAGTTAAATTATGTTATATTATACACAAACTTATTCCAGTTTGGCAGAAAAAAATAACCTTTTTCTACCAATCTAATAATTGTCCAAAGATTTTTGTAATTTAAAAATTTATTTTAAATTTTATTTTTCTATTCTCTACTTGATACATG
>JBAXHO010000012.1:0-37211 GCA_037138855.1 bacterium
CTATTATATTTTATTAGTAGTTATCTTTCTCCCCAAGATTATATTTCCAAAAATCTGAAAAAAGTATTCAATTTTCTCTTGATAACTCTGTTATTACTAACTTTATTTACTCCTTTAGTTAGTAAAAAAGAAACCTTAATATCAGGAGGAGATATTGTTACCGAATTTGGTATCCTTGCTCCACTTTATATTCTCTATGTGGTGATCTGTATTGCTTATACAATTTTTATTTTATATCAAAAAAGTAAAACACCAGACCAAAAAGTTAAAACTCAGTTAAATAATCTTGGCTGGGTAATCGTTACCACCTTAACAATTGGATTAACTACTAATGTTTTTCTACCATTTCTCTTTAAAATTTTTATATTTCAATCAAATAGCCCAGTCATTTCAATATTTTTTACAGGATATATTTTTTATTCAATTGTTAAACATCAATTTCTCGATATCAGGTTTCTCTTAGGTAAACTTATATTTTATTCATTGCTTGCAACAATTCCTTATTTAATTTTTTTCTGCTTGGCTTCAATTTATGAGCTTATATTTGGAACGTCAATTAATAGAGTTGCTTTTGTGATAAGCATCCCGATCTCCTTCTGCTTTGTTTTTTTCTTTAACTACTTCAAAGATTACCTGCAAAACTACACTACCACTAAGCTGATCAATCCGGGGTACAATCCTTTGGAGGTTTCGGCGAAACTGAGTCAGGAGATTTCCAGCATTTTAGAGATAGATAAAATTTCCAATACTGCACTGGAGACAATTCAGAAAACAATTCGACCGGATTATTCCGGAATTTTGGTCGTAACTAATAATGAGCCATTCACAACAAAAAGCTTTGCTTACAAAGATCAGCCAATTATTCCGGGTGAGGATTTACATTTTATTGTAGATTTCTGGGCCAATCTGGACCTTCAGCCTTTGATTTACGAAGAGCTCGAATACAATCTCCAAGACCAATTCCGTCAAGCACCGCATCTGATTCAGGAAATCAAAAAAATTATGCTGGATAAAGGACTCAGGGCTTTTATTCCATTGATTCAAAAAGATAAACTTGCCGGAATGCTACTTCTAGGGCCGAAAGAAGCTGATTCGCAGTATAATAAGCAGGATACAGATTTTCTAATCCAGATTGCCAATTCTATTAGTCTGTCATTAAATCGGGCGATGCTTTATGAGCAATCATTGCAATTTACTCATACCCTAGAGAAAAAAGTCGAAGAGGCTACCAATGAATTAAAAGAAAAAAATGGTTCGCTAGAGCAGGCACTCATCAAACTGGAAGAAGCACGGCGCCAGGAACGTGATATGATCGATGTGATGGGACATGAACTGCGAACACCGCTCTCGATCGTCCGAAATGCCTTGATCGTTTTAAATCAGGATTTTCAAAAAGATCGCATGATCGAAACCGAAAAACTGGAACGTTATCTCAAAATGGGAATTGAATCGATCAGACGGGAAGTGACATTAGTAGAAACATTGCTATCTGCGACAAAATTTGAAGGGAAACGGATTCAACTTCAACTTAGTAAAGTAGATTTCGTCGATGTCGTAAATGATAGTATCGAAGCACATCAATATCGTGCTGAAGAAAAAAATCTGCAATTAATTTTTACTCCACCTAATCAGGAAATTTTCGTCTATGCCGACCGGGTTCGTACTCAGGAAATCATGGATAATTTTTTAAGTAATGCGATTAAATATACAGCTAAAGGGAGCATTTCGATTAATATTACAACCAATGAAAAATTTAGCCGGATTAATGTCATGGACACCGGTATTGGTATTGCCCCTGATGATCTGGCCAATCTGGGAAAAAAGTTTTTCCGAGCCAAGAAAATCTTTGGTGAAAAAGATCTTTTTGTCCATCCGAGCGGTACTGGTTTAGGTTTATATGTCACTTTCCAATTAATTGATGTCATGGGTGGCAAACGAATTATCACCAGCGAAACTGGCAAGGGATCTACTTTTGCTTTTGAATTACCCAATTATCAAGATCAGCCAGAACAAATGCTTGACCAGACTTTCATGGAAGATAAAACTTTACATGAGGAAGCTGAAAAGGCAGTAAAAAATGAGATCGCCGATGCCGTAACCAAAATACATACCGAAAATCTTGCCAATGCTACTCAACCTGCAGTTGAAAAAATTATGGCCGGTGTCGAAGCCACGAAAGCAAGCGACACTCAACTGGCAGCTCCCAATTTATAATTATAGAGGCGTAAAAACTCGTAGGGGCGTATTACAATACGCCCCTACGATCACATTGCCCGCATCATTTTTGTAACCATTGCCAAGCTTGCACCGAATTCTTCCAAATATTGCTGCTCTTTTTGCCGGGCAATTTCCGCCTGAGAAGCAAGATAACTCAAATAATACTCTCCAGATCGATCCTTTTGGTACAATGTAGTGGATTCAGCAATAATCTTCAAATAGCTATCCATCCCCCGTTCAATACCCTTTACGCTTTGATTTTTAATAAAAATATCCCAGACTTCCAGCTGGTAATAAAAAAAATCAGATAAAGTCAGTTGGTGAGAAGTATATTTGGGAGGTTGGCCCTGTGCTAATTTATATTGATTCGAAGCCCAGGCATAAGCATCAGTCATTAATTTCGTATGACAAGCCCGTTCACCGAGAAATAAATATAAATCATACAATTCAGTAGGACTAATTTTTTTACCACGCCAAGATTCCTGCTGATCTGAAAAACTAATTAATTTAATTATCATTGGATCATCCGGAAATAGTTGCTTCAGGATACCGGAAACAGCTTCATGATGATCTTCCTTGCCCCCCGCTCCTTCAGCTGGACGAAAAATATCATGCAGTAAACCACCCACAAAGAGCTCCTCTGGTTGCGGATAATCATTTAATTTAGCCAATTCAAAACATTCCACTCCAGCTTTTAATGAATGCTCAAAACCATGACCTAGTGATGTGGGATTTTCAAGCCAATAATTAAATAAACTAGTTAAATAATGCTCAAACTGATATTTTTTAATAATCTGATGGGCTTTGGTGAAATAGTCTGTGTCAATGTACATGAGGGAAAAAAAGATAAAAGATAATAGTTGAAAGTTAATAGAAAAAAAATGAGAATAGATGAATCTAAGAATCTAGAAAGCAAAACTCAAATTTCCAGCTACAAGCTACTTAGCTACTAGCTACCTTATGCTACTTATCAGCACGGGTTGCAGATCTGCAACCCCTCCGCTTTACAATTCCCGATCAATCATATAATCCGCAATTCCCTCCAGGAAATCTACCCCCTCATCGACCCAATAATCCTTACGAGAAGCAAGCAGCTGTTTTTTAGCATCAGTGACCAATTCCAATGCCTTTTGTTTCGAATATTCCAATGATCCAGTTTTGATAAAAATTTCCCGCACCTGGCTTATTTGACCATCTGTTGCTTGCTCATTACCTAGAATCTCATCCAGAATTGTTTTTTCAGCTTGATTGGCTTTTTCATAAGCCTTGAAAGTCAAAAGAGTTTGTTTACCCTCTTTGATATCACCAGCAGCGGATTTACCAGTTTTACCTTCATCACCAAATGATCCCAAAATATCATCCTGAATTTGGAATGCAATCCCGGCAGGAATGGAATATTTGGAAAGGTCGCTAAGATCGGAAGGATTTGAAACTCCAGCAAATATAGCTCCCACCTGAATCGGATTATCATACGTATACGTTGCAGTTTTCCAATAAAATACATCCAGAATATCTTTTTCAGTAAGATTATGACGTACTTCATTTAAAATGTCATGAATTTGACCATGTCCTGTCGTGATAATCTGACGATTGATCCGCTCCATTGCCTTCAACCTCAATTCTGCAGGAAATTTGGCCTTGGTGAGAATATTCATAGCGAGATGATCACAAATGATCGCAACCACTGCTGCTATGCTATTACCAAAATGTAAAGAGTCCTTTTTTAATTTATTCTTAGCATGGAATTTTCGATAAGTCTCATGTATTGTAGGATATCCTCTGCGTGTCGTTGCCATATCCATGAAATCATCATCCACCAGAAAAAATGTATGAATTATTTCGATAGCAGCAGAAATATCAGTAATAGCATCAAAATCTTTTCCGCCATGCATTAAATATGAATAATAAACAAAGGCAGCTCGCAATCGCTTTCCACCAACTCCCGCAACATTTTTCAGCTCGGTCATATATTTGATTGCTTCTTCAGTAAATTCCTTTGTCAGTTCCAGTTCTTCATTAAAAATCTGTTCCAACACAGTTTCTACCTTCACTTTATATTCTATTAAATTAGCCTTAGCCTGAACAGCTTTGGAAGTCATAATAATGGAATAAAAATTAATTTGAATATTTGTATTATATCGATCTTATGACCAAAAGTCATTTTAAAAGATTATTTACCTTTCACATTTTTCCTAAAGATTATTTATTGATAATTGTAATTGATCGGGCAATTTTCGTCGTGGTGAAAAGTGAACTAATGTATTTGGAAAATTCAAATAAGATTGGATATTCCAAAGTAAAGTCTGTTTCAATATGACTTCCAAAACAAATCGCTCCCAATGTACCAAACTCACCTGTCAATGGGAATGTAATAGCTGTTTTCATCTTAGAAACTTTACCAATAATAGTTGCTACTAGAGGCGTTACTGCAGGCACCACAATTTGGTTAATATTGTCAGTAATATATGATTTATTATCCAAAATAGTTCTGACCATCATATTTTCACTGTCCTTTTCTATTAAAATATTTAGTTTATTAAAGAGCTTTGGATAAATTGCGTTATATATCAGTTTTGTGTATTTTGTATTTGTCAAAGTCTGACTGACGATTTTATCTCCTTTGATTAATACAATAAAAGCACCTGACAATCCCAACTCAAAAACAATATCATCAACTACCTTTTGCAAAATTTCATCAAAGTTTCTCGTATAATTTAATTGTGTAAAAATATTAACTATCTTTGGCAATCCGTCAGTAGCTATATTAAACAGCTCTGCCGCTTCCAAAAAGGAGAGGTCCAAAGCTTGACTTAACTTAGCTAAAGTTTCTTTGGTAGGATTATTTATTCCATGTTCTATCCGGCTTATACTTCCTGCAGATGAGCCAATTAATAGCTCTAATTTAAATTGACTGATACCGCTGCGCTTTCGATATAGTCTTAATTTTTTACCAATATTCATATATAATAGATTCTAATATATAATAGATCATGCAGATTATATCAAATAAAAAAATAAAAACATTGTAATATGACGCAAAATTAGCTTTTTTATTAAAAAAACAAAACAGAAGAAAAAAATTGGAAGCGATCAGAAAAATCTGAAAAGATGACGGAGAAAAGAACGCGAAAAATCTGATAGTTAATTACATTTTTACTATACCCCGGCATTCTGCACGAGGTATTGATGGACTCTTACACAAACAATTTACTTGGTAACGCTCTCCTAAATAAATATATCCAGCTTGAGGAGCTAATAATAAATAACTACCAGCTACATAATCTACAGGATTCGAAGAACACCCTGCATTACAAAAATCATTCCAAATATTACCAATATTAGCACAAGTTAAAGGTGGAACTGTAGGAGTATTCGTATTCGTAGGTGCTGCAGTCGGTATCACATTCATGTCCACTACCTGAGTACACTTTCCAGTATCAATTTGCCCATTTACCACTATACATTGACACGTTGCGTAGTATTGAAAATACATATCAGTATCAATATCAAAACTACCATTATTTTGAAATTCAATCGAGCATTTTTGGAAACATAAGTCATGCCAGGTATAATTGGTGATACCTGGTAATGGTATGCCTTCACACAAATTTATAGGGATTGTAGGTGCTGGAGTATTGGTAGGCGCTGGAGTGTTTGTCACATTTCCTCCAGGTATTGTAGGAATTGGCGTCCCGGCTCCGGAATTGGAATTGGGATCTCCTGTAGTACAGACATCAGCAAAGAAGAATGAAACTCCAGGAATATTTAATGTCCGATAACAATCAGTACTATCTCCAATCAGAATACCCATGATTGTACCTACTAAAGTCCGTGATAAAAAAAATAAAAGAATTCCGATCAACCATCTTTTACCTCGGGATTTGGCTTCTGCTTCTTTTTCCGGATTGCCACCGGCAGTAAGATATGTATACCCAATAATTATAAAGAAAATTAAAAAGATCAAACCACCTGCAGACCACAATACTATTAGCATTCCAGCCATATATTCTTCCACTATTTGAAAAGTCGGAGGGTCACAATTGGGATCCACTGATCCAGGCAGGCAGGGAATAGAACCGCTAGGAGTAGGTGTCTGAGCACTAGCCAGTAATGGCATAAATAACAAATTACTGACCGCCAGCAAAATTATCACTACTACAGCGAGAAATTTACTGAAATTTTTGAATTTTTGTAAAATCATTTTAATTAACACAAGCAAAACCATTACCAGTTAAACCATTAATTTGACGCACTACTTTGATATCGGTCTGATCAATTACCCCATCACCATTGACATCATTTAAAGTACTATTGGCAACCGCAGCATAGATCGCTTCACAAAAAACGCAAATATTCCCTTTGGAATTCTCCTGACAGGACTGACAACCGATACTTCCAGGAGCCGAGATACATGTCTGGGCGACAGTCGGTGTCGGTGCTTTTAGACCAAAGAAGACAAATATCAAAACTATACCAATGATGGCAATCACCAGTGAGCCGAGTCCAAAGAATATTGCCTTGATCGCCTTTTGCGCTTCCTCGATCTGCCCTGGATCACCTTGAGAACGGATGTATTTGAATGAAGCAATTAAAGCATAGACGACAGCCACCAATACTAGTCCACCCACCACTATAAACAAAGCCAGTTGTACCCGGCCAACAACAAAATTCACAGCATTACTGCCACCAGGCCCCATCAAATCAAAGACATCCTGGATAAATTTCGGAAAAAGATCAGCGCTGATTTGTGGTAGCATATCTATGTTGAAAGTATAACCAAATCATAACAAAAGCCCGAAAAAAAAGGAAGTATTTCACTACTTCCTTTTGATTCTGTTTATTAACAATTTTATTTAACAGGATTGACACAATCTCCAACTACTCCAACTGCACCAGGATTAAAATTTGCAGGATCATCAGCAACAGCATTAGATTTGCAAAATTTAACCCATTGTTTATCACAGACATCACATAATGTACCAACTGCTGTTTCTCCAGCATTACATTTGATACAAGCTGCACTTTCTGGCTCTGATAAACATACCTGAAATACATCTGTGCCTGGTCGGGTAGCACCAAAAAAGACAAAGACAATCACAATCCCGACAATACCAATCATCATCGCTGCAATGCCAAAGAAAATGGCTTTGATGCCTTTCTGTGCTTCCTCGATCTTACCTGGGTCACCCTCAGAACGAATATACTTGAATGCTGCTAATAATGAATATACCACTCCAAAAAGTACTAAAACGATCAAACCAATTACCAGACCAGTTTGAACACGGTTCGTAATGAAACCAGCCGTATTACAACCATTCACTCCCATCAGATTAAAAATCTTTTTAATTGAATCCGGAAGCAATTCAGCAGCCTGTACTTTAATAATAAAGATATTTGCCACGATAACTACTGTCGCAAGCGAAAGGAGAAACTTTTTCATATTAAATATAAAATTTAATTAAAACTAACACATTTTTTATTTTTATCACAAATCAATTTTCTAGTAAGATCACTACCTGGGCTACAAGTATATGTCGCGGTATTACCTAGATTTAACGTTGAACATATTGTATCTCCAATATAGTTATTTTGAGTAACACATGTTAATAAACAACTTGCTTGTTGACCTTGTTGACCTTGTTGACCACCTGCACCGGCAACTGGATTTTTACAATTAGGATCTGACTTTGGATCTGTTGCTTTTTTAGTATCCTTACACCAATTAGTCCAAAGTAATTCACAAGCGTCACACTTTGTACCACCTCCAGCATTACATTCTTGACATGCTATACTTTCAGGTGCTGACAAACATACCTGATAAACATTAGTCCCGGGTCGGGTAGCACCAAAGAAGACAAAAACAATCACAATTCCAACTATACCGATCATCATCGCTGCAATGCCAAAGAAAATCGCTTTGATGCCTTTCTGTGCTTCCTCGATCTTACCTGGGTCACCTTCCGAACGAATATACTTGAAAGCTGCTAATAATGAATAGACAACTCCGAAAAGTACTAAAACGATCAAACCAATTACCAGACCAGTTTGGACACGGTTAGTAATGAAACCAGCTGTATTACAGCCATCAGTTCCCATCAGATTGAATAAATTTTTGATTGGACCTGGAAGGAGATCTGCTGCTTGGACTTTTAGGATAAAAACATTTGCCACTACAATAACAGTCGCCAGCGAGAGGAAAAGCTTTTTCATGTGATAAATATTAATTTTAATTAAAGATAATTTTATTTAACTGGATTTGCACAATTACCAGCAGGCTTTGCAGGCTTTGGATTAGGTAATTTACAATAATCAGTCCATTCCTTTTCACAATCTGTACAGACTGCAGTAGGAGGATTAGTATTTCTACAGTTATCACAAGCAGGGCTTTCTGGTGCTGATAAACATACCTGATAAACATTAGTCCCGGGTCGGGTAGCACCAAAGAAGACAAAAACAATCACAATTCCAACTATACCGATCATCATCGCTGCAATGCCAAAGAAAATCGCTTTGATGCCTTTCTGTGCTTCCTCGATCTTACCTGGGTCACCTTCCGAACGAATATACTTGAAAGCTGCTAATAATGAATAGACAACTCCGAAAAGTACTAAAACGATCAAACCAATTACCAGACCAGTTTGGACACGGTTAGTAATGAAACCAGCTGTATTACAGCCATCAGTTCCCATCAGATTGAATAAATTCTTGATTGGATTTGGGAGCAAATCTGCTGCTTGGACTTTGAAAATAAAAACGTTGGCCACAACAATTATTGTCGCGAGCGAGAGGAGAAACTTTTTCATGAAAATTGTTAATAATTAAGTTTAATTTTACAAGTTCGACAAACAAATGCAAGCACTTTTAAGTAAAAAGTGAATCTATTGTTATTTTAATTACTTTTCAGATTCAAGATTTCAGTTTCCAATCTTCTTTTTTTCAGATTTCAAATTCCAGTTTTCATTTCCGATTACCGATCACCGTCTCCTACAAACTACTCCCCAAAATAAAAATCGGAAATATTAATAAAATTATTATCGCGATAAATATCGCAGTCAATCCCATGGTGATCATGATATATCCCTTGATGATCCTACTCAGCGGGCGAATATTTATTTGCAGCAAACTGGTAAAATAACCAATCAGAAAAGACAAAATCACCAGATAAAAACCATAATAAAATTTCCAGCGATAAAAATTGAAAAAAAATGGTAATAAATATTCATAAAAATGAATCAGCCAGGAAGTAGGATCCAATGGTAAACGCATACTATTCAAATCAATCAAAATTTTTCCTACTGAAAGTGGGATTACTAAGAATATTAGTAAACAAAGAGAGGTATTAATCAGAAAAAATTTCTTTTGCATAAATTTCTACAGTTAAATCTAAAATGTAACTATCTTCTCCAATGTACATAGTTTGGGATCAATTGCAGATAAATCACTACTATCGACCACCGCCCAGCCATCATAGCCACTTGAGGTTAATTCCCGGCAACAAAATACAGAACCAGATGGTACTCCAGCCTCTTCTAAACTAATTAGGCCTTCAGCTGCCCAAAAATAAAATTCTTGATTAGATCCACACTGTTTAAAATTTTGGCTCCAATCCATCACACTACCAAAACCAAGGAAAGCTCCCAAAGTGGATAACATCACAATAAAAACCATAAACGCTGAAATCCCGAACCAGATATTGCGAATCGTCTTGACACCTTTCTCAGTTTCCTGAGGATTGCCCTGACTGGACATGATTTTGTAGGCTGCCCACATCGTCAATGCGACCCAGATCAGCATCAATATGATAAACAAAATCCAAATAAAATTTCCGATCGTACTTAACACTCCTCCAGTAAAAAATCCTGATTGCGGAGTATGAATCACAATTGTCGTCGTAATATCCGGTAATTGAAATTGCGTCTGAAAGTTGTTGATAATGTTACTAAGCATGTTAAAAAAAGTAGCTTGTAGCTCGTAGCTGGTAGCTAGTAATAAATTAAAAATTAAATTTCACAGATTCCGAAATTCCCGAATTTCCGGAGTGTGCGCAGATCTGCGTACACTCCGGAATTATAATCAATCCTGAACTTGTTTCAGGACGAGATTCGCACTTCGTCCTCATTACCACTGCCACTTACCATTAGCACCACAAGTATAGGTATGACCAGTTGACTGTACTGTCCCTTTTTGCTCTGGTAAACATGGGCCTTCATCAGCAAATTTTTGAGTAATGTCCACTTCAATTCCTTGCTTGGGAATTATATAAAAATTAAATAGTTTTTCTTCCATACCAGAAACAAGGGCAGCTATCTGAGCAATAAAAACACTACCGAAAGCCAAACCAGTCCCCAGTACAGCATTTTTAAAAATTTTACCACCTTCTTCAAACTTCTCTGGACTTTCTGCTGCTGTAGACATCTTATATAACCCAATCAAACCGTAAATAATCGACATCAAACCAATGAAAGAAAATACCATCAGCAATGTCATCCTAATCATCCGCGGTACTGCCTGTTCAGTTGGACCAAAATCCACTCCCAAAACATTGACACTTTCTCGAAGCTGCTCTAGTGGATTGGTAGGAATGGGATTGCTCCTTGAAACTAAACTGTCATTGACCCAAGTTAAATTTGAATTGCAAACAGCTGAATTATTATCCTCACAGGGTTGATTTAAATCTATACATTCTTGCTTACAAGTTCTATTACATAATTCAGTACCTCCCAATAATTTATACGTGATACAACGTGTATCAATTACGACAATAGCAGACTTCGGAATTATACTCATATCATGACATTGATTTGAAAACGCTGTTCCTTTACAAGTACAGGTAAAATGAAATTCATAATTTGAATCACTGATTGATTGTGATATAGATTCCCAAGAACCAGCCTTTCCAGAATCTATACACTTTTGCAGACAAAAACTATCCCATGACGTAATTGGAGAAGGAGGTGACACCATTAAACATGAACCGAGAATTGTTGGCACCTGGGCTTCAACCTTTTGAGTGCTATAAAGCCAGCCAAATAAAATCAAAATAAACACTAATAATATTTTTTTCATTTATGGAGTTCCTAAAATTGATTGAACGCCTAAAATTGCCCCAACAGTTCTCACAATAATTGGAGCAATCATGACCAAAGTAAATCCAATAATGGCATTTCTAATAATGAGCTTGGCTTCTTTATCCTTTTCTGCATTACCACCAGCAGTAAGCTTCGTATACCCACCATAAATCAAATATCCCAGTAAAAGTAGAGCTGCGATTCGCCTTGCCCAGATCAAACCATTAGTAATGATCTTGGCAATTGAATCCCAATCCCTGGAAAGAACTGGCGGTAAAGCATAAGCATAGACACGTGTCGATACAAATATCAGAAAAAGAAAACATAAAATGATAATACTATATTTTTTCAATCAAGGTCATCCTAAAATATTTTTTACACCTAGAATTGCTCCGATAGTCCGTACGACAATCGGGGCAATCATGATGATTGTAAACCCAATCACCCCATTGCGAATAATCAGCATCGCCTGTTTATCTTTTTCAGCATCACCACCAGCAGTAAGCTTGGTATAACCACCATAGGTAGTATATCCCAGCAAAGCTATCGCTGCCAGTACTCTCACCCAGTCAAAAGCACTTCCAATGATCTTGGCCAAATCACCATATTTGCTACTCACCGGATTGGCAATGGCAATAGCCAACACCGGCACTGTATACAATCCCAAAATCACAAAACTTAAAAAAAATGAAATGATTTTATATTTCTTCATATTAACAAAATTAATTTATAAATAAATCATTAGCACAGGCGTATTGTGCACGGGCATATTGCGCACGGGCGTATTGCAATACGCCTCTGCCCATTTAAATAAACCCTGCCGGGAAAATTCCCCAGATATTCACTCCGATAAATCTCAAGATCACTATTGCTCCGACAATCATAATAATTCCCCAAAATACTGATGTGACTTCTTCTTTTGCCTGTTGATGTTTTGCAGGATCTGGTAATTGATATAAAATTGCTGCACTAATCAATTTCCAGATACTAAATCCACCCATGATGCCCAAACCGATCTGCATCACTCTAGTAATAATGCCTGACTGACTATTATCTACACATCCTGCGCCTGTCCAAACAAATGAACTGCTATGCAAAGTAATATTTTTTTCAAAACAAGCTTCGCAAGCTGCTTTATTGGCTGGATCTTTTATAATACTACATGTGACATATGCTTGTGGTCCATTTGTCTCATAATCAATTTGTGGGATAAATACACCTTGGACACAATAAGTAAGAGCATGAGCTCTATCTGATGCTGGCATTTGTGTACCATCTTCAGCACATACCCAATTTTTTAATTCAGGATCATTTACAGTTATTGGTGTAGAAAATGAAAAAGACGTGTTTTTACTGGTATCATAGCCACATTTTGAAGCACACTTGATTTCAGTGATATCACCAACTGAAAAACCAGAACTAGGAGTTGCTTTTTTAAAGAACACTACTTGTTCTGAACCTTGTTTATCTTCTGTAAGAAGATTTCCATTAGAATTTTTACAATTCCCACTTATATCAACTTCTGTAGCATCCATTTGACAACACTTTTGATCTAAACCCACGAATCTTGAATGCTGTCTTGGAAAAGCGACTTTACAACAGGTATCAGATGTGAATTGTGTAGTATTACCATCAAAAGGAACTATCAAACCTTGATCATACATACATACTTCCGACGCTGTATAACTTTGAAAAGCATTAGTAGCTAACTCTCTAAAACCATCAACTGTCCCATCAATACACACTTGTGACATATTGGGAGTAGCTAATAATTTGTCTCTTTCTTGAGCCAAAGCTGTTTGTGCTAAACCACTAGGCTTATATTTATTAATTGCCAATTCCAATTTAGTACCTTGTGAACATTTAACTTGAATTAGAAATCCTCTAGATACTGGATCAGAGCCTTGTGCTAGCTCATCAATTGTCTTAGCCTGAGCCAAATTGATTAACCCAATAAAAAATCCAATCCCCATAATTATTATCATTATCCCCTTTTTCATTTTTCCTCCAATTCTGCTAGTGAATTAATTTGAATTATGCTACCACCTTTGATTTTACCGGCGATCAGCAGCTCGGCAATTTTATCCTGCACAGTATCCTGAATGACACGACGCAGTTCTCTGGCACCATAAACCGGATTGTACCCCAGTTTAGCCACTTCCTCAGCCACCAACAGGCCAAAATGCAGTTCAATATTCTTCTCAGCCAGTTTCTTTTCTTCACTTTTGAGTGATAAAGCAGCAATTGCTGTCACTTCCTCCTGATTTAATGGTTTGAACATTACTACTCTATCAAATCTATTAATAAATTCAACCCTTAAATATTTTCTAATTTCAGGAAGCACTTCTTCCTGGACCTGCTCATAAGTTTTTTGTTGCTCCAATAAATCAGCAATTTTTTGCGAGGCAACATTGGAAGTCGCGATGATGATAGTATTGATGAAACTGATCTTTCGTCCCATTCCATCTGTGATACGGCCTTCATCCAAGACCTGAAGAAAAAGATCCAGTACCTTGGGATTGGCTTTTTCGATTTCATCAAGCAAGATCAAAGAATACGGCTTACGTCTCACTGCATCAGTGAGATAGCCTCCTTCAAATTCTCCGCCCTGCGGATCACCAATCAAACGTTTCAGATTCGCTTCTTCCTGATACTCTGACATATCGACCCGGATCATTTCAGCTTCTGCACCGTAATATAGATCCGTCACTGCTTTAGCCACTTCAGTTTTACCGACACCGGTAGGACCAAAGAAAAGGAAACTGGCAATTGGCCTTTTATCACTAGTCAGCCCTGCCCGGGAACGGCGCAGTGCTGAAGCAACAGCTGTGACAGCTACATCCTGACCGATAATCCGCTTATGTAGTTCTTTTTCCAGATTTAACAAAACTTCAGCTTCATTACTTTTGATCGCTCCAATTTTGACACCCACTTTCGCAGAAACAATTTCTTCAATTAACTTTTCCGTAACAAAATTTAATTTTTCAGTCTGAGCTTTGACCATTGCCTCTTCTAAAAGCAAGATACCTTTATCCGGCAACACCCGGTCAAATTCAAAAGTATGTGAGAGTTTCGCAATTTGTACTAGAGTATCAAAAGAAACAGAGACATGAAATTTACTTTCCAATTTCGGTAGTTCATCCATCAAAATCTGCAGCGCGATATTATCAGCCGGTTCGTTCATATAGACATTGGAGAAGAGTGAGGTCAATGATTTATAATTACTGATATACTTGGTAAACCCTTCTGGAGTAGAAGTAGCCACCACCCGAATTTTATAAACATCCAAAGCTTTAGTCACCAGATTGACCACTTCCGCAGCGATTTCTTTCCGAATATCAACTAAATCATCAATATCATCAATTACCAGCACGATATTCTTCGTACCAGCTGCTTCTTCCAGTACATTCTCCACAGTGGATTTAAACTTTTCAATATTGGGTGACAAAGCATAAGCCCGGTTGAAATCAAAAGAAACCAATCGCATATCCTGAAGAATCGGTGGTACTTCTTCCACTACCATTTTCACAGCCAGACTTTTGAGTAAAGTAGTTTTACCCACACCATGCTCACCAATGATCAAAGTAGCACTGGATTCGCCTTTTTGAATGGATTCAATTAACTTAGCCAGCTCCAAATCACGAGCAATCGACATAGTGAAATCACCTCTAGCCACCTCGGCAGTAAAATCTCTGGAATATTTCACCAGAGTAGGAGAAAATCGCGAGGTATAAGCACGATTTAAGGTAGAAACCGGTTTTAACGAACTTTTTTCCATAAAAGTTGTCAAATAACGCTTTTTCCTGATTGTATTGGAAACCCACATCTCCAAGGATTCAAGCTCATTTTTTCCGACATTATATTCCTGCAAAGTCTTAATTAACGGCTTTTTACAGAGCCAAAGAAAAATCGACATTTCCCCCACATAATCAAATTTATTGGTAAAAGCGATAAAAAATGCCTCGATCAAAAGCGGACGAATCCAAAACGAAACATGGATATTTTCCAGTTTACTAAATTTGTCCCGAATTGCTTCATATTCTGCTACTGTCAAGCCTAGGCGCTGTATAGCATTACGCACAAATTGATATTCCAGAATTTCCGTCATCAATTGGGGTAAAAAATTATCCTGATAATCATTGAGCATTTCGTCAATAATATTAAGGACGTTATGGTCGAAATAACTGGTAAGTTCAATTCCTTTGACTGTTTCATCACTTTCTACTCTTTTTATTAAATCAATCAATTTCCGATAATGAATCCGGTCTAGAAAAATATTTCGGTTTCGAGAAAGATAAAAAGAATAAAGAATAATCATTAAAACAAACCAAATAAGCAATTTTACAAATGAATCTATCCAAAAAATTGTAAGCCAGATAAATTGACCATTTAATAAAGAAAAAATCGTAACCACAATATAAAATGTGATACTACCCAGTATTAAAAATCTAGCCAGCGCCCGTTCAAATTTCTCTTCTTCCTTACGGAAACCTACTTCCTGGTTGAGATAGCTCCAATCCACAGTAACCGGAATTTTCTTGTACTCACCTAATTTTTCAATACCACGTAAATCTCTCATCTAAATAATACTAATATTTCCAGATATTCCAATAAAGCCCAAATGGGAACTAATGGCAACATTAAATAAATTACATACAGCATCGTCAAAGGAATGGTCAAAATCAATTGAAAAATGCTACCTACCAATACCCAGATTAATCTTATCGGGAAAGCAATTATTCGACCCATTCTGGTATTATCTTGAAATAATGGCTGAAATAGATTGGTCAACATCGGAATCACATTGAAAGTTGCCAAAGCATGCATCCAGACCCCAATTAATTTCAATAGCACAATCTTATGCTCCACGACATACCACCAAATCCAAAAATTGATAAAATAGCGTTTACTGAGATGAAACATGATAAAAATGTAGCTAGTAGCTAGTAGCTCGTAGTTCAAAATTAATAGCTAGGTAGAAACAAGCTGGAAAAATTAATTAAACTTTCTCAAGTCCACTTCTATCATAGAGAAAATTGGGGAAGAATTAAAGGGTTAAAAGATAATCTAATCTCCTTTTTTTTATTTAATAAGATATTGCAAATAATTCTGTTTATTTATAACTTGATAACTCCCGTACTTCCAACTACTTGGCTTTTCAGGACTTTTCTTATTTGATTTGATCTCATAGCCAATTGTTTGATCAATAGTCGTTTCAACCAGATCTATTTCCGCCCCTTTAAAAGTTCTCCAAAAAAATAATTCATTCTTTACATTAAGATATTTATTTCGTTTAAGCATTTCTAAAATGATAAAATTCTCCCAAAGATTTCCATAATCAGAACGATTCTCAAAATCTCTAAAATCATTTAACAATGCATTTCTAATGCCAAGATCATAAAAGTAAATTTTCTTATTTTTACTAATTTCTTTTCTTTTCTTTTTTGTAAATGAACTTAGTCTAAATACAATAAAAGCCCTTTCCAAAAGATCAATAAACTTTCCTACCGTATTTTTATCAATTCCTAATGAACTTGCCAATTCTGTAACTGACACCTCCTGTCCGATTTGCAACGCCAGCATTTTTAAAAGCTGTCTAATCACAAGCGGATTTTTAATATTTTGGTAACCAAGAATGTCCTGATATAAATTGCTGTCTGTAATTTGATCAAGTAATAACTCTTTCTTTTGAAAGCTTTGACTAGTAACTATTTCAGGATATAAACCATAAAGTAAAATTTGATCAATAATACTTTCAACATACTTTTTATTATTCGCTGCTGCTAATTCAGCTATACTCAATCCAAATAAATAAAATGAATACTTTCTTCCTGTAAGACTTTCAGAAGTATTATCCAGAAGATTAATACTAGAAGATCCTGTTACAACAATTTGCTTTTGTTTTTTATAATGATCTACTAAAAGCTTAATTGTATTTCCAATTTCTGGAATTTTTTGAGCCTCATCAATATAAATAATATCCACATCAGAGAATAGATAGATATAATACTCTAAACCTTTTTTATAAATTTTTTCAATATCATCAGGATCATCACCATTGATTCTGGCAATTTTTTTTACTGAAAATTTTTCTAAAACTTTATTTATTAATGTTGTCTTCCCCACCTGCCTTGCACCTAGAACGATAATTGCTTTCCCATCGAAAAAAAGTTTTTTGATTTGTTTTTCTAACTTACGATCTAAATATTTCATGGTAAATTTAGTGAATTAATTCACTGATTTTACCATAATTCCATAAAACATAACACAAAATTTTCTTATGATTTCTTCCGTAACTACGAACTACTTAGCTACCATAATAAAAGCCTCCCAAAAAAGGAGGCTTTTTTACTTACGTATTGGTTGAAAATGTAGGGATATATAGCAATATATCCCTACACATAGATTTCTTACATCATTCCCATTCCACCGCCCATACCACCCATGCCACCACCACCTGGCATGGCAGGTTCGTCTTTTTTGGGAAGTTCAGCGACAACTGCTTCAGTAGTCAAAAGCAACATGGCAATAGAAGCAGCATTCTCTAATGCCAATCTGGTAACCTTCACAGGATCTAAAATACCAGCAGCAATCATATCAACAAATTTATCACCACGGGCATCATATCCTTTGCCATTACCTGTCTTACTGATAATAACTGCCCCTTCTTTACCGGCATTCTCAGCAATTTGACGAGCTGGTTCTTCCAGTGCACGTTTGAGAATCATAATCGCAATTTTCTCATCACCTTCTACTTTCAAAGTATCCAATACTTTGATTGCATCAAATAAAGCGACACCACCTCCGGAAACAACTCCTT
This sequence comes from bacterium, assembly GCA_037138855.1. Taxonomy (GTDB): domain Bacteria; phylum Patescibacteriota; class Dojkabacteria; order B142; family OLB20; genus JBAXHO01. The sequence goes on from JBAXHO010000012.1 coordinate 18,106, forward strand.
CTTCAATGGCAGCACGAGTAGCCTGCAAAGCATCATCCAGCCTATCTTTTCGTTCTTTCATTTCTACCTCTGTAGCAGCGCCGACTTCGATCACAGCTACTCCACCAGAAAGTTTAGCTAATCGTTCCTGAAGCTTTTCTTTGTCATAATCAGAATCAGTTTTGGTGATTTCATTTTTGATAGCATCAATACGAGACTGGATTTGAGCTTTTTCACCTTTACCATTGACAATAATTGTTTCATCTTTACCGGCAATCACTTTTTCTGCATGACCAAGATCACTGAGTTCCGTAGCTTCCAGTTTTTTACCAACTTCTTCAGAAATAACTTGTCCACCAGTCAAAATAGCAATGTCTTTGAGCATTTCTTTACGACGGTCACCAAATGCAGGAGCTTTGATCGCAACAATATTTAAAATTCCTTTAAGCTTATTGACGATCAAGGTAGCTAATGCTTCGCCATCAATATCTTCACAAATAATCACAATATCTTTTTTACCTGACTGCGCAATCTTTTCAATTACTGGTAAAAAGTCTTTAACAGCTGAAATTTTACCATCAGTAATCAAAATGTAAGGATTTTCAATTTCTGCAGTAAGACTATCTGTATCTGTCACAAAATATGGAGATACATAACCTTTATCAAATTGCATCCCTTCCACATATTTTTCGACCAATCCAAAAGTTTTACCCTCTTCTACTGTCACCACGCCTTCACGGCCAACTTTATCCATCACATTGGCAATAATTTCACCAATTTGTTCATCGCCATTGGCAGATACAACAGCGACTTTTTTGATTTCCTCTTTGCCTTTAACTTCCTTGGCAGCTCTTTTCAATTCTTTGACTACTACAGCCACACCTTTTTCAATTCCAGTACGGATTTCCATAGGATTGGCTCCAGCAGCAATATTTTTAAAGCCTGAATTCACAATTGCCTGAGTCAATAAAACTGCAGTAGTTGTACCATCGCCAGCTCTTTCTACTGTTTTAGTAGCAGCTTCTTTGACAAGTTGAGCACCGGCATTTTCGATACGATCCTCCAACTCGATTTCTTTAGCAATGGTTACTCCATCTTTAGTAATTTGTGGAGCTCCAAAAGACTTCTCCAAAAGAACATTACGACCCTTGGGTCCAAGAGTAACTTTAACGACATTGGCTAATTTATCTACACCATTTTTTAGCTGTTTACGAGCTTTTTCATCAAAAACAATTATTTTTGCCATAATTTTTATTTAATAATTAAAACAAATAATTTACTTAATCTAAAATGGCGAGAATTGCATCCTCATCCATTATTAAATAATCTTCACCATCAACTTCAATTTCATCAGGTGAATATTTTTTAAAAAGCACAATATCTCCTACTTTCACATTAAATACAATTTTTTTGCCTTCTGTAGTTAGCTTTCCAGAGCCAAGAGCCACTACTTTACCTTTTTGAGGTTTTTCTTTATTCATTGTATCTGGTAAGACTATTCCTGAAACTGTGGTTTTATCATCACTTACTGGTTGGACAAGGATATTACCACCTATGGGAGTCATTTTCTGTTTTGCCATAGAAATTTAAAATAAAAAATAAAATGAAAGAAAATATATACAAACTCGAATTTTTAATTTCAAGCCAAAATTAACATTAAACAAAGCTTTTGGAGCAATTTTAGCAATCGAGCTATTTGTCTGATAACTCCAAAATTCTAAAACATTCATAGGGAAAATGTCAAGTAGTAATGTGAGGAAGACTGCTCTACAAGCTAATTGGTCGATTTTATAATTTCAATCTTATTTACATCTTTAGGAACTTTTTGCAAAAATTGTGGAATATAACTAGGAGTATATTTCAATGTGGCCTCTTTTACTCCTTGCAAATTTTTTAAATATTCCCGTGCCTCACTAGTTTTTTTACCCTTTATCGCATCTTTAATTGTGTTGATATCTGTATCTTCCTGGACATTGGCATCAAAACGTATTGAAAAAGTTGCTTCTTCATTTTCTACTTTGATATTTTCGATTAAAATATTTGCCAGATCAATTTGAGCATTTTGAGTAGACGTATTCTTAAGCCGGACAATCTCCTTGGCAATTGCTTTTAAATCAGATTGGGTTACCTTCAATGCCGTAATTGTCATTTCCATATCTGCTGAAATCTGCTCAACTTTATCAGCTTCCTTCGCAGAAGTTGTAAACTTAATAGTTTGGAACTGCTCACTTCCCTCAAGTAATTTATCTTCTGAGGAAAGTAATGATTTTACCTTAGACAATAAATCTGCCTTGAGCTGTTCCTCTAGTTTTGCCTTTAGTGCATCCAGATCTTCTTTGGAAACTACAATCGTTTCTAATGTAGTACCACCAGTCACATCCCGAAAAGCATACGCTACAATCTGATCTGTGGTATATCCCTCTGCCTGAAAAGTAGCACGATTATTTTCAATATTATAATTAGCACCAAAACTAACTGCTTCAATTGGTACATCGACAACACCTTTAGGATTGTCTTTGGGAACAATCACCTGTTTCATCAATTTATATTTCAACTGGGAACTAATATTTGTAATGATTTTGCCAGCTTCCAATGTCACATCGCTCGCAGTATTATTATGAATATCCACTACTCCTTTGGCTGGTAATCCAGTATTACCTTTGCCACTTGGCTTTGCATCCAGAGAACCAGTTGAGGTTTTGGTCAATTTAAATGCCGGTAAAGTAAGTGTTTCTAAATTAAGCTCATCTACTTTTGCACTAGCTTTCACCAATTCATTTACTCTTACTTCATCTTGATTAAAACTCAAATTTACTTTCACAGCAGGAAGAAAAATATATGATCCAATAAAAAAAAGGACAAGCAAAACTATTCCCAACTTTAAAAATTGTAGACTATTATTACCTCTAGTTATATAACTAATAATACTTGAGAATCCACTCAAATATTTCTTGAGAAAATTAAAATTTATTTTTTTTTTGGTCTTAGGAAGCCGTCTAGAAACTGGAGGTGTTTGAGACACCATCCGACCGAAATCTTTTCCTACCAGTTTATTGGACTCATCAAAATTATTTTCCGGCATTGTTCCAAAATTTTCTAATGCTTTGATATTGGCTGCCTTCTTCTCAGTTTCTGCCATTTTATTTCTCTCCTGCACTTCTCTGGTATCAGCAGTCACTGGTAATTCCTCTAATGTAATATCACCACCGGCTGCCAATTGAATACCATTAATTTCAATGATTTTTACTGGTAAACGAGGTTTATTTAAAAGATTAATACTTTCCTGATTTGCTTTTATTTCAACCTGAGAATCAACTTTGGGTTCTTCCACTGTGGCTTTAACTAATTTTTCTGAAGTAGGCATCAGATCATTCGTAATAGCTGTTGCTTCAGATATTGCTGGAATTACAATTTCTTCTGCAGCAGTCTCCTCAATTTTCCTTTCACCTAATAACTCTTTTTTAATATGATTTTTTTCACTAATTAATTTATCCTTTAATCTTTTTGCTTCATTCCAAGTTTCTTTAATGACATCACTAATTTTGGGAACGACAACTAAACTCGCTTTTTCGCCTAAGATTGCTCCAGTTTTATCATCAGATACTAATATTACATACTTTTCCGTGTTTAATAATCGTCTAGCCAAAATTTTCATACTTACTGCACTACTGATCAAAGCAGCATTTTGTGGTATGACAAGCACCACACGGGAAGCAAGCCCGGAATTGATATGTTCAATCGTAAAAGCAATTTCCTCATCCACATCCACAAACACTTTTTGTACTTTAGTATCGTTGGTCAATTAAGAATAGATAAAAGTTAAGAGTTAAAGGTTAGTATCAAGTATCAAGTATCAAGTATCAAGTATCAAGTATCAAGTATCAAGTATCAAGTAAAAATTATAAATGAACTATTGCTAGTGTCAAGTTTGATTTGTAGACTGTAGGCTGTAGACGGTAGACCGGAAAATCAAATTATTCAATCCCGGCCAGCCTCTGGCTGAGTCTACTATCTGCTTTCTACCGTCTACTGTCTACTGACTACCGACTACCGACTACCGATCAGTCCGGAATCTAACGATATTCTAATTATTACTTTCTTTCCGCTCACCGATCACCGGTTACAGGTTACTGTCCTTACAATTCCAATACCATCCGTGCCAAGGCTACTGGTGGAATATCCCGCGGATCAATAATCAAATTAGTTTCATCAATAATATCTTCGAGCTGATTGGGAAAAAGAAAATTTACTTTGGGATAAGAAAGAAATGGTAAAACCTGAAGCCAAGGATGCTCGATCAAAGCTTCTTTGATCTCCGGCAAAGCACTTCCTCCACCACACAAATAAATACTGCCTGGATATTTATCAATATCATCAATTTCATCCAAAGCTAATTCCACTCCTTCAGCCCATATTTGAATGTCCTTCCCAATTGCCTTTTTAACCTGAATTTCTGCTGCTTTGTCTAATTGTTTCAAAGAATAATCAATTTTCATTTGTTCGGCTTCATGCAAGTCTACTGCCAGATCCTTGGCAATTCTTTTCGTAAAAACCCGGCCACCATAAGCAAACATCTTGGTACCGGCGACTGCACCTTCTTTAATCACAGCGACATCTGTCGTACCACCCCCGACATCGAGAATAATTGCGTTGTAATCCTGTTTGCGTCCGCCTTTCAAAGCGCGGGCAATTGCATAAGGTTCTACTTCAATAGAAAGAATTTCCAAACCTAACTGATAAGCAATTTCCCGCAGGGAATTAACATGAATTGAGGGTGCAAAAGTAGAAAACACTTTATAACCCACCTTGGTACCAGTAAATCCTTCGGGATTATCGACCTTGACTCCATCGATGTAGGTAGAATTAATTTTGGAATTGATTTCTTCGAGGCTTTTAATATCAACACCAATTTCTGCTGCAATGTCAGTTACTGCATCTTCAAAAGCTTGCTCCTTAATCTGATTAATCACTTCATTCACTTCCACTGCTGTAATTTTCGCCTGAGGCGTTTCCCGTTCATAATCCGCCATAATCGTCACACCCTGCACCAATTCCCCAGCAATCCCAATGATTACCTTTTCCGGAACTGGCGTCGGCGCAAATTCATTAACATTATCCTTACCCAGTTTTAATTTTGCCAATTTGTCTGCATTTTGGAGTGCCTCACCTACAGCCCGATCTGCTGCCTTGATCACACTTTCCAGATTGACAATCATTGCTCCCTGCATCGCATTACTGTTTTGCTTGGCGACACCATAACCTTTGATCTTCACCTTCACTTCGATATTATCGACGGTAAACAACACTGCCTTCACAAATTCCGTCCCAATATCCAGCGCCAGAAGCACTTTCTCATCAGACTTTTTCTTTTTTTTCGGAAACAACTTTGGCAGTTTCATAAATTTTTTTGATTCTTTATTATCTTAACATAACTTTAAAAAGGTTGTAATCAGGATAGAAAAATTTTAAGGAAAAACTATTAGATCACCTATTGAAATCAAAAATATTAACTGAAAAATTATTAAAGCCTTTACACTGTCTCAAATGCTATAATCATAAAAATAAAATTTAATTACTAATGAATTTTGTAAAGATTTTTAAAAACATAATGTTACAAAATAATAGTCTTGCTGACATGATAATTCTTTCTGAAAAAGATCAACTGCCTAATATTATTTTAGGCGTTAGCCCTTGTCGCTCTGGAAGTACAATTCTATTAAGAGTTTTCGGAGCTAATCAAGTGCTTTCTATCTTTCAACCATTCAAAAATCTATTGCGTTGGAATCAAATTGGGAAACCTAAACAATTTTCATTAAAAAATGTATTTGCAAAAAATAAAATAACAAATAAAGATATAGTTTTTATCAAAGAAACCCTCGGACCATATCACAACTATGAATGCTTTTTTAATCCTTTAGCAATGTTATTAGAAGCTGGATATCCAGCTGACAAAATTACTGTACTACTAAATTTGAGAGATCCGATTACAACCTGGTCTTCCTGGAAAGAAATTTGGGGAACCAAAACCAGCTTAGCAAGAATGCTGAGTACTTTTCAGGCAATGTCACAAATCAATGAATATGCCATTTCTCATAACATTAAATGCGTTTTTTATACATACGAATTATTAAATAAACTTCCAACCAAACAATTAATGTCTAAATTATTTAATCAACTGAAAATAACTCAAAAAACAGATATAATAATAGATAATTTTGATCAATTACCAGAATTTGGTACGCCTGGTTCCAATATTATTTGGCCAAAAGAACCTAATGGAGTTGCAGTAGATAATGTACATTTACCAGTTAAGGAATCAAAGCAATATCACTTTAAAAGTCGTCTGCCCATCAATCTTTCTTCTAGCGAAGTTGCTCAAATAAACTCCTCTAACATTCAACAAATTTATCAAAAATTCTGGAAGATTTCTCAAGAAATGTTAACTTAATATTGTTTATATAACCATAATCACATATAATTCAAGATATATATTTTATCCTTGTATATAATGAAAGCAGCAATAATTGGCTCCAAAATTGATAAAAAAGACTTTTCTCAATATATTATAATAAAACAGATATTAGAAAAAAATGCAGTATCTGTTGATTTCTCTTATTTTCAAGTATCACTAGATCAAGATATTGAAAATCTTGAAGATGTTTATCATAGAAATCAGGAATTAATTAAAAAAACTGATATTCTGATCGCTGAAGTAACAGATTTTAGCACAGGTATCGGATTACTTGTTGGCAATGCCCTTTCTCAAAAAAAACCAGTTTTAGCCTTATTTAACAAAAATTCGAAAAACGTAATTTCCGTAAACCTAAAATCCACAGCAGCTCATAGTAAAATATTTAGATACCAAGAATATTCATCAGAAAAAGAATTAGAAAAAGTTTTAGATAAATTTGTTCAAACTGCCAAAAAGCTACTTGACACCAAATTCATCCTCATCATTTCCCCAGAAATTGACCGCTATCTCGAATGGGCAGGCGAAACTAAACGAATGCACAAAGCACAGTTAGTTAGAACTGCTTTGGAAGAAGCGATGAAGAAAGATAAGGAATATCGAAAAACCACTAAAAAAGATATAGTCGCAATATAATTTCAATCTGCGATTTACATTTTATAATTATTCGCATATAATTCAAAGCGAATTATAATTTTCTATGAATATTGACTTACTAAAGCTAAAAACAGCACTTAGCGATGATATTGCTGTTCAATTTGTTTTGAAACTTCGCTTAATCAATTATCGATTTTTACCAAAGAATAATTTTAAAATCGTTAGTAAACATTTTAAGAATAATCTCAAAACTTTAAAACAGGGACTAATTTCTCCTTTGAAATTTAATAACGCCCTTACTAATATAATTCAAGAAAATGGACGACTTTATAAAGAGCCCTGGTTTTATGGCTTTGAATATGAATATCGCAATCAAAAACTAGTTGATATCGAACTCCAAGATATTTCAAAATATATCATTGGTAAAAAAATACTTGATTTTGGTTGTGGCAGTGGTGAAATCTCAAATGTACTTAGTCAACAAAATAAAAAAGTCACTCTCATCGATATCACAGATCATCGTACCGACCCAAATAAAAAATTAAACTTTATCAAATCCTATGATAGTTCAATAATTCCCTTAGATGATAAATCAATCGATACAAGTCTTGTATTTTCAGTACTCCATCACAATAACTCAACTATTATCAAGAAACTAATCTTAGAACTAAAACGGATTACCAAAAAAAGAATTATCATCAAAGAGGATATCTATAATATTGATATGATCCAAAATAAAGAAAAGCTTAAAAATGATGTTTTTTTACAAGAATTTTGCACATTAAGCCTAAAAAGTCAGTTAAATGTGATCATCTTAAGTGACTTTATTTCAAATTTGATAATTCAAAATAATACTCAAATCGACTTTCCTTTTAATTTCTTTGATGACATAAGTTGGCGCAAACTCTTCTCAGAATTTGATTTACAACTTAAATTAGTTTATCTGGATGGTATGAGAAGAGATGAAAGTGATTATTATGGTTCGTGTCATATCTACTACATCATTGATGTTTTATAATAACCAATTAATGTATTTACTTTTATATCTATATAATATAAAATTGTATATATAAATTTTTATTATATATGTATGAAGATTTTTATCCTCGGTACTCGTACACCTGACCTAATAAATACATATTCTGCTATTGGAAAATATCTCAAAGATAAAGGTCATATTGTTTATGATGAATGGCTCAACACTACAGATAAAGATGATGCTGATAATTTTGAGCTGGCTTTTCAACGAAATACAGCGTTTATCAAGCAATCTGACATTATTATTACAGAAGTTTCAAAAGCTTCCAGCGGAGTAAGTTTTTTAATGGCCAGTGCCTTAAACCTTAAAAAACCTGTATTGGCATTATATGACAAAGCTCATTATAAAAATCCTCCATCTACAATTCGTGGCTCTTCCAAGAGAAACAAATTATTAACTTATAATGAATATACGAAAGAAAATCTCTTAACAATTCTTGATAAATATTTAAAACAAATTAAAAATATTCTCGATACCAAATTCATCCTAATCATCTCTCCAGAAATCGATCGTTATTTGGAATGGGTAGGCGAAAATCGCCGCATGCATAAAGCTCAAGTAGTGCGCAACGCTGTAGAAGAAATGATAAGAAAAGATAAGGAATACAAAGATTTTCTAAAGATTGCTTGATCTCGAATTCAATCAATAATAAATCATAGGGTTCAAAATTTTTTGAACCCTATTTTTAATCTCCGATTTCCGCTCACCGGTCACCGATCACTGTTAGGAATATACCCCAATATCCTCCGGAATATATTCCCGAAAATTTTCTGGAGAAATTTCAAAACGCTCCCCTTCACCACTGACAATTTTTCTGGCAACTTTACGTACGAGATTGGTAATCGTCCTTTCCAATTCACGAATTCCAGCATCAAAACCTAATGGACGAATCACGAGTGGCCAGACAGCATCTTGAAAACTAATTTGACCAGGTAAAACTCCTGAGGCTTGCATCACTTTGGGAAGCAAATAATCACGGGCAATATGCAATTTCTCATCATCAGAATAACTAGACATTCGGACTATTTCCAGACGATCAAGTAAGGCGGCGCTGATACCGCCAAGATTATTAGCAGTGGCGATAAAAATCACTCCGGAAAGATCGACAGGATAATCAATAAAATGATCCATAAAAGTAGAATTTTGTTCCGGGTCAAGAATTTCCAATAAGGCTGCCATGACATCTGCCCGCAAGCCAGTTTCTGAACTGACTTTATCCACTTCATCAATCAAAATCAAGGGATTCATCACACCAGTACGAATCAGCGCTTTGATCACCTGGCCTGGTTCAGCATCAATTTCGCCCTTAGAACGACCACGAAGCTCTGTGACACCACCAATCGCACCAAGAGAGATCCGGACAAATTTTCGGCCTAGCGCCCCAGCAATTGACTTGGCAATGGAAGTTTTACCAATACCTTGCACACCCACGAAACAAATAATTGGCGCATGTGAAGAACTACCTTGTAGACGAGACATTTCCTGGGATAAATTGACACTGTTGACCGGAGCAGAAGCTTGCCCTGCTTGCGCTGACGTTTGATTGGCAATCACTCGATCTTTCTCACCTTGGATCACAGCAGCTTCATTTTTCTGCTTCAAGTTCATCATGGCAATGAATTCCACAACTCTTTCTTTCACATTTTCCAAACCATAATGAGTTTTATCCAGTTCAGTTTTGACATTGGTAATTTCCAAATTATCATTGGTAGTTTTGTTCCAGGGGATTTGCGTGATCCAATTTATGTATTCGCTAATCGGTTCGAATTCCCGGGAGAATGAACCGTATTCAATCACTTTTTCCAGTCGATAAATCATTCCTAAGGCCTTTTCACGCAAGTGCGGTGGCAAATCGACATTATTCTGCACCATTTGCAAAAGTTTTTGGATTTCAGCTAGCTCATTACCAGCTGCAGCATTGGGTAAATTGGAATTATTGGCAGAATCATTCATGATCACTTGTTGCTAAATTGAGCAGATTATCGCTTGTAGTGTCCAAAAATTTTGGACACTACAAGCATTTACCGATCACCGGACACCGGTTATCGTTTTTATTTTTTTACTTCTTCTTTGCCTGCTTTGCCTTCTTTACCTGCTTCGCCTTCGACAGCTTCACCTTCAGCTACTTCACCTTCTACAGCTTCAGCTGGTTTTTCTTCTTCAACAATTTGTTTTTGTGGAGCAGAAATATAAGCTACCATGTCTTCAAGTGTAACATCAGAAGCAAATTTTACATTTTCCGGTAATTTCAAAGCACCAACATGAATCGCATCGCCAATTTGATTAAAATTGGAAACATCAATCACTAATTCAGAAGGCAAATCAGCTGGTAAACAATGCACATGAACACGTTCTACTGGAGTAACCAAAAGACCAATATTATTTTTCACAGCTGGAGATTCACCAGTTACTTTGATTTGTACTTCAGCAGTAATTGCCTTAGTCATATCAACCTCATAAAGACTAACATGGATAATCCGATCATGTAATGAATCATTTTGAACTTCTTTGATCAAAACTTTTCCAGATTTTTTTCCATCGATTTCTAATTCCACCAACTTACTATATAAAGCAGCATGAAATACTTTACGAAAATCATCAAGAGTAATCTCCAAGCTTAATGGTGCTCTTTTAGGACCATAAACTGAAGCAGGAATTACATGCTTCGCGCGCAGTTGTTTCACTTGTTTTCCTGCAATTTTTCTTGTAGTAGCCTTAATTAACATAATAATTTTTTAAAAACTAATTAAAATAAATCTACTTTTTTCGAAATTTTAATCCGGCGGGATTCGCCTTCATCAATACTTTCCGAAATAATTCCAGTTTCTTCTTTGAGTGCCATATGCACAACCCGTCTTTCAAATGGTTTCATCGGGCGTAATTCGATCTCCTGACCTGAAGTTCTGACTTGTTCTGCTGCTCTTTGGGCATAAGAAGTTAAATCTTTTTCACGATTTACTTTGTAATTATTTATATCCAAAATCAAACGATATGTTCTTTCACCAGCACGTTTTGTAAGCATCATACTTAAAACTACTTGAGCTGCTTCCAGATTGGTACCCCGAAAGCCAATTAATTCATGTAAATTATCACCATTTAATTCAATAAAAATATAACTGATCACCTCATCTTTTGGCTCTATTCTCAGTGACATTTCAGCATCCAATCCAAACTGTGTAAGAAACTCTGTCACCAATTCTTTGGCAGTTGAAATCAATTTTTCATTTTCCATGATAATTTATTTTTAATAATTTGTTGATATAGTACTTTTACCGATGCTGAAACTTTTTGACGATTCATGAATAACTGTTGGATTATAACAAAGAGATTTTGTGCAGTCCAGAATAAACTAACCCCAAGAGGGAAAATGCTGGCACCGCCCATGTAGCCAAGCGACATCATAATAGTTAAAATCGGGAAAAAATACACCATTTTTTGTGAAGCATCAGCCATTTGTTCACTAATATCAGGCATAGCATCTGGGTCTTTCTTTTTTTTGAGCTTATCTGACTTCTTAGGCTGTGGTTTAGCACTTAAACCCATCTGTACCTTGGTAGCAAAGAATTGAGTAATACCTACGCTCACTGCAATTAAAACATATGACCAAACTGTTTTGATATCTCTATAATCAAAATCAGCTGCTACTCTGGATAAATCAGCACCAAGAAATCCCAGATTCACACTCACACCACTTTGTGTGAAGACAGAATTAGCATCTAAATCAGCACTATCTAATTTTACTTGAACTTTTTCATAATCGATTGAATCGTTTAATGGTGGACGTAAATATGCAGTCAATTCTTTAATGCCAGAATCCACAACATGATTATTCTTAAAATCATCCACATAAACTCCAATATTGGCATCGCGTTCAACTTTGGCAGTCTCTTTAGCATTTTTACTATAATATGATTTCAGCTCAGATTCTTTGGTCTTGCGGTCATTAGTATTTTCTACTACAGCAAATTTTAACTTTTTATTAAGTGTTTTCCCGGATTTGGTAGTAATCACATAATCCAATTCATGATCACCTGATGTAAAACCTTCCGGCAAAGTAACCTTGACAAAATCTTCTTTATATTTCAAACTCTCAGAATAAGCTACTTTGTTGTAGGCATGTACACCTTGATTGACAATATTGACTACCACATTACGCACTTGAATGATCAAAATAAGAGAAATAATTAAGTTTAAACAGCCACCAATCATCCCCGGCATATATTCTGCCTGAACCTTTGCCAACTCTTTGGTCTGCTGTTCCTGATTGTGCTTATATTTATCCTTTACTTTAGTCATCCTGACCTGCATTTCCTGATTTTTTTCAGCTGATTTTATCTGTTTGTTGGTCAAAGAATATGTCACTACCTTATGTACCAAAGCAACAAGAATGATAGCCAAGCCAAGGCTACCAAGATAACGATAGAAAATAATCAACAGATTAAAAACCGGTCGATAAAAAAGAATACTAATTAATGTTGATAAAAAAGCCATGGTTTGTAATAAAGATTGGTAGCTAAATTAAAAAAGTATCAAGTATCTATGATAACCCCTTTTCAAACTCAATTGCCTTGCTGGTCATTTCCATTGCTTTGTCTAACATGCCTCCTTTGAGTAATGCAGTAATTTTTTGATTGACAAGATGCTTCATTTTTTTTTCGTATTCTACCATAATCGGAACTACCACAGAACTTAGTTCAAAGAAATGATCATCAAGTGTAGGAATAATTGTAATTAATTTTTCATAACTAATCCCTTCAGGTAATTTTTCCAAAACTAGTTGGGCAATGGCTTTAGCCCTTTTCTCATCGATCAAACCTTCCTGTAACCTGCTAGTAATGACCTTTACGATTTCTTCCTGGACTTTATATCGTAATAATTCTGCTTTTTCCATGGAAAAAAAATACTAATTTAAGTTAATTTTTCAGGTAATAATCCGTCTTCCAACTCATCAACATTTCGGTATATTAACGCTAACGCTTTCATAATTTCTTTTACATTCAGCTCATTATATTCAAGAAATTTCCGAACTGAAACTGTATCCCGCTCGATCCTGCCTAATACTTCATCATGATGAATTTGTTTATGCTCCATCTCATTTATTTGTTGTGCCATAACCCGTCCTTCTTTCACACCCATTTCTTTTCGCAATTCTGTCAACTCCCTTCGCATTTCATTAAAATTTCGGTAAAAATCCGTCCATTCTTTATGAAAATATTGAAAGTCACGTAAAAATGTTTTGAGTTCATTATCCATTTGAAAATTGCCAACATAAATTATAGTAACTTGATTATACTAACTAAACCTTAAAATTCAACAGAAAAAATTATTTCAAAGCTGCCTTAATCTTAATTATTTCAAAAGCTACAGTACTTTCTGCAGATAATACATAACCGCAAGAATTGACATGTCCGCCAGCATTTGAAGACAATGATTTAGCCAGATTTAAATAATTAATTTCTTTTCGTGACTGATTGAAACTATTGGCATACAATCTCACTTTAATTCTACCTGAATTATGATCACGTTTGAAAACAACAACACCATTTGTGAAAGGGAAATGTGAAGTCAAATGATAACTACTCAACTTTTCCTGACCTGAATATTCAGAAGCATCTAAAAAAATAAAATTATGCCAGATTTCTGCTTTCTCTTTGATATATTTACTTAATTTATCTGAATTCTGATAAAAACTAGTAATTTTTTGTTGAACAAAATGTAAGGCAAAAATTGTTGAGAATTTATTATAAATTAAATATTCAATCAACTTAGTAATATACTCTTGATCAGAACGACTAATCGAGAATGCAAATTTTAAAAAATCATCAGGGTGAAGATATTTTTCCAAGGAAAATTTTCCACTGTCGAAACTATCACAATCAATGATATATTTTTCCAAATCAGATAAGTCAACATGCATTTTAAAAAAATCATACATGATATGTGCTGCACTATCCCGCATTTGATAACAACCGAAATACTGAACATCTGGTCTGATATTACCTGGATGATGATCAAAATATAATCCAGTACCAGATAAATATTTCAAATCTGCAATTAAAGTAAATTGATTTACAAATTTTCCCATCTTGCCGGAATTCATCAAAGTAGCATCAGCAAGCATCACTTCAGCATCAGGATATACACGCTTCGCAATTACAGCACAAATTACTCCATCAATATCAGTATCTGAAATTATTGTTTTTATTGGAAATTGCTCTCTGGAAAAATCTTGAGGATTCAAAGCTATTTGCATCATTAATAAAATTTTTAAGTTAATTTTTTCGAATACTTAAGAAAAGCTTATCGATATCTGCTGCATTATCTTTTACACTACTTCCACCCCATACGATCACATACCAGTTATTTTGCACCTGATAAAAAAGGTAATCTGCTGTACCCAATCCCTGACGTGTCAGTTTCAAATGTTTACTATTTAAACCTTTGAGAAAATATTGATCCTGGGCAACAATAGCTGCTGTTTTCTCACCTGTCACAGAAACAGTATTGAGACTTTGAACATATTTAGTAGGATCAAAACTTTGTGTTGCGAAATCGTAAGTAAAACCGGAACCAATTTTCGCTACCACAAATTTCATACCCTGAATATTATCAAAATTTATAGTTTCGCTGGCATTATTAACATAAAGTACTCCACATGCATTGTTTGCACCTCGTAACCCCGGTTTCCATTCCATCGGTGCATAAAATTCCATTCGACAATCTGAAAATACATATTCCTGCCAATTTTGATATTCCTGAAAATTAAACTCAGGAGTCGGCTGCAATGTAGGACTGGGATTGGCAAATTGAATCTCTTCAGGACGATCAACGATCACTGGATCTGGTTTCGTAGCATAAAGCTGTATTATATAAATGGCAATGCCTGCCAAACTACAAAACAATAACAAAATCAATGCAAGGATGAATAACCTAAGACCCCGATGTTTTGGAGCTGGCATTTGTACGAATTCTGTCATAAAAAATTTCTTAACCAAATTCATAGTATCAAAATGAGAAGAATATTGGAATTTGAAAACGGTAACCGGTGACCGGAAATCGGCAAGGAAAAATTTGGATTTATTTGCTTCCCGCACAGGTTGCAGATCTGCAACCCCTCCAGTTTTCTGTTTACTTTCGTCATTTTTTATTGCAGAATGATAGTTAAATTTCATTACATTTATTAAATTCTGCCCAATGGATTTTATTAATAATGATTTACTAGAAGCAATTAGTAAATATTTACGTTTAACCAATTACCTCTCTGCTGCACAACTTTATCTTAAGGATAATTTTTTTCTGGAACGACCACTTCAAAAAACTGATCTCAAAGCAAGAATTCTTGGCCATTGGGGGACTGTACCAGGGCTCAATTTCATCTATGCTAATCTCAATATCCTAGTCCAACGCCACCAACAGGAAGTTATGTTTATTGCCGGGCCAGGGCATGGCTATCCGGCACTTTTGGCAAATCTTTTCGTAGATGGTACTTTGGCTGAATTTTATCCCGAATACAAATTTTCTCAGGAATCATTTGGAAAATTAATCAAGAATTTCAGCTGGCCTGGTGGATTTCCTAGTCACGCCAATCCTGAAACACCAGGAGTGATCCTCGAAGGTGGCGAACTGGGCTATGCTCTTGCTACAGCTTTTGGAGCTGCTTTTGATAATCCCGAACTAATAGTCGCTTGTGTAGTCGGTGATGGAGAAGCCGAAACCGGAGCAACAGCAACAGCCTGGCACAGTAACAAATTTCTCAATCCCAAAACTTCCGGCGCAGTATTACCAATTGTACATATTAACCAGTATAAAATTTCCGGTCCCACAATCTATGGCACAATGTCCAATGAAGAGCTAGATCTTCTTTTTCGAGGCTATGGATATGAACCGATTATTGTCGCAGGTGATTTTCTCTATGAGCCTATGCTAATAGCCATGGAAACAGCATATCAAAAAATCAAATTCATTCAGGATCAAGCCCGTAATCATAATATTATCAACAAACCTGCCTGGCCAGTCATCCTTCTCAAAACCAAAAAAGGTTGGGGTGGGCCTATTACTGCTCATGGAAAAATGATTGAAAATTCATTTCGCTCCCATGGTATTCCTTTAGAAAATGTCCAAACTGATCCCGAAGAATT
This sequence comes from bacterium, assembly GCA_037138855.1. Taxonomy (GTDB): domain Bacteria; phylum Patescibacteriota; class Dojkabacteria; order B142; family OLB20; genus JBAXHO01. The sequence goes on from JBAXHO010000012.1 coordinate 34,328, forward strand.
CAAAATTCTTGAAGACTGGCTTAAAAGCTACCAAATTAATAAATTATTTACTAAATCGTTTGAACCAGTTGCTGCCATACGTTCTCTAATCCCGTCTAATAAATTACGTCTGGGTATGAATAAACACGCGAATGGTCAAAAAAAACGCAAATTAAATCTCCCAAATCTCTTTGATTATGCTCTCCAATTCGAAAAGCCCTTTCAACTAGAAGCATCTGATATGGAAGTGTTGAGCAAATATTTACGTGATTTGATCCATCTCAATCCAGAGACATTTCGTCTCATGAGTCCTGATGAAACAGAATCCAATAAATTACATAAATTGTTTGAGGTCACCAAGCGTGCTTACATTTGGCCAGTGCCTCTTGGTTCTGAAAATCTTAGCCCGGACGGACGTGTGATGGAAATTCTTTCAGAACATACTCTGGAAGGCTGGATGCAGGGCTATGTACTCACCGGCCGACATAGTATTTTCATCTCATATGAAGCATTTATGATGATCGTCGCCAGTATGGTGGATCAATTTGCCAAATTTCTCAAGCAAATGAAACTGGTGAAATGGCGTAAACCTATTCCTTCATTGAATTTATTTTTGACCAGTACTAGCTGGAGACAAGACCATAATGGGTTTTCTCATCAAAATCCAGGTTTCATTAGTGATATGTTAAATAAATTTACTGATGAAATTAATATTCACTTCCCTGCTGATGCCAATACTTTACTCGCAACAGTAGAAGATTGTCTCAAAAGTGAGAATAAAATTAATATTATCGTAGCGTGTAAACGCCCGGTACCACAATATCTCAGCCTTGCTGAAGCGAAAAAACAAATCAATGAAGGGATCGTGCGCTGGAGCTGGGCAGGCAATGAAGACAAGGATCCGGATGTGGTCTTCGTATCCACCGGCGATTATGCCACAGAGGAAATAATGGCTGCACTGCAAATTCTAAAAGAACAAATTCCAGAATTAAAAACCCGCTATATCAATGTTTCTGAACTAACATGTTTTGGTATTGGTGATAGTCGCAATACCACGCGAATTAATCTTCAACAATTTCATAAAATCTTTGGCTATGATAGGAAAATTCTCTATGCTTATCATGGTTATCCTGAAGACATTATGCAGTTGATTTTTAATCATCCGGATGCACACCGATTCCAAATTTTTGGTTATCGTGAAGAAGGAACTACAACTACTCCATTTGATATGATGGTACGTAACCAATGCAGTCGTTATCATCTTTGTCTAGCAGCACTGGAAGCAGCACAAGCAGTCAATCCAATAGTCCGTCAAAAATACAAAAAAATTGCCAGTTATTTCAATACTTTACTTTTAAAACATCATCTCTACATTCGTGAACACGGCGAAGACATCCCAGAAGTATTGAATTTTAAGTGGAAATCGTAGTTGGCATTTCGGGAGACGTACCAAGTAGTATACCGGTAGATTCGGGACAGCAAGATTTTCTAAACTAAGGTTAAGAAAATCTAACTTCCGGAATGACGTAAGGATTATTTGACACTATTTATATATCATTTACAATTTACTTTAGCTACTAGCAACCTTTACACACCAATCATGAACATTCTTATCATCAATGCCGGTAGTACAAGTATCAAATTTCGATTATTTTCGGAGAATCAAAACAACTTGCAGGAGCTTCTTTCCGGAATTATTGATCAGAAAGCAGATTCATACTTTTTTAAATTAACCAAAGCTGGTGCGAGTTATGAATGGGAAGTAGGCGAATTTGGTTTTGGTAATGCAGCCGGACTGATCCTCAAAGAGCTGAATAGTAAAATCATTGATAAAATCGGGTTCCGGATCGTACATGGTGGAGAAGAATTTAGAGATCCAATCAAATTAAATACAACTGTGTTGAAAAAACTCGAAAAACTTAGTGATCTAGCTCCCTTACACAATCCGCCTGCTTTAAAACGAATCGCTGAATTTCAGAAAGTATTCCCGGAAGTGCCAATTTATGGAGTTTTTGACACCGCTTTTCATAAAACAATCCCTGAAAAGGCTTTTCTCTATGCCCTACCTTATGAATATTACAAAACCTATCAAATCAGACGTTTTGGTTTTCATGGTATTTCTCATCAATTTGTCAGCTCTATCTTTCAAAAGCTGGAACCACAAGCCCAAAAAGTAATTAGCTGCCACCTTGGTGGTGGTGCCAGTATGACAGCCATCCTCGAAGGCCAAAGCATCGATACTTCCATGGGTTTTACTCCACTGGAAGGACTGATAATGGCAACCAGACCAGGTGATATCGATGACGGAGCGATTCATTATCTCATGGGCAAATTACATTATGAGGTGAAAGACATGCAACATCTAGAAAATGAAGAAAGCGGGCTAAAAGGCATTTCCGGCATCACTGGCGATCTGAGGCAGCTGATTGAACTGGAAAAGCAAGGTAATACCCGGGCAAAACTGGCAATTGATATGTATGTTTACCGCATTCAAAAATACATCGGGTCCTATGCTGCTGCCCTCAATGGTGTAGATGGCTTAATCTTTACCGCAGGCGTCGGAGCCGGTTCTGATTATATTCGCTCCCGAATAATTTCTGGTTTAGAATTTCTCAATTTAAGAATTGCTCCGCAATTAAATCAAGGTAAAATCAATGTCGCAGAAAATCTGAAAATCAGCACGCAGGACTCTGCCCCGATTTGGGTGATCCCGACCAATGAAGAGCTGCAAATTGCAAGAGAAATACGAGGACTGTAAACGGTAACCGGTGATCGGAACTCGGGAAGGAAAATTTGCAAATTGGATAGGAAAAACAAAAAAACTAATTACTACTATTTTTCAATTTTTAATCTTCCCGACTTTATCAAAAGGGCACCCCAATAGATTTGTAAATAATTTTTGCAT
>JBAXHO010000013.1:0-36864 GCA_037138855.1 bacterium
AGCTACGAGCTACGAGCTACGAGCTACGAGCTACGAGCTACGAGCTACGAGCTACTTTCTTTCCACCTTTGTCCTCCTTCCCAAAATTATGTTAGTATAATAGTAGACAGTAGTCGGTAGACGGTAGACTGAAAAAAGGAATCTGGAATTTGAAGCTACCAGCTACCAGCTACTTTGGATACATTATACTTGATACTTTATCCTTTTTTACAAAAACATGCCCATCAAAATCCTGCAGACATCGGACATACACTTGGGAGCGAAACTGGCCTATTTGGGTGAGAAGGCTGATTTGCAGCGGAAAACAATTCTCAAAACTTTTATTAATGTAACTGACCTGGCTTTGGCCAAAGAGGTGGATATTTTTCTTTTGGCTGGAGATTTATTTGATTCGATTTATCCTTCAAGGATGTTGGTCGCTGAAAGTCTGGAGCAGATTTCCCGGCTGATAGAAGCGGGCATATATGTGGCTATGATTCCGGGCAATCATGATCGTTTGGAACTAGGTTCGGTTTATAGTAAGCCGGAATTTAGCAATTATCATGCGGACAATTTTAAATTATTTCGGGAAGATCAGGTAGAAAAATGGTATTTGGCGAAACTGGATACGACAATTCATGGCGTGGCAGTCAAGTCGCAGAAAGAGAAGCGTACACAATTACATGGCTTTCAAAGAAATCCTGACAGTAAATATAATATTGGTTTGATTCATGGTTCACTTGATTTATTGGGACAACCGGATAATTTTCCTATTGTCCGTGCTGAAATCGAGCAACTAGAATTTAATTATTTGGCGATTGGTGACTGGCATTCTTTACTTGATAGTAAATGTCAAAAGACACCTGCCTGGTATAGTGGTTCTCCAGAAATATTAGCGATCAATCAGGAAAATGCCGGACATGTATTATTAATTACAATGGACGAAACCACCAAAGTTGAACCGGTCTTTGTAGCACAAAGAAAAATTCGTCGTTTGGAATTGGATTTAAATAAATATCATAGCGTTCAGGAAATAAAAAATGATTTGGCAGCATATCGTAATCCGGACACCTTTTTTAATTTAGAGCTCAAAGGCCTCAAAGCTGTCAATTTCGATGGTTCTTTGGAGGAACTGGCCATGCTTTTAGATAATTATTTTTTCTATTTAAATATTTCGGACAAAACTGAACTAAAATTATCTGAAGAAGAGTTGGCAATTTATCCTGATGATTTGTTGACTGGTAGATATATCCGATTATTACAGGAGAAAAAACTAAAAGGTGAAATTGATCCACATTTAGCGGATGAAGCTATTCAGCTGGGTGTTAATTTATTGGAGGGTGAAAATGTATATCTCTAGAATCAAAATTCAAAATTTTAAAAAATTTGCTGATCTGGAGCTGGAATTTGCCCGCGGGATAAATGTAGTTTTGGGAGATAATGAAGCTGGTAAATCTACTTTATCGCGGGCGATTATCGAGATTCTTTTTACTGATCCGACGACCAGGTCCAAAGCCTTTTTTGAAGAAATTTATCCCTGGAATGGTGAAAAAAATGTTTATCTGGAAGCTGATTTGGTATCTGATGGTGTGACTTATCGACTGAGTAAGGATTTTGGCAAAGGCGAAGCACATTTTATCAATTTAGAAACTGAAAAAACTTTAGAAAATATGGCGGAAATTGATTTGGCTTTGGAGCGAATCATGGGAGTGAATTCCAGACAGATCTTTTCAGCCACAGCATTTGTACGGCAGGCTGATGTGGCAGCCATTGAAACCACCGATGATTTTATTAGTGCAATTCATCAGGTAGCAGCGACTACTGGTGCTAAGGTCAATGTCCAAAAAATCATTCGTGACCTAGAAAGCGAATTAAGTAAATTACGGGTGGGTTTGGATCGTCCTGCGAAAAATCCTGGACAGTTGAAATTAGAGCAGTCAAATATTGAAAGTATAGTTATGGAATTGTCGGAAAAAAAATTAGAATGGGAAAAAGTGAATCATGCTAGTGCTCTGCAAAAGTCTTCATTTTCAAAGCTAGATGAAATTAATAATAATATTGATGAAATCAATCAGCTTTTAGAAAACAATCGGACTCTTAAAGAAGCCACCAAAAAAATTAATGATCTGGATCTACTAATTGTTGGTATGGAGGAAGAGTTGAAGAATGTTCGTGACTTGAGCACGACACGAGATCAAGTCAAAATAGAATTAGGTGGTTATCAGATTTTTGCCAAAGAAAATTTGGAAGAAGTAACTCGTAAAATTTCACAATTGTCCGAATCGAAAAAACTGATAAATCTCGAGCTACAAAAATTTCGTAAAGAACGCCAGGAACGTAAAGTGAAAAAAACAATTCTAGTTCCAGAAAATTTGAATTTAACAGTACCGGCGATTATTTCTCTTGTTTTGCTGGTTATTGGAATTTTCACAACTATTATTTGGAATTGGCTGGCATTGGTTGCTGCAGGTGGTAGTGCTCTTTTGATTTTTGCGATTTATTATTTTACCCGTCGTGGTCGCTTCAAAGAGGTAGTCAAAATTGAAAATCAAATGACTACTGAATATGACTATTTGATTGTCCAACTTGAAGAAAAGTTGAAGTTAAACGCTCAACTTTTTCTAGAGATTTTAACAAAATTTAATTTGGCTGACAGTGAAGAATTTTTTACTAAAAAAGCTGAATTCCTTCGAATGCTTGCTGAATATAATGAATTGGATGCGGAACTTAAAGGTTTACTGGGAGGGAGAAGCTATGATGATTTAAATAATAAACAATTATTATTATTCAAAGAAAAAAAAGAAATCGGAACAAATGAACTGACTACAGCAGTGAAGAATTCCAGTCTGAATTCTGAAGAGTATTTACGTAAAACCCGGGAGCTGGATAACTTGTATTTAGAAAAGAAAAAATTTGAAGAGGAAAATATTTCATCCAAAGTACGTGTTTCAGATGCGCATGTGGAGTATGACGACATATTAATTTTGGAAGAAAAGTTGGAGCAGGCTGAGAAGAGCCTTGTTTATTTGCAAAAGAAAGAAATGATTATTGAGATTACCATTAGAAATCTGCAAGAGGCAATGGAGAAAACTGCTAAGTCAGCAAATAAACAGGTAGCAGCTACAGTAGAAAAATACTTGCAAAATCTTACTGCTGGACATTATAAAAATGCCAGGCTATCAAGTACATTAGCAGTAGAAGTTTTTTCTGATCAAAAAAATGATTGGATTGATCCAATTAAATATTTATCCAAAGGAACAGTAGACCAAATTTACTTTTTATGTCGACTCGCTTTCTTAAAAATGATTCTTCGCGAGAAATCTGTACCGTTGATACTTGATGATCCTTTCGTAACATTTGATTCGGGACGCAAGCAAGAAATTCAAAAGATTCTCCAGGACTACTCCAAAAATGGACAAGTAATTATCTTCTCGCATGATCCAATCTATGAGGGCTGGGGAAAACTGATCAATAAACTTAATCGGATTGTACCAACAGAGATAGTAAGTAACGAGCATAAAAGTACTGAGATGTCCACTAATTCTTTACCAAATTGATATGATAAAAAGCACCTTAATAAAACGATTTTCACATATATTACTGGTATTTATCCTAATTTTCTTATTGCTGCCCATAAATGTTTTAGCTTTATCCGCTTCTGAGATCGAACAACAAATTATCCAAAAGCAAATTGAACTTGATCAATTAAATTTGGAGTTGAAAAAAGTAGAGGCAGAATTAACTAATAATAATCATCAGAAAGATTCTTCAACTAACGAAATTAAAAAAATTGAATTTGAAATTATTGATCTAGAAACCCAAGCAAAGTTAAATACTATTCAGCAACAACAAATGCAAAATGAATTGGAAATTCAAAATTTGAAAATGTCCGAAAAAGAAGCTGAACAAAATCTGCAAATTGCCACCGCCTATTTAGACTGGAAGATGAATCCCAATTTTACTACAAAAATTATTGTCAGTAGTAAAGATACTGGATTTATCAAATCTGCTATGTATTATAATTTAATAAATCAGGATACAAATGGCGGTATTTTATCTCTGGCAAATGATATCAGTAGTTTACAACAACAAAACTTAGATTTTTCAACAAATTTATTAAACATTCAAGAACAGAAAAAAACTTTAGAAGCCCGTAAAATTTTTCTTGATTTACAAATAGCCAATATTAACGATGCACTAAAACGTTCTACTCAAAATAGTGATGGTGTTCGTTCCAAGTTAAATGATGTTTCGCAGCAAATTGACCAATTATCAAAGGAACAACAAGCAATTAAAGATCAGGAACAAACGCAAACAGGAGGAAATGAAGATCCCACTCCCAACATTACGCCTCAGCCTCCGGGCACGACACCAATTACCGGTTCTTTTTATTTTTCCGGCACTGGACGTGATATTTATCAAGGTCATGGCGTAGGGTTATCTCAATTTGGTGCATATGGCGCAGCCCAAAAAGGTTGGAATGCAGCAAAAATTTTAACATTTTACTATTCTCAAACGAAGATAGAAACTAGAACAGGAAATACTGTGACACCTCAAGGATATTGGACAATGGGAGCTGATGAATATGTGGCCGGACTTGGGGAAATTCCGAGTCGGGCTTGTGGTACGATGGAGCAAATTGATGCCTGGAATAATTTCGGTAATACTCAAGGCTGGGCTCCAGATGATGCTAGGCGTAATAAATATGTGATTGATAATGCATCAACTGTATGGGATTGCTGGCCGGAAGAAGCTATCAAGGCTCAAATAATAGCAGCCCGGTCATATGCAGTGACCAATAATCAGCCTATTTGTACTTCAGCCAGTTGCCAGGTTTATGTCGGTGGCAATGCTAAGGCTTGGGTGGCTTGGGAAACAGCTGATCAGTATGTTGTTTCTACTGGTAGCAGCAGTAATAACCAAATTATTCGGGCTTTTTATTCGTCGGATAATAATCAAGGCTATGGAACTGCCGATAACGATACAGTCTGGTCTGGTTTTGATGGAAATGGTTCAGCTTATTCATATTTACGGAGTGTGAATGACAATAGTGTAGCTTACGCCTTTATATATACTCATTGGGCTTGGAATACGTATTCATATAATAATTCAGATTTTGATCGTTTTCTCACATATGCTTCTGATAGATATACAACCGGTGGTGCGAACAGCTTTTTAAAAAATCTCAAAAATTCAGTTGGAACAGTGCAATCAATTTCTTTTGAACGTGATGCTTCCAATCGGATCAAGAAAGTCCGAATTACTGGTACTAATGGTACAGGTGTAATTGCTGGCTGGTTATTCAAAGCGGTCTGGAATGATTGGGTTTATAATACTAAGTCTGACGGACAGCGGGATTACTTGTATAGTTTGACCTTTTGGCAGAAACAGTAAAGTAGTATCAAGTATCAAGTATCAAGAAAGTAGCTCGTAGTTGGAATTTGAGTTTTGAGTTTCGAATTTACTTTTATTAGAAATTTCGATATTATTTAAATATTATGGATCAGAAAAACGTTCAAGTATCGATCAAAAGGATTTTACCAGAATCCAAAAAAAGTTTTTTTGGAGTAATGGATATATATCCAGTTGGTATGCGTTTTGCTACACAAAACCCGGGAGAAGTGGTATATATCAAGGCACGAAGCCATGTACTTACCAACTTTGGTTGGCTTTTCAATACCTTAGTGGCTTTTGTGATTCCTGTATTTTTGATAATTATTTTTAATTCAACTGAAATTATTTTTGGTAATAGCACCGGCTATAAATTTTTTGGTGTATTTTTACAGCAAATTGGCGATGTATTTGCTTTATTACCGTTATTTTTTTGGATTACAGCTGCTTTAATATATTTTTCATCAATAGTTACTTATGCCTTAATTAATTTTACTAATTGGTATTACAATATTTATTTAGTGACTAATGAAAGGCTTATGCATATTCGTATCGAGGTTTTTTCCGGGAAACATATTGTCGAGGCTACTTTAAATAGTGTGGAAGAAATTTCAGAGCGTGATATTGGTTTTTTTCCGACCATTTTTCATTATGGAGATATCAGAGTCCAGACAGAAGCTCACAAATCTACTTTCTTTTTTAAAAGCGTGCCTGATACTACTTGGTTTCGCGATACTTTAGCAGATTTAGTTAAATTAGTTCAAGATAATGAACCATGAATAATCTAGATTATTTAAGTATTATTTATTTAATTGTTAAAATTGCCGCAGTTTTTTATTCATTAATGCATTTTTTAACAGTACTTTTTATTTCCCGTCAAATATTAAATGGAGTAAAAATTATTAAAACCGGCTCGTACCGTATTCTGCTGTCCTTCATTTCTCTACATGCTATAATACTTTTACTGTTTTTATTGATTATTGTCATTCTGCCCTATAAATGAGTGATGTCATTAGCAAAAAATACTTTATTGGCCGGACTATTGAAAAAGGAAAATGGTCTAGTGTCTATTTTTATAAGCCTCATAATCCTGAAATTAAGGATCAATTAGGTCAAGTGGCTGCTATAGTTTCGTTATCAAGTCCTCCTGGATTTAGTATTGCCACAGCTGGCAATTTACTTCTGGATTTTTTTCATGAAACTTATTACGAAACAAATGAACCGAATATGTTATTGGCTTTGGAAAGAGCTGTAATTGCTTCAAGTAAACAATTACAAAAACTAATGCAAAATGATCTGGCTGCTAAAGCAGGTATAGAAATGGATTTTACAGCAGTGGCTATTAAAAATAACGTGGCTTATTTTGTCAATATGGGTGAAGGTCATATTTTCATTTTTCGGGATGGAAATTTGACTCATCTTTCACGTCATCTCAAAGATCCCCTTGGTACGAAATTAATTACTGAAGGAAGCATGTTTCTCAAAAGCGCTGATGTAATTACATTATGTACACCTACTGCTTTTGAGGAAATTTCACAAGATGAATTAATTGATGCTGCAGTAGATTTTTCAGAGTTAAAATTAAAAAATAAACATTATTCAGATGAGTCACAAATAGCATTTGTATTAATTGGTTATAATGTAGACCGTCGTGAATCCCAGCAGGAGCATAGTTTACATGATCGTATTGAGAAAGAGGTAAATGTAGAATTGAATCAGATTTTATCGAAACCAGTTGCTCAGGGACAAGAACAGGATCAAATTGATAATGGTGATGAAGTGCAGATAACTGAAACAAATGGGGATGAAGAAACGATAGAGCAAGATCAAATTGATTCACCAGAAATTGAAAATATTGATACAATACCAGTACTGGCGAAAATTCAATCAGCGTTTGCACATCCAAGTGCAGCATCTATGGAAAATTTGGAAGAGCCGTCTGTTATTGAAGGAAATCAAGATAATAATGAAGTTACTGAAGGTTTCAATCTAAATCATGAAGGAGAAACTAAACCAAAAAAACTTAAACTATTTAGTGGAATAAAGAATAAATTATTAATATTCTGGAGTGGAATTACTGCCAGATTCCCTAAAAAATCTTTAAAAGTATTAGTTCCAGAACATACACCTGTTTTAGAAATGGAACACGAACAGGAGTATATACCAGAAAGCCGATTTAGTGAAAAGCCACAAACCGGTGAGAAAGATAAATTAACGTATAAAGTGATTTCTGACCGAATTAAACGATTCTTTTATTCAATTGGTTCAGTAATCAAAACTGTAGTTTGGCAAAATTGGCTTGGTATGGGCTCTAAGGAATTATTTGTCCGAGGAACTAAAATAAAACGCAAAGCAAATGTCCGAATTTTAATAATTATCGCTGTAGTGGTCATATGTCTATTGTACTTCAGTATCAAGGGAATCAAATCCAATATGGAGAATAAAAAATTACAAGATGAATATCAAACGAAATTAACTAATGCCGAAAGCTTATTATCAGAGGTAAGTGAATTGGCGCCCATTAAAGCCAAATCTCCTTTTAGTGATCCCAGTAAAAAAGAATTATTTAATAAATTATCAGAAGCAGTAACTTTATTGAATCAAGTAAAAACATATCAGGATCTCAAAGATAAAGCAGAGATAGATTTAATTAAAATCATTGATTTTCGTGATCTATTAAATCAAATTATTGCTGTAAAAAATCCTGAACAACTAATTGATTTTGGTGCCAGCTATCCTGGAGCCAATACTGTAGATATGGTTGCCGGGATTGATTTTCTCTATGTGATTGATAAACAATATGGAAAAGTTTACAAAACTGGTACTGATGGTAAAGCTTCTGAGATTGTTAGCGGGCTCAATCAACCACGTAGTATCACTATGGATGATCAAGGTAATTTAATTGTTTTAGATAATGATTCGGACAAAGCACTGATTAAAATTAATCAACAAAATGAAGTCACACGTTTAACTGGTATGTCTAGTTTTCGAGTGGGAGGTATTAATGTAATTGAGTTTTCTGAAGTTGTCGGTGGTAGAATATATGGTATCGATACTAAAATAAAGCAACTGGATTATTTGGCAAGGAGTGGAGATACTTATGCATTTCCTGCCAAGCGTACTACATTAGACGCTTTTAGTTCAGCAACTGATTTGCAGGTAATCGATCAAAAAATCTATGTTTTATGTAATAATAAACAAGGCATTTTTCGTTTCTATAATGATAAAGATGATACTCCGACTATCTCTGGACTCCCACCAGGTGAAAGTATTCTCAATGCCAGCGCATTTTATATTGATGGCTTATATGTTTATGTAGCTGATCCGGTAAATCAAAGAATATTAATTTTTTCTAAAAGTGAAGCCACAGATTTAAAATTTATCACGCAATATGCCTACAGGGGAAATCGTGATGATGGTTTTAAAAATATTAGAGAAATTTTTGCAAATCGCACAAAAAATGTTCTCTATATATTGGATAGTGATATAATCTATAAGATTAGTTTAGCAGATCTTCCGAGCTGATGAAAATTTTAGCAAATAATAAAAAAGCGCTCTTTAATTATGAGTTGATTAAAGACTTTGAAGCAGGCATGGTACTTTTAGGTTGGGAAGTCAAGGCAATCAAAGAAGGCAGAGCTAGTATCAAGGAGGGCTTTATTGATGTTGTTGATGGTGAAGTCTGGTTGAAAGGTGCACATATCAATCCTTTTAAACAAGCAGATAAGTTTGCTGGTGTTGATGAATATCGCAAGCGAAAATTATTATTAAATCGTGAAGAAATTACTAAGCTGGCAACTGGTCAAAAAATAAAAGGGAATACTATTGTTCCATTACGAATCATTCATTTGAGAAGAAGAATTAAAATTATTATTGCTTTAGCAAAAGGAATGAAAAAATATTATAAAAGGGAAAAATTACAGGAAAAAGATTTAAAAAGACAAATAGATAGAGATTTAAAGGAATCTAGATTTTAATTAGTAACTATGCAGGATAATCAAAATCAATCACAAATACCAGTACAGTCTCAGGTAATGGCACCTGCAAATACTGTAGTTCCTGCACCAGTGGCACCAATTTCAGTAGGTAATCCCGAAGGCTCTGTTAATGTAGTGAGAGTGGAGACTGCAGCTGGAAGTGAACCACAACAAAAAGAATTTGGTTATGATCAAATTAAGCGAATTGAAAAACAGCCTGATTCAAATCAATCAGGTGAGAAAAAAGAGTTTTCCAGACCTGCGCTGCAACAAAATCCACAAGTACCACCCATTCAAGCTCCTAAGCCGGTGATTCCTGAAATCAAACCCAAAATGCCCAGTTTTTTTGGTTATCGGATTCCACCACATATTAGTAAAAGCTATACTGTGATTAGTAAGCAAAAAACTCAAGGTGATACTCGGGAAGCTAGAACCTGGATATATATGCTGCTAGATCGATTGCTGAAAAAGCAAACATACTCAAAGTAGTAGGTAAGTATCAAGTATCAAGTATAAAGTAGCAAGAAAAAATATCTAGTAGCTGGTATCTAGTATCTAGTAAAAAAATTATGAATTATGAATACCAATTTCTAAATATTAATTCACATAATTTTTCCAGATTCCAGATTCCAGATTCCAGATTCCAGATTCCAGATTTCAGATTTCTTTTAATCTTTTAATTTCTAAATATATTATTTATCAATTATTTCTACTTTGCTCCTCAAAAAAAATTAGTGTATTATACTAGTAATAGTTGATAATTCATGCCCAATCAGCAATTTTTTTTACAATCATCGCAAATTAATACTCCAGATAATGTAAATCTTTTACAGACTTTACTTAGTCCTGGTTTTTGGCTTGCCGGTTTTGCTGTAATTGTTTTAATTGTAGTGTTAATAATCATTATTAAACTTCTCATTACAAAATTTCTCGATAGATTAAAAGATGCTTCAGAAGAAAAAGCTTCATTAAATTCGGTGATTTTTGAAGTACGAGTGCCTCGCAATAATGAAATTGAAATCCAAGCATCTGATCAAATGTTTTCCAGCTTGTTAGGTATCAGTAAGGAAATGAAAGGGTTGAAGCAATTTACTGAAGCCCGTTCTTTTATTAGTTTGGAGATTATTGCTTTACCAGAGATGATAAAATTTTATGTGGTTTGTTCCAAAGAAATTTCTAATACAGTGGAAAAAGGCATCAATAGTACTTTCCCGGCAGCTGAAGTGATTTTTGTTGATGAATATAATATTTTTGCTGATGGGGCAAAAGTCGAATTTGCTTCTTTGAGGCTTGATAAGGATTCGTATAAGCCGATTCGGACATATGAAGATTTATCAGTAGACTCGATGTCCAGTATGCTTACTACAATGAGCAAATTAAATATGGGTGAGGCAGCGGCAGTTCAGGTGATTATTACTAGTGCTGGAAGTGAATGGCGTAATCAAGGAAAAAAATTTGTTAATAAAGTTCATAGTCATAATTCTGATCCGGAAAAAAAGAAAATGGATGTGGCTGAAGATTTGTTGATGGCAATTGAGAAGAAATGTGAGAAAGGCGGTTTTTATACAGATATCAATTTAGTAGCTGTTGCTGCCAATTCTGAAGCAGCTCGTATTCATTTAGAAAGTATGATTAGTACTTTTCAACAATTGGGAAAAGAAGGTAGTAATTCTTTTAGAAAAGCTGATTTATCGAAGAAAAGTAAAAATGATTTTGTCCGGGATTTTATCTACCGTTTGACAAGTCAAAGAATGATTTTAAATACTGCGGAATTGGCTACAATTTTTCATTTCCCCAATAAAAATGTGGATGCTGCTCATGTCAATTGGCTCATGGCCAAAAGGGCACCAGCTACTTCCGGAATTCCTTCCAATGGTGATCTTTGGTTGGGTACTAACATTTATCGTGATGTCAAGAAACAAATTTTTATGATGCGTGATGACCGGAGACGTCATATGTACATGATTGGTAAAACTGGAGCTGGAAAATCATATCTTTTGCAGCAAATGGTTTTACAGGATATTATCAAAGGTGAAGGTGTGGCCTTTCTTGATCCTCATGGAGAGCATGCGGAGTGGCTTTTGGAGCGTATTCCTCCTCATAGAATTGAAGATGTGATTTATTGGAATCCAGGAGATGTAGATCGTCCTTTGGGATTTAATATATTGGCCCATTATGGTGAGCAGGATAAACATAGAGTGGTTAACTCTTTTGTAGGTTTAATGCAGAAAATGTATGATCCTCATAATCAAGGTATCACTGGTCCACGTTTTGAACGTGCTGTTCGTAATGCTATGTTGACTGTTATGGAAGATCCTGATGCTACACTTGTCGAAGTTTTACGTATTTTAAGTGATGAAAAATATGCAGCGCGAAAAATTCCTTTGGTAAAAGATGATATGGTTCGAAGATATTGGACAGATGAAATTGCCAAAACTCAGGATTTTCACAAGTCAGAAGTTTTGGGTTACATCGTTTCCAAATTTGATCGTTTTGTGACAAATAAATTAACCCGGAATATTTTTGGACAATCAAAGTCAGGGTTTGATTTTCGTCAGGTAATGGATCAAGGGAAAATCTTGATTGTGAATCTCTCCAAAGGATTGATTGGTGAAGAAAATGCTCAATTTCTTGGATTATTAATTGTACCAAAGATTTTATCTGCAGCAATGAGCAGAGCGGACATGGATCCAGCACTGCGACGGGATTTTTATCTTTATGTTGACGAGTTTCAAAACTTTTCTACAGAGGATTTTGCCCAAATTTTGTCTGAGGCCCGAAAATATCGCTTAAATTTAATTGTGGCAAATCAATATATTGCGCAAATTGATGAAAAAATTCGTGATGCAGTATTTGGAAATGTAGGTAGTGTGATTGGAATGAAAGTTGGTACTTCTGATGCTCAATTTTTAGAAACTATTTATACACCTGTTTTCGATGCAAATGATTTAACTAATCTGGAAAATACTAATGCTTATGTGAAAATGCTTTACAAGGGTGAATCGCCACCAGCATTTTCCATTAATACGCATTACAAATATTCACCATACAATATTCCTAAAGAAGGCAATAAAAAAGTGTCTGAAATTGTTCGAAATCTCTCCCGTTATCGTTATGGTCGTGATCGTGCTCTTGTAGAAGCAGAGATACGTAAACGTGCTGAACTTAGTTCTGATTTTGATAAAGATGACAAAGGAAGTGGTGGATTTGGCGGTGGTGCAGGAGGATTTAGTACACCATTAGCACCTCCGAAGTAGGAAATATGTAGACAGTAGACTGTAAAAGAAATTAAGAATAGATAAAAGGTATAAGTTATAAGATAAAAGCTAAGAGTTTAAACTAATAGAAAATAATTAAAATCATTCTACTTCCATTAGATCTACGAAATGTCATATGCGAACTGTGATTTATCAACCTTCTAGATTTTTAGATACTTTTCTAAAAAGCTAATTCCAGCTAGAGTTTCACTGCAGTTAATTTCTTTTCCAGATAATTTTGAGATTTCCTTTATAGGAATTTGGTGAATTTTGATTATTTCGTTAGAATCCAATTTTTGAGGTTTAGAAATTGCTGCCTCTGGATAATAAAAGATAAATAATTCCATTTTAATTTTACTAGGACAAGTGGCAATTTTGCCAAGCAAATGTAATTTTTCAGTTTCGACTTTAATTCCACATTCCTCCATCAATTCGCGTTCTGCAGCTGCAATTGGAGTTTCATCAGGATCAATAAAGCCGCCAGGTAGCTCTAGAGTCACTTTCCCGATTCCTTGTTTGTACTGTTCTACCATGATTAATTCATTGTCTTTTGTAACTGCACAGAGTAGCACCACTTCTGGAAATCGGGCATGAAAATAATCAGAAATAACAGTTCCATTTGTATTTTCCAGCTTGGAGCAGAACAGTGGAAACCATTTACTGGGTGAAATCTCTTTTTCTTCAATTAGTTTCCAGTTGGGTAGGGTGAAATTCATGGTTTTCAAAAATGAAATAAATTAGGAAAATAATATTCTTTTTATTTTTTTTTCAACTTGTTTTGAATTTTCAACCAAAATTGTTGTGATTCCTAGGTTATTGGCTGGAATTAAATTTACCTCTAAATCATCCAAGTAAATACAGCTTTCAGGTTTGGCATTTAATTGATTTAACACATATTGATATACCTTGAGATCAGGCTTTGCTAAACCAATTTCATTGGAAAGAAAAACTTGATCAAAAAATTCGTAACCCCCACGAGACTTAATATAATCAGCCACAGGTTTCACGGTGTTGGAGAAAACCACACATTGATAACCTGCTTCTTGCAGATCAATTACCAAAGCTTTCATTTCCGGTAGAACAATAAAAGTATCGCAGTCTTTGACCCAGTAGTTGATATACGTTTCTGGAGCTGGTAAGTTAAGTTCCAGATGAATGTTTGTGACAAATTCCTGATCAGAAATTTTACCGGTGTTGAGTGCAGGGAGAAATTTTTGATAAGCATTTTGAAAGTCATTTTCTTCCAAGTGAAACTCTTTTTTAAAAGCATTAAAAGAATGAAGAAAATTGCGGTGCATCACGCCCCCGTAGTCGAAGATGATGTGGGAGAATTTATTTAAATGCATAAATGTGTTTTAAAATTTGCACCAAGGTAGACTCGAACTACCGACCCCGGCTTTATAAGAACCGTGCTCTAACCGGCTGAGCTATTGGTGCGATAAGATATGTGCTTTATTTTAACATTAGAAATGGATTATTTAAAGTAACTAAAAAAAATCATTAATATAATTATCTAATTGGTGTAATCGTCACATTATTTATTTGATTTTGAAAATCTTGTTGTATTTTTTCTTGATCATTTTGAAAATCTTGCTGCATTTTTTCTTTGTCATTTTGATAGTCTTGTTGCATTTTTTTGGTGTCCTCATCATATTTCTTTGTCATTTCATCTGACTTATTATCAAACCGGTTAGTCATTTCATCAGATTTGTTATAAAACCAACTTGTCATTCCATCTGCAGTTTTGTAAAACCAGGAAAATGGATTATTTTTGGATATTTGCCCGGCTGATGCTCTAGTGAGAAAGCAACATGAGAGAAGTAAAGTTAAAAGAATTAGAAATATAATAATGCAGCCTTTTTTCCAGTTTTTCTTTAATTTCTCTGAAGTACCTGCTGTATTTGATTCTTCCAGTTCTTGATATTCCTCAAAATTACCAATTTTGGTTTTTAATTCTGTAATATCAAGCTTAGTGATGACTTGTGATTTTTTATCTTGAAGATTTTCTGCAATTCTAGATTTTACGTCTTCAATAATTTCCAGTTTGTCATTATTACCCACAAGGGCATATTCAAGCTCCTGGAGATAGGATTTTAGTAAGGTATATCCAGCTTCATCGAAATTAAATACTTGCCCGCAAAGGTTTAAAGTTTTATTGTTCATTTTTTTTAATTAAAAAATTAATAGATTGTGAAATTTTTATCCATAAAATTTGATAGGTATTTAACATTGTTTGCCCTTTATTAGTAAGCTGATAATATTTTCTGGGTGGTCCGCTGGGTGATTCTTCCCAATAATATGATACAGCTTCTTCTCTAGAAAGTCTCGAAAGAAGAGGGTAGAGGGTACCTTCTGAGGTAATTAGCTGGGCTTCTTTTAATAGATTTAACATATCAGAAGTATAAATTTTATTTTTTGCAATTACAGAAAGTACTGCAAATTCAATCAAGCCCTTACGCATTTCTTTCTCAATTGTTGTTAAATATTCTCGATTCATATTGTAAATTATACTATAGAGTACCTTGTCATACAAGGTAGATAATTCGTTTTTAATAATCGCTGCAAAGATATTTTTCGGAAATAAAAAACATATCGGAAATATTTCTTCTAGTAGCTTTTAACTTCTAACTTTTACCTAGTTTTTTAGTTACAAACTTTTAATCTGCTTGACAGTTTTAGTGGGACGATTTTCAATAAGGGAGAGATAGCGTTCAGTGGTAGTAGATTTTTGATGACCGACATAATCAGCTAGGACATGAATATCCACACCATTTTCCAATTGAAAAACAATGAATGTGTTACGAATATCATTAACTGTAGCAGTTTTGATTCCAGCTTTTTTAAAGGCACGATTGATTGCAGTACGGATATTACGTATCAGGATTGATTTTCCGGTTTTCGTAAAAAATAGAAATCCACTTGGAATGGGTGCAACTTTTTTAAGATATGTTTTTAATGCAGGGGAAATAGTTTCATTTAAGATAATTTTTCTAGCTGATTTGGTTGAAAAGGTTGATATTTTAATAATTACTTCACTTTTATTTAAAATCACATCGCTTCGTTGGAGCCGAGAAATCTCACCGATTGTCATTCCAGTTTGAATCAACATCTCCACCATAGTATATAATCGGATATTATTTCTAGCTACATCTCTTAGGGCACGGTATTCTAAAGGAGAGAGAAATCTGGGTGAACGAGATTCTACTTTCGGATGCTGAACCGAGCTGGAAACATCTATAGAAATTATTTTTTCTTGAAGGCAATACTTGAAAAAAGTTTTAATACTATTGATTTTACGGGAAATTGTTTTCAGAGTGAATTTTCCGGAAAACTTTAAGTCCTCAATAAATTTCATTAAGTCATTAGTTTGAATTTTTTCAATAGAAACAAAAATATTTTTATTTTGGAGAAATTCAATTAATTGTGAGATATCTTTTTTGTAAGCGATTATTGTAGAAGTAGAACGTCCTATCTGCTTCAGGTATGAGGAAAATTGATCAATCAGAGTGGTCGTTTCCATTTTGTCTATGCTATACTATTTAAAATTATGTGGGGCTTCATAGGGGTCTTAAACTAATTGATGATGTTATCATAAATTAGTTATCTAAGTCAATAACTAGAGGATATAAAATGGCCAATAGAATTTATGAAATAAAAGCGTCAATTTTTCGAAAAATTACTGGATTTGATTGGGATTCAGGAGATTTCTTGATTAATACTTTTTTAATATTATTGATATTTACGCTTAGCTTGAATGTTTATAATGCCTATAAAAAAGGAATAAATAATCGTAATTCAATTCAAGAAGAAGAACAAAAAGTAAATCAGTTAAAAGCTGAAACTGATGATCTAAATAATCAAATTGATTATTATAGTTCTTCAGAATATCGTAGAGCGTATGCCAGAGAAAATCAGAATTTTGCAATACCAGGTGAGAAGCTATATTACGTTCTCAGACCTGAGGATTATAAAATAGATTATTATCAAGTTAATACTGATCCGATTCAGCTTGATAATCATGCTCGTTGGTGGAAAGAATTGATTTTGGGTAGGTGATATAGTATGATTTGAAAGAAGTATCAAGTATCAAGTATCAAGTATCAAGAAGAAAGAGGAAAAAAAAAGATAAAGTCGCGGGGTGGAGCAGTGGCAGCTCGTCAGGCTCATAACCTGAAGGTCAGTAGTTCGAATCTACTCCCCGCAACTTTATCTTTTTTTGTAGCCAATTTTTGGCTTTAATTAGCTTACTTTGTGGGGTTCGATGTATTTTTCAAATTCAGCTAATATTTCCTGGGTGGTTTTGGACTCATCATCTAAATCCAGACCATACAGGAGGGGCATGCCTAATTTTCTTGCTTTAATTTCCCTGGTTAATTCTTCAATGTAAACTCCTGAACCGGCGACCAGAGTATCATTATATTTTAATTTAGCAGTTTCTCCACCCCAATCTTTTCCGTGGCTAGTCAGAGTCACACCACATGTAGGTGAACCATTGCAACTAAGAATTAGAACCGTTTCATACCCTACGTGTTCATAATTTTCCATATAATCAACCATTTGTTCTGCTAATTTTCTACAATGACGTCTGAAAGCCGGGTTATCATAAAGATTTTTTGTTTGCCACCATCTATTGACTCCAGCGTATAAAGTTTCGGGACAAGGCATTTGCATCACTCCAAAATCGTGTTTATAAAGGACATCCAAAACTTCCTTGCAGATACCAGCATAACGAGACAACCCCATTACTTTATTATTCGCATTCAAAAGGCAACTAGATAGGAAAACTATTTTTTTACTTCTGGCATCGGTATTTCTCATTTAAGATTGATAAAAAAATAAAATTTGGTTTAGAATTTTTAAGTACAACATTATTACAAGAAAATTTTACAACAAAATTTCCAGTGAAGCGAATGAGTTTCGATGAATTTAGGATAATATTACTTTAGATTAATTTATTGTATAATTTGAACTAATTATTATATACAAATTATGGCTGTAGTTAATTTAAAATAAAAACTAGCATTATTTCAGGAGTATTGGAGTCCTAAGATAATTGGCGAAATGAACGATGACAAAGTGCAAGTGGTCAAGCTCAAAGGTGAGTTTACTTGGCACAAACATGAAAAAGAGGATGAGTTGTTTTTTGTGATTCAAGGAAAATTATTGATTCATTTTCGAGATCGTACGGAAGAATTGAATCCAGGAGAAATGCTGATTATTCATCATGGGATCGAACATATGCCGGAAGCACCAGAAGAAGTGCATATTTTATTAATTGAACCTAAAGGTACAGTAAATACAGGTAATGCTGAGCAGTCTGAGTTGACAGCTGTTGAAAAAACTATTTAAATTTTTTATTTTTCACATCATGAAATTTGTTCATACTAATATCGTTGCAAAAGATGTGATTAAATTAACAGATTTTTATTGTAAAGTTTTTGAATGTAAACAAAAAGGGCAGGAAAGCATTCTGGCTGGTGAATGGGTGGCTAAAGGGACAGGAGTTAAGGATGCAGAAATTCGTTCCCTAATCTTAGAATTACCTGGTTATGATAAAAATGAAGCAGTACTTGTTGGTGAAATTGTTACTAAAGAGTTTAAATCAGGTACTTTATGCTTTTCTTATATCAAAGATCCTGAAGGTAATATTATCGAAATACAAAGTTGGAAAAGTAAGAGTTAATGATTATCTAGCAAAAGGAGCAGAATCCCAGTCTCAGGAAATTATCGTTAATACTGATCATGATTTTTAAAACTTATGCAACTCGAAGATAAATATACTTTAATTAGCCTGATACCGATTAGATCAATTCGTTTACGAATTTTAAAAAAAGCACTGCAAAATTCTGCGTAAAAGGATTCCAATACAAACTGGAATACCTTGGTAATGCTACTTTGTAACTTAAAAGATTTTCGTGGTTTGGGATCTTTAGGTGAAAATTTTATTTTGGAATCTTTACATTCAAAGAATGTCAAAGTTCGGATCAAAGCAGTAGATTTGATTGTCAGGGCATTTTTGCCTGATTTTCACAATCAGTTGCAGTTAAATTTACAAAATTCAAAGAATGTACGAGAGAAGGAAGAAATCCAAACAGCATTGCAGATTTTACAAGGCGGACCAAAGATAATTTTGCATAAAAATGGAACTTTAAAAGCGATTTCAGTTACCACAAATAAAAAATGAAAATATATAAAATCCCAAAACGCCTTTTAATTGTGATGATTGTCATAATTCCAGTGCTGTTTTCTCTTGTGATTTACATTTGTATTCACAATTTAGTTTTGGTAAATCATCATTTAAGAATTAATCGACATCTAACAATGTCCGCTGCTAAACAGATCTTATTAAATGATCCCGAAATTAAACATTTTTTAGCTGAAGATCCAACAAATAATGATTTGGACTGTTGTGGTTTGAGTAAAGGATTAAAAGGTAAGGATAATTATTGGATTGCTCGAACTCAACATTTAGTAATAAATCAAGAGGAAGGTGGGGGTATAGTTGCCACAGTTGATTGGTATATGGTAGATAGGAGAACTGGGGAGGTGGAGAAGGTCGAATAGCGTCCTGAAACAAGTTCAGGATCGAATCTCTAGATAATTTGTGCGTTTTTATTTTGTTAGTTTTCTGGTAGCTTGTAACTATTATCTTTTATCTTTTTTTAGAGTTACGAGTTACGAATTTCGAGTTTCGATTACAGGTCTCAGCTTGTAAATGAAGCACTTCCGCTTACCGGAAACCGATCACCGAATCTAGAAATGAATCAAGTATCACGTATGAAGTAGCAGAAAGAACAATATTAACTTAATATCGAATTTAATAATGAAACAATATAAATTTCTTTCTTGGAATATTCAAGGTGGGAAGAAGTTGACGGAAATTACACAATTAATTCTCAATGAAAATCCTGATTTTATTGCATTACAGGAAGTGCGTCATTATGCTGATCAAGTAGATGGGGCCACTTTACTTAAGAACGAGTTGGCGAAATTGAGAAAAATATATTTTGTGGAATATTTTCAAACTTTTGTTAGTGATCGCCATCAGCCCAGTTATGGCATAGGCAATGCCTTACTTTCTAGATTGCCTTTTAAATCAATCGCTAAAAAATGGTTAAGTAATTTGGATGAATATTTAAGCAATGAAAAGAGTGCACTTTATGAGCCAAGAGGAGCGATTTTAGCGGATGTTGAAATAGCAGGTAATAAAATTGTTTTAGTGAGTACGCATTTGGCTTATGTAGAAGGTTTTGCTGATCATAGTTTCAAACAGGAACAGACTAATCAATTGCTGAAAGCCATGGGAGATAATGAATATTTATTGGGAATTGATTTGAATTCATTACCAGATAGTTCCATATTTAAGACTATTCAAGTGAAAACTACATTTATTGAACATCTCTTAAATCAATCCACCTGGACTAATCAAAATCCTAATGGTAAATATGGTAAAATCGGTGATCAGAAGCGAATTGATTACATTTTTACTAATTTGAAAGACAGCTCAAATACAAAATTTGCTATTTTAAATGCTTCTGGATCTGATCATTTACCATTGCTCTTAACCTTTAACTTGTAACTTTTATCTTTTAGCTATTCTTTTTACCTATGGAAATTACCCGAAAATGGTTACCAAAGAGCTTACCTGATTTAAGTCAGATCAAGGCCCAGTATTTTGAACGTTATTTTCTTTTTATTGGTGAGTACGCTGAAGTGCGAATTCAGAAAATGGGTGAGCAGTATTATTTTGAGAGAAAAGTGGAAAAGACAAAATTAGTGAGAGAAGATAATATTATCGAAATTACAGAGGAAGAATTTTTAGGACTGAAAAAATTGGCTACTAAGGCGATTATCCGAGAAATATACAAGGTACAAGAAAAACCTTTGATAGAAGTGAAAATTTATCAAGGGGATTACCAGGGACTGGTAAGAATCGAAGTAGAATTTGCGACCGAAACTGAAGCTAAAGCTTATGAGCCACTGGCCTGGTTTGGCAGGGAAATTACCGGAACGAAAATTGGTAGTGATGGCAAATTAATTAAGATGGATCGGGAGGAGTTTGAAAAGGAAGTTGAGAAGTTAGGAGTATGAGAATATAAGAATCTAGGAAACATAGTTCGCATTTTCGTAGTTCGGGAGAGGGGATGAAGTCGAATAGCATCCTGAAACAAGTTCAGGATCGAATAGCAAGATATTTTGAGCGTTCTTATTGAATGCTAAATTAAATTTTAAATATAATCTTATAACTTATAACTTTTATCTTTTTTTCGAGTTACGAGTTACGAATTTCGAGTTTCGATTACAGGTCTCAGCTTGCAAATTAGGCACTTCCGCTTATCGGTCTCCGAACACCAAATTTGCAAATAGATATCTATTATTTTGGCTGTTTATCTGTGTTATGGTAGTATTCACTTAATGAAACAAATTATTCAAAAAATAAAATTCAATAAACTAACTACAACAACAAGCTCTTAGGGGGTTGTATGTTGTTTATCACAAATTTACACCTCCCGGACGGGAGGTTCTTTTTTTTATAGAACCTCTCATCATCAGGAGGTTTTTTTATTTAAATTATTATTTTAGTTGAAATGGCAAAACAAAAAAGAAATAAAGTAAGTATAAATAAAGCGGAAAATGTCTCAAAGATTAGACATTCAGCTTCTCATATACTTGCTCAGGCAGTGCAGAATTTATACAAAGATGTCAAATTTGGCATTGGACCAGCTATTGAAGATGGATTTTATTATGACTTTGAGTTTCCAGAGTCAGTAAAGTTAACTGATGCTGACTTAGTTAAAATTGAAAAAGAGATGCAAAGATTGATCGATCAGGATCAAGCATTTGTGCAGTCGTTTAAATCAGTCCCGGAGGCAATTGAATACTTTGAACAAAAGAAACAACCCTATAAAGCTGAGATTGTGAAAGATTTACAAGAGAATGGCGAAAAGGAACTAAGTTTTTACCAAAATGGTGAGTTCATAGACTTATGCTCTGGTCCTCATATAGAAAGCTCAAAAGAAATTTCTGCTTTTAAACTAAAGGCAGTTGCAGGTGCATATTGGAAAGGAGATGAGAAGAATAAGATGCTTTCGAGAATTTATGGATATGCGTTTGAATCAAAGGCTGAATTGGCCGATTATCTGAAAAATATTGAATTGGCAGAGGCAAGAAGTCATCGTAAAATTGGCAGAGAAATGAAGCTTTTTGGAATTTATGATGAAATTGGGCAAGGGCTTCCAGTTTGGCTTCCTGATGGATATGCGATTCGAATCGTACTTGAAGAATTTTTGAGAAACTTGGATCATCAGTATAATTATTCTCACATTATCAGTCCGCATATCCATAAAAAAGAACTTTTTGAAAGATCAGGTCATCTGAATTTCTACAAAGACAGTATGTATGCACCATTGAAAATTGATGAGCAGGAATATTATCTCAAACCGATGAATTGCCCTGCTGGGATGGTCGTTTATAACTCAGAGCCTAGGAGTTATCGTGATTTACCTATGAAAATGGGAGAATTTGGGACTGTTTATCGCTATGAAAAATCAGGTGAACTAAGTGGACTGCAACGAGTAAGGGGATTTACTCAGAATGATGCACATGTATTTTGTGCTGCTGATCAACTTGAAAATACCTTTCTTGAAGTATATGAAATGCTAATTAAATTCTATCAGGCAATTGGATTTGAAAAATACTACTTCAAATTAGGTTTATCTGACATGAGCAAAGAAAAATTCAAATTTTGCGGGTCAGCTAAAGACTGGAAAAGTGCTGAAGATTCACTGCGAAAGTTAGTAAAAAAGGCAGGAGTTGATTATGTGGAGAAAGTTGGGGATGCTGCATTTTATGGGCCAAAACTGGATGTACAAGCGGTAAATGTCTTTGGTAAGGAAGATAGTATCTCGACCATTCAAATCGATTTCAATCTTCCCGAAAGGTTTGGAATCTCATACATGGATAAAGATGGTCAAAAAAAGGTACCATTTGTAATTCATCGTGCTCTGATTGGCTCCTATGAGAGATTCTTCGCTTTCCTGATTGAATTCTATGGCGGGAAATTTCCACTATGGTTTGCCCCTCGTCAGGTGAAGGTCATACCTGTTTCTGAGAAATTTATTGATTATGCGGAAAAGGTAGATAAAGAACTAAAAGTAGCTGGTTATGAATATAATCTTTGGGTTAGATCAGACGTTGATAAATCTGATAATAGATTACCATCAAAAATCAGAGATGCCGAAATGATGAAATATCCATATATCCTAGTCGTGGGAGAAAAAGAGCTAAAAAGTAATTCTGTATCTGTAAGGGTCCGTGGAAAAGGCGATATCGGCAGTGTTAGCTTACAAGAATTTAGTAGTCGATTTATCGAAGAAATTCGTAAACGAAGTCTAGTACTTTGGAGTTAAAGTACAAGGATTGCCTTTATTGGCAATCCTATGCCGATGTGGCTCAATTGGTAGAGCAATTGTTTTGTAAACAATAGGTTATAGGTTCAAGTCCTATCATCGGCTTAGGGGTGCTGAAGTAGCTCAGTTGGTAGAGCACATTCATGGTAAGAATGAGGTCTTGGGTTCGATCCCCAACTTCAGCTTAGTGCTGGTGTAACTCAGTTGGCAGAGTAATGCTTTCGTAAAGCATGAGTCGCAAGTTCGATTCTTGCCATCAGCTTGTTTAATAAAAAATTATGAAAAACAAAATTAAACTACAAATAAATATGATAACAACTACAAAACCACCCTTAGGAGGTTAGTCGAGTGTTGCATACTTGATTTAAGCCTCCGAAAGGAGGCTTTTTTATTTTATATAGATGTTACTATGCTAGAAGGAAAACCATACTGCCTAGTTGAAGTCAGAGAACAACAATTAAATGGTCTCAAGTCAGTATTATTTGCTGAAGCTCAAGTTTTACCCAAAACAGAATACGAAGTATGGGGAACTGAAGGATGTGTTCAGTCACTAAATATGGCAATTCAAGGGCGTACTCCGATTACTGTTGAAGTGGGAATGAATGCTTTTATGATGCCTGTACCTTCTCTATTAGCATATTTAGAAATAGGAATTATTCGCCTTCAAAAATTGCAGAAATTTGGTGCAAATGCAAAATTAAGAGTCTTCTCAACAGGATCGATAAATACACATGGTGATCCTGAAGGAAATTTTCAAAGAAGACAAGCTCAGCTTATTTTCTTTAGAGAATATTTAAATGCACTTCATCCTGATTTAATAGAATCTATTAACCTTGAAGATATTCTGCAAGAATTGAACCCTAACGATGAAATTTCTCAAAAAATATTCTCTTCCGAAGTATCTCCAGAGATTGCTCAAATATTAAATGATATGGGATCAAAATATGGGAATAATGGGAATATTTCATCTCAACAATATGGTCTAATGCATGTTCATCCTAACTGTTTTGGTGCAAAACAGGATAAGGGATTTCGTATAGCAGTAGGATGTGAGGGAGAACGCGTATTTAACAATTTAAGATACGGAACAATTGAAAGCAACGAAAATCCTTCAATGTCAGTTATTGTTAGAAACTCATTAAGTAGAACTGCACCATATATCCCATTACAAGGCGGACAAAGACTATTTAATAATGATTTTATATCTACTGCTATTACTATGGAAGAAATGAAGGAATTAATAAATAATGCCAGTTTGGATAATCCAAGTACATGGAAAAATAAAGGTCAAGACATGTTTAGGTTCGCCTATCGAAAAAGACGTGGAAATCAACAACTACCATCTCATTTTCTTGAATTACAATATATTGAAGCCGTAATGGCAGGGCGGATGCATGAAGTATGTAGTTTTATTCAAAGTATTTAATTTTTATATTTTAAAATAATGAAAAAGATAGGACTCTTAGGCGGTGTTGGTTGGCCTTCAACAATCGACTATTACAGGATAATAAATTAAGTTATTAATAAAAGATTTGGTGACTTAACTTCTCCTGAAATAATTGTATTCAGTGTCAATTTTGAGCCAATAAAACAACTTCAATTCGAAGAAAAATTCGAGGAAGCAGGTAAATTGCTTGCAAAAGGAGCAGTAGCTCTTGAAAAAGCAGGAGCAGATTATATTTTTATTTGTTCTGTTACAACTAATATTTCTAGAGAATATGTTCAAAAATCCGTAAAAGTACCAATAGTAAGCATTATCGATGCATTAGCTGATCCAATTAAAGATAAAAGTATTAATACTGTCGGTTTGATTGCTACAAAATCGACCATGGATTATCCGTATTTTATCCCTAAGATGAAAGAACAGGGGATTAAATGTATTGTTCCTGAATCTAGTGATAGAAAGATTATTCATGATGTAATTTATGATGAATTGGTCTGGAACAAAGTTTATCCAGCATCAAAAAAAAAGTATTTGGCGATTATTGAAAAATTAAAGCTTAAAGGTGCAAAAGGTATTATTTTGGGGTGTACTGAAATTCCAATGCTTGTTAACCAAAGTGACATCGATATTCCCGTCTTTGATGTGACTGAACTGCATTGTAAAAAGGCAATTGAATTAGCTTTAGAAGAATAGTTTTGAATGCTTGTTTTCCCGCCCTGCATTTAACTACTGAATAATATTGCTCAGCCATATTCTTTTAGTTGTATAATACACAATAATATTCATGTAGTTAATCAATGGATTTCTATACAGATTTTATCAAAGATCATAAACCAAAATATGTGACGACTGAAAATATTCAACGTGAGTATATCGTTGGTGGTATTAGCGATACCGCATTTTTGATATTGCTATACATTTAAAAAAACTGGTCACCTGACTCCGTTTATTCAGTTTGAAGAAATGGAGGAGGTAATAAGTGGCTTTCTTAAATAACGTCATGGAAAACAAAAGCGACATTCAGATAATTCTAAAAAAACTTTCTAGTAAAGAAATTGATATTTTGATTGGAGAAGCAAAAAACTTTCCATACTTAGTTGCCGGTGACCGGAAACGTTGGACATCATTCAGTAAAGCGTATGTAATGTATAAGGAAAATCAACTGGTAGCATCATGTAGTGTGATAGAGCTTGAAAAATATATTAAGCTAGGACCTTTCATTGTCCTAGAAAAGCACCAAGGAAAAAGATATGCGAGTTTACTCGTGTCCGAAATAATTAGAAAAAATAAACATGTTTCCATCTATATTGGGAGCTATACACCTGCGATTTGGCATCTGGCCGAAAAATATTCTTTTAAACGGATAAAAAGTTTCTTTATATTACCGAATGTTATCAGGAAATATATCATAATTCAGTCACTGAAAAACTCACGGATGAGCTTTATGACTGAGTATTTGAAAAAAAGAATTTATAAAAATTCTGATTATAGATATTATGTTTTGGAGCATAATCAGGTTTGCAATTCTTTAATCTCGAATAAACAAACAAAACGATTTCTTTTTACAGAATCTGGTTGTTTTTTCAACTAACCCTCAAGTTGGGTATACTTTAGGTCAAAAAACAGGGAGAATTGGGTATATTTTAGGTTAAAAAACTGGAGAAAATGAGTATACTTTAGGGTAGAAACATGCTAAAATTGGATATATTTTAGGAATAATAATGAAATGTTTAAGAGACAAATTGAGAAAACTCTAGCAAAATGGGCTAGGTCACCAAGGCGAAAACCATTGATATTACGAGGTGCCAGACAAGTCGGGAAAACTACAGCAGTCAAATTGTTCAGTAAGAACTTCGACCAATATATTTATCTAAACCTAGATTTGGAAGCAGATCGTCTGATCTTTGAAAAAGGATATTCGATTGCGGATTTACTCAATGCTATCCGCCTCGAAAAAAATGCTCCAACAATCTCAGGTAGAACTCTTATTTTTATAGATGAAATTCAAAATTCTCCCAATGCAGTACATCTTTTAAGGTATTTTTATGAGTTCAACCCAGAACTGTATATTATCGCTGCTGGTTCACTTCTGGAATCTGCAATAAACATACAGGATAGCTTTCCTGTGGGTCGAGTGGAGTATGCCTATCTTTATCCTGTCAATTTCAATGAATTTCTATCCGCATCAGGCGAAAATGAACTTCTAAGTTTGCTAAAAACTATTCCTCTCGCTGTTATTACACACGAAAAATTACTCAGATTATTTCACAGGTATACTTTGATTGGTGGACTTCCTGAGATAGTGGATAGTTACCTGAAATCCGAAGACATCTCAACTTTGGGGATACTATATGAAGGACTGAAGAATTCGTATAACGATGATTTTGAAAAATATGCAAAAAGTCAAAAAGAAAAGCAAATTTTGAGACATATAATAAATTCTGTACCCCAATACGCTGGGAAACGCATAAAATACCAAGGATTTGGAAATTCCAGCTATCGATCAAAAGATATTGCAGAAGGCTTACGAACACTTGAAAAAGCATTTTTGATCGAGCTAAATTTCCCTACCACATCATGTGATCTACCCGTAATTCTAAACAGGCAAAAAGCTCCCAAGCTACATTTTTTTGATACTGGTCTCATGATCCAGCTGTTAGGCTTGCAGACAGCATTGTTGGACTTGAGTGATTTGAACAATGTGTATCTTGGGTTGATCACAGAACACGTTGTGGCACAGGAGTTGAAGTCAATTAGTAATTCTGTTAGAAACACCGCAAATTTCTGGACTCGAGAAAGCAATCAGGCAAATGCTGAAGTGGATTTCGTTATTCAGCACAAAAATTTACTGATACCTATCGAAGTCAAGTCGGGAGCGACTGGTACATTACGCTCTCTACATGAATATGTTGACCGTGCACCGCATAGTTATGCTGTTCGTTTGTACGCAGGAGAAATACGTCAGGATGAAGTATCTACTCGTACTGGAAAAAAATTTCAACTTTTAAGTCTGCCATATTATCTTGCAGGACATATACACGAGTATTTAGAATGGTTTTGTAAGTAGATTGAATCTTTATAAAAATAATTTTAAAGAGAACTGTAATTTAACAAGAGGTTGTATAAATTCTATTATTACCAAATTCACTCAAATACTAGATAGTATCATTTTAGTATAATAGGGATTAACAAATTTTTTACTTGATATTATCTTTTTATATTATCAACTTGTAACTTTCAACTTCTACCTTTTAACTATTCTATTTCCATGAACCAGACAATCAAAACTTACTCGCAAATTTACCAGGAATATGCAGCAAGTAATATGCATTTTAAGCAGATTCAGCCAAAGTTAAAAAAGTTTGTAAAATTGTTAAATGGCAAAAAAGTGCTGGATATTGGTTGTGCTGATGGTCGTGATACTGCAGCTTTTCAGAAATTGGGCTTGGAAGTTACTGGTATTGATCTCACACCTGAGTTTATTAAATTAGCTAAGCAGAATCATACAGAGTGCAATTTCGTAGTTATGGACATGCTGAAATTGGATTTTGCTCCAGAAAGCTTTTCCGGAATTTGGGCTTCCGCTTCGTTATTACACATTCCGAAAAAAGAAGCGCTTCAGAGCTTGCAGGGTTTCTATAGAGTTTTGGATAGTAAGGGAATTTTGTATTTCTCAGTAATGAAGGGAGATTTCGATGGGGAAAGAGAAAATAAACATAATCACTGGGGACCAAGGCATTTCGCTGATTATCAGCAGGCAGAAATCGAAGAATTGTTAAATGAAACAAATTTTCAGAAAATTGAAATTACTAGTAATAAAGTTTCCTGGAGACCGACTTTTCTGCATGTCTTTGCGAGAAAAAACGGGGAACGCATTTCGTCCTAGTACCATGAAGGTACAGGATTAAGATAGTTCGCATTTTGCATTTCGAATATTTAGTTTAAGTAAATAAATTTTACTTTATTTAGTTTTTATCTTTTAACTTGTATCTATTAACTTTTACCTTATTCTATTTCACCCCAATCACCTCATAAATTCGGTACAATCCAGTTAATCCGCTATCAGCATCATCTACAAGACAATCAATAGTAAACTCCTGTTTTGTTTGAGCTGTTTGTAACATCGGAAATTGTTTAAAAAACTTTTTATTAATAATATATTTATCTTGGTAAACTTGTTCTTCCTGGGGTAATTTTTTGCTTCCCGCCACTTGAAAATAGATGAAGTCAGTAGCAGCACCTCGATCGTTAAAGGAATTAGCATCTTGATTGGCAGCGAATTCACCACGGTAAATAAGCTGGACATTTAATTGACCAATGCTTTGTCCCATCATTTGATCAAGTACTGGTAAAAGATCTTTTTCTTGATTTTTTTCGATTTTTAATTCAACAAACCAGTTATTATACCAAAGGCGTGGCCAGGGAGAGTAGCTGTTACTATAGTAATGGAGCTCCTTTTGGTTGGAATTATCTAAGTAACTATAACCGTAAACATATTTGTAATAATTAAATTGGGAGTCTTTTTTTACCAAAATTCGATATGAATTATTATTGATGTCAATCGGGTCTTCTAAGGGCTTGATTTCATCCATACCAGTATAATCTTCTTCTTTAAGAAAACGTAATGTCATTTCCATCCCAGGATAAGTAATAAGGCTTTGTTCTAGATTATTACTAGTTTTTGTTTTTTGGAAATTTAAGTTAAATGTTTCTGGATAGTTGAGCGTCATTTTTAAGGTACGATCACTATCAAATTGGTTTGATAATTCAAAAGTTTTTTGCTTAGTTTCTGCAATTGGAGTTGTAGAAATGATTGTAGTTGTGAGCGGAGTCGGAGAATTTATCGGTGCTGCTATTGGATTGATTTTATTCCAAAAACCTTTGAGTATAATGATTATTATTAATGCTATGACAAATCCCAGCATGATTATAGTGCTGCAGCCAATAGTTAATATTTTTAGAATTCGGTTAGATTGGGGCATGAGAGATGGATAATTAGTTAAGAGATAAAAGATAATAGTTACAAGTTCCAGCCATAGGCTGATAAGGCTTTGGCTTTAGAAGAAATTAAGAATTAAGAATTAAGAATTTAGGAATCTGAGAATCTAGGAATCTAGAAATCTGGGATTTTATCCTATTAACTCTTAACTATTAGATTTTAACTATTCTTTCTTCTATTAACTTTTACCTATTAGCTTTTAACTATTGATTCACTACCGGTACATAGCCTGATTCTGTTACTGTATCTTGTCCAGCTTTGGTCATGAGCCAGTCACGTAGATTGGCTGCCGCAGTTCCAGACTGAAGATCTTTTCTGGTGACGATAAATACAGGTGCAGTAAGTGGATAAGACTGATTAGTAAGTGTTTCAGTACTTGGTTTAACGCCTTCAATTGCCAGCAATTTCAGTTTAGCATTAGGCACCATAAATTGCTCATAATAATAAACTGAGTAACCAATTCCTTGTTTATCATTGCTCACACGATTGATCAAGCCGGACATACCAGAAATTGTTAATTCCGGAGCATTAATTGGAGTGACTCCTTTTAGAACTAATTTTTTCATTAATTCTTGACTACCGGAATTATCTTCGCGCTGGTAAGCATTAATTTTTTGAGCTAATCCGTTTAATTCGTTCCAATTAGTTGTCTTGCCAGTATAGATATCGAGTACCTGTTGGATTGTTAAATTATCAACCGGATTTTCTTTATTAACGAGATAAACGAAAGCATCAATCGCAACTGGTTGGATGTCTAAGGTCACATTTTTTTCTGTCAGTAACTTGGTTTCATCAGCTGATGGTTCAGTTGCTACCAAAATTAAATCGGTTTCACCATTGATTAATTTGACATAAGCGTTGTGAGTGGTACTGTTGACCGATTTGCTGCGGATTACTGTTAAATTTTCATCTGAGGTTTTGATATCGACATAGCGTTCTTTGGTATCGATAGAATCACTGTATTCCTGCCATTGACATGAATAGTTTAAAAGTTTGCAGATGATAAAACTACGGAGTGGTACATTGGAAGTGGAGCCATCGATTTTGGGAAAATTATCAAGCGTAAAAGTATAATTGACATCAGGTTTGTATGTCGTTTCTCCAGAAGGTACGACAGTATTGGTTGTAATTGGTTCGGGATCTGATTCTTTAGTCTCAGGTTTTATAAGAATTGCGACAATGCCAATCCCGGTTAAAAGAATAATTACCAGATTGGTGGCAATCACATAAAGCCAGATCCGGGAAGGCTTGGCTGGAATTGGAGTAGCTGGTTCGTTCATGGGAGGAAATTGGATAAATTAGATAAGTAAATCATATAATGTTTAGAACGGAAGGACAAGGTGTTTAGTTATGCTATAATTATTGCAATTTCATTTAAATATCAAAGACTGTCTGCTGATTACAAACTACAGTCTATTGATTATTATCTTTTAACTCATAACTTTTATCTTTTTAATATCAATGAAACTCACCCTTCCTCCCTGTTGTTATCGTATTAGTGTCAAGGCTCTTGTTTGGGATGATCAGAAGAGGTTTCTTCTGGCACTTGAAAATAATGATCTTTGGGAAACGCCAGGAGGTGGCCTAGATTTAGGTGAAAGTCCTGAGCAATGCTTGAGACGGGAATTGGCGGAAGAAATGGGCTTAAAGGCGACTTTTATTGCTAGCAAACCAGATTTTTTCTATACTTTCCAGGATACTGCTGGAACAAAGCGAGCACATCTCATTTATCAAGTGAAATTGAATAATTTGGAGTTTAAAAAATCGAATGAATGTGTTGCTTTGCAGTTTTTTACTTCAGCTGAAGCATTAGAACTAAAGGCATTTTCAAACGTTTATCTCTTTGCCAAAATGTTATTATACTCCAGAAAATAAATGCTGATTATTGTACGTCATGCCGTATTGACGGACAAATGCTGTTTATGAGAAAATACAATATAAGTTTTTTTAAATAATCATGAATAAAAAATTAACAATACGTCTTTCTGATCTGGATTATACTAGAGCAAAAGTATTAGTTGCCGAAAGGGGAATTACTTTGAGTACGTTTTTTCGTGAAGCTTTGGATTCGGCATTGGTTGAAGAAATTTCTCCTGAATATGAAGCTTATTTAATTCAGAAGGAGTTGGAATTAAAAATGGATATGAAAGCAGGAAAAACCAAGGTGGCTTATCAAGCTGAAGATTTTTTTACAGTGTAATGAAGAAGATGATTGCAAAACCAATTATTTATAATCACAAGTTTCAAAAATCATTAATTACACTTAGTCGGATTGGTAAGCTGAAAGAGCGAATTCTTATACGAATTAATTTATTCCTTGCTGATCGGAGTAATCCAATATTAAGGGATCATTCATTACAAGGAAGATTTAAAAACTTTCGAGCGTTTTCAATTACCGGTGATGTAAGGATTATTTATCGAGAATATCCCCATCACTTTCTTTTTATTGATATTGGTACACATAATCAAGTATATTCATGATTATTTAAGGAATTTAGTATCAAGTATCAAGTAGGAAAGAATATTCGATTCCTAGATTCTTTTATTCTTAAATTCTTTCTTCTCAGTAAAGCCTGATCGGTACTGTCTCTACTGTCAATTCCAGATGATCACCTAATCCAAGGTAGCTATCCATGGTATCAGTATTATTCCAGATGAAGCGGTAGATCCGGTAGAGAATTTTTTTGAAGAAATTGGTCCGTCTGGAAAAAAGAAATTTGGAATTGATTACATGGATCAACCACTTTTCATGATCTTCTTCGATTTTGATTTCCTGATGGGCTGCCAGTTTGTGTAAAATTCGTTCGACATTGGGATCTTCCATAAAGCCAAATTTTACATTGACACCGGCGACATAACCTTTGGATTTTTCATCAATCATGGGGAAAACTTCATAACGTGCACTATTTTCTACATAAGGCTCATTGGAAATTTTGACAAAAAGAAGAATAATATTTTTGGGCAGTACCCCATAGCGGTTCCAGAAAATTTCCAGAATCGGTGGCACTTTATCTGTTAAAGACCTAACAGGAAGGGGAGTAATGAAAACGCTGGAGTGAGCGAGACTCGTTTTCTGTGCTTGGTGAATGCGTAAGAAATCACCCATACTGATTGTACTAAGTCTTTTATGTGTCTTGGCTTCCACATCTTTTCCCATTTTCCAGATACGCATGACCAATACGATAATCATGGCGATTGTCAAAGGAATCCAGCCACCCTTTACCAGCTTGAGCAAATTGGATGAAACAAATAACATTTCTAAACAGATTAAAGGAATAAATAAAGCGAGTCCTCGGAACAATGACCACTTCCAGGCGCGCTGGGAAATAATTATCATAGTTATTGAGGTGATCACCATATTTCCGGAAACTGCCAGACCATAGGCAGCGGCAAGATTGGTGCTGGAACGGAAACTGAGAATTAAAAGGATACAGCCCAGATAAAGCATGAGATTTACCGCTGGAACAAAGATTTGGCCAGCGTGTTCTTTACTGGTGTGGACAATTTTTAATAAAGGAAAGTAGCCTAAATTTATCGCTTGAGCTGTCAGTGAAAACGCTCCGGAAATTAAAGCTTGGGAAGCAATGACTGTCGCCATTGTAGCGAGTAGTACCATGGGAATCATTGCCCATGCTGGTACCAGGGAAAAGAAAACATTACCAAAGAAAATTTCTTGACCACTTAGGAGATAAGCACCTTGACCTAAGTAATTTAAAAGTAATGCAGGAAAAACTAAACAAAACCAGCTGATTTTGATCGGTCTTTTACCGAAATGCCCCATGTCGGCATACATGGCTTCACCACCGGTCACAACCAGCATGACTGAACCCATAATCAACATAAATTGATGCAGTTTCAATTTGGTAATAGCAGCCAAAGCACTTAGCGGATTGAGCGCCCAGAGGATTTGTGGATGCTGAATTAATTGGTTAAAACCTAGAATTCCGATGGCGATAAACCAGACAATGATTATTGGTCCAAAGATTTTTCCGACCTTTCCAGTACCGAAACGCTGCATGATGAAGAGTCCGGAAAGTATCACAAGTGTTAACGGAATGATAAAAGGCTCCATACTGATTGTGACAATTTTCAGGCCTTCTACCGCTGAAAGCACGCTAATCGCTGGAGTAATAATGCCGTCTCCATAAAGTAGCCCGGCTGCAAATAGTAAAAGTAGAACAAAGTATTTAGATTTTTTTTTGGCATATTTGAGAACAAGACTTAATAAGGCAAAGACTCCTCCTTCGCCCTCTGAATCTGCCCGGAGAATAAAAATTACATATTTAAAAGCGACAATTATTGTTAAACACCAAATAAGTAAACTAATAATCCCGGTGACATAACTGGCAGAATAGTCTTCCATGCCATGGCCGAAAAAGATTTCATTGACTGCATAGAGCGGTGAGGTGCCGATATCACCAAATACCACTCCCAGAGAGCCAATTACTAAAGGGAGAAGCGCCTTGGAACGTTTAGTTTTTTGTTTCACTAGGATGTTATTTAACTGATAAAAATTAGTATCCCATGAATAGAAAAATTTGAAAAGATTTACAGGTTAGTTAAATAGGTTTATTATTGAAAATAATTAAATTTCCTATTATGACAAATAATCTTAAAAAAATTATTGTTACTATTGTAGAAAAAAATGAATTACCAGTGGAATTTATTAAAGAATTAAATACTATCCCTGGAATTGAATTGCGAATATTTGAGAAACATGCTGCAGATGCGGAAGAACTATTGAAAAGGATTGCCGAGAGTGAGATGATCGTGGTTGATTTGCATACGAAATATTCCGAGTCAGTTTTATCCCAAGCAAAAGCTTTGAAAACTATCGTTTCTACCAGTTTTTCCCTGAGTCATCTTGATCTCGAATATTGTAAACAGGCCGGAATTCAAATTATTAGTTTTCCAGATTTTCAGTCTCAGAATGAAGTTGCTGAAATTTCCAGGGAGGAACTGAATCAATATTTTCACAAGCATTTACTGGAAGCTATTAAGGAACAGGCAAGTAGGAATTAGTATCGAGTATCAAGTATCATGTAGGAAAGAATAGCTGGTAGCTAGTAGCTGGAAAGAGAAGGAACTGCGAAACTCGTCCTGGAAAAAAATTCAGGATTATAACTCGAAAAAATGATAACGAGAGACTTGATCCTGAACTTGTTTTAAGACGCAATTCGATTCCCTAGATTCTTAAATTCTTTCTTTTTAAGCCAAAAGCTTACCAGCCTATGGCTGGAACTATTATCTTTTACCTACTAACTTTTATTATTCAATATTTTACGTTATGATAAATTATCATCTATTAATAAATATTTATGAAAAAAGTTTTTGGAGCTTCAATTATTACTCTTGCGACACTGTTTCTTTTCGTGGGAATTCTTTTTGCGATGTTGTTTCTGGCAATTGCCCCTAATAATCTTTGGATTATGTTATTAGCGATTCCTCTGACAATTATGGTCAATGGCGCGATGCTGTTGCTTTCACCATTGATTTCTGATTTAATCTATAGCTGGTATTACCGGGTTAAATGGATATCGCCCGTGGAACTTCAGGCACAGTTACCAGAACTTGCAGCTTTTATTACCAAAGTAACCACTGAAAAGAAATTCCAATTTCCCCGGATCGGAATCATCGATGATCTCAATCCTCAGGCTTTTACTTATGGTTCACACCGTGGCAATGGCCGGATTATTTTTACTAAGGGAATTTTGAATTTTTTAAATACTGAAGAGATCAATGCTGTAATCGGACATGAACTCGGTCATATTTACAATCTGGACTTTATCGTGATGACAATCGCTTCCACGATGCTTCAGATCATGTACATCATCTATGAAATTAGTATCAGAGTGAGATCCCGCGGTTCGAAAAAGGGTAATCCTCTCGCACTTGTCGGACTGGTTGCTTATATTTTCTATTTTATCGGTACTTACATCTTGCTTTTACTCAGTCGTTTACGCGAATATATGGCTGATAATTTTTCGGCAGTGCAGACTGGTAATCCGGAAAGTTTGGCTTCAGCTCTGGTCAAAGTTGCTTACGGGATTCTTAGTGTTCCGGATACTGGTAAATCCAAGAATCTCCTGGAATCTACTCGGGCATTGGGACTTGTCGATGTGAAATCCAGTAAGGGTGTGGTTAATTATTTAGCTTCCAGTAGTACAACTCCAGAAGCACAAAAGAGTTTGGATTTAACTAAAATTTTTCCTTTTATGGTTTTTGATTTGAAAAGTCCCTGGGCATTTCTTTCTGAATTAAATTCCACCCATCCTCTCACAGCCAAGCGGATCAAGAACTTAGCTGCAGCAGGAAGTGATCAGAGTTATTTAAATAAGCTGGAAGACTATGTTGCTCAAGTGAAAGTGGATAATTTCAAACTTTATGGCAATTTCTTTGTCGATTTGGCGATTAAATATTTACCTTTATTTGCCTTGGTTTTGTCTTTACCATTCATTTTCATTTTTCATATAAGTTTCTTTCTGGCTTTGATTCCTTTTGGCATGATGCAAATTGTGATTATTTATTATACTTATCCTGCCTGGGGTAAGAAATTTAGCAACCTTTCTGAAGCGATGCAGGATTTGTATGTTTCACCTTTTCGAGGAACCTTGATCGCTGATGAAGCGACCATCATCGGTAAAGCTGATGCCGGCAATCCTCTCACAGCTGATCTTCAAATTCAGGATGAGCATGCAATCGTAAGCGTAGGAGTGAAAACGATGTTTGGATTCATTAGTAATATTTTCTTTGCCCTCACCAAATATAAAAAATTACTTGGTCAAAAGGGTAATGTCGAAGGCCATTTTTTTCGATCCATGGGACCTTATGTGATTCTCTCTAAATTTCAGAATAACGAGCACAAGGTCAATAGCTATCCGAGACTCGCTGCGATAATCGGAGCAATTTTCTTGATGGGGCTGGGAGTGGTTTTGGCAGTGGTGATTTAGTAGGCTGTAGACGGTAGACAGTAGACGGGAGATGGGAGACGGGGAGAGAAATAGTATCAAGTAATTATGCTTATCTTTTCTTCCTCCAAATTTCAAATTCCAATTTGCAAATTACTTCTTCTCACGCAAAAGCGACTCTTTTTTTAATTCTATACCTCTCTCCTCGATACTCAACCTTCATTCCTTCCTTTTTGCCTTGCAGTGACTTGATAAAAGGAGATTCAATACTGAGAATATTCTGACTTGGATCGGGGTTTTCTGCGACAATAGTAATCTTGAGAGTTTCTCCAGCTGCATTTTCGAGTAATAAAAATCCTAGTGGAGTGTTTACTTGATTGCCTTCTTCTAATTGTCTCTCCAGCATGTTGATCATTTCACGAGTTTGTAGCGCTTCTTTGTAGGATTACTCTTCTCCAATGGCAAATGATACTATCCAAAAGTTGAATTAATATGGCTTT
>JBAXHO010000014.1:0-36762 GCA_037138855.1 bacterium
TAACTAGATATATGTTCTCAGAAAACTATCTTATTTTACAGGGTACCGGTCAAACCAATTACAGAAAGTGTCTTTTATCGAATGCTTTCAAACCCCTTTTATTATGGGGCTTTTGAGTATCCAGAAGGTAGTGGCAATTGGTATGAAGGTAAGCATGAAAAGGCAATTACCCAAGATGAGTTTGAGTTAAGTCAAAATTATAGAGGGCATAAAAATAGACCTAGACCGCAAAAACACTTATTTCCATATACTGGAATGATGAAATGTGGCGAGTGTGGATGCTCAATTATAGTAGACCCTAAAGTGAAGGTTCAGAAGAACGGTAATGTCCATGAATATCATTATTACCGTTGCACAAAATCAAAGGGGCATTGCTCGCAAAAGTATTTAGAGGTTGGTAAATTAGAAACTCAGCTGAAAATATTGCTTGAATCAATCAAAATTCCAAATTCATTTCACGAGTGGGCTTTATATGAATTACAGCAAGATAGCCAGAAAGAAATTGATGATAGAAATGAAATTCTCGGAATTGCACAGAAAGGTTATGATGAAACGGTATGTCAAATTGATGATTTAGTAAAGAAATATATAAGCAAAAAAATACCTGAACATGCTTACGATACTAACCTAAAGGACTTTACTAAGCAGAAAAGAAAATATAAAAAGATTCTTGATAATACTGATGAACGGATAATTGAGTGGACTAAACAAGCCAAGAAGTCATTTAAGTTTGCTTATGAGGCAAAACAGAAATTTGAAGATGGTGATTTACCTACTAAAAACACAATACTACTTAACTTGGGGGCAAATATAGTAATTAAGGATTTACAATTATCAGTTAAGATTGATAAACCGTTGATAATAATCAAGAAAAAAGAGCCCCTATTTAATAGGGCGATGAAGTCATTCGAACCCCTGAAAAGCACAACCAGTAAGGAAGAAATGCTCGTTTTAATGTCTAAAAGTCCCATAATGGGTGGTCAGTGGGGTTTGAACCCACGACCCTCTGACCACCTGCTTTTGTTTCATTTCGTCAGGATTGAAAATAATATTTCTCTAATAATTGATTAACTAGATTGAAAATTATTTTAGAGGTTATATAAAGTAATTTTTAATTTGTGAGGTTAAAAGCCATGCTATTATTGTCTTTTGATAGTTCCTTGAGAATATATCCTGGATCAATTTCGCAATATATTTTATTTGTATTATATGACGACTTATTATAAGGTACAGACAAATTTATTTTTCCGCGTGGAGTTATTATTAAATAGTTTTGATCAATATATTTTGTAATCTTATTTTCAAATTTTGGTAACTTAATTTTACTGGTTTCAGTGGAAGGGACTGTCACCATATAAAAAACTTTTGGTGGTTTTCCAATTTTAGATATTCGTTTTTCTGATAATAGATTTTTTAGATGTTTGAATAATGATGGCTCGCTGATTTTTAGTATTTCACGAATCGATTTAGCGGATACCTGCTTCTTTTCGACAATAACATCAAAAATTTGCTTTTCAAAAGATTTAGTTGGATTCATTAGTGTTAAGTGTTAATACTTAATACTAAGCACTAAGTGGGGGGATGTCAAGAAGTTAAGATGTAGTTTGATTTGATTTGAAATTATTATAAATTTGCAATAATCTATTATTAGTATTGAAGTAATTTTGAATTCATCATCAGCGAATCGAAATTGCCAAAAATATTAATTATAAAACAAAAATGGAAGAAAACAATAACTTGTCAGTAGAATGGGAAACAATTGAATTGAATATTAAAGGTTCAATTGTCAACTATCCGCTTTTGATGGTTAAAATCTGGGGCAAACAGAATCTCGTGAACATGCTTAAACTGACATGTCATATTAATGAGATGGCAAATAATGTTAAGACTGACTATATCTCGCTAACCGATTTCACTAAGCTTGATACGGGTACACTTATGAAATCAATAATTTCAATATCTATGAATAAATCTTTTCTTGCACTCATTATGATAAGTTATATTCAGGCTTTTATTGATGGTAACAAACGAACAGCCAGAATGGTCTGTAATGCCATTTTACTAGCTCATGATAGCTATCCAATCTCCTTTAGAAATACAGATATTTCACACTATAGGAAAGCGATGATATTATTTTATGAGATGAATAATTTTTATGAACTTAAGCAATTATTCATCGGGCAATACGAATTTGCAGGGAAAGAGTATTATCATATTAACTGAAGGGTCCAGAGGTGATTCGTTAATAACTAAATATATTGACAAATTGAGCAAAAAGTGTAGTATATGAACTGTAGGTATTGATAATTATTACCTCTGGTTCTTATGAATAAGTTTCTATTAAAAATTTATCAATTAAAACAGACAGTTTTTTCAATAAAAGAATTGTCGTTGTTATTTCCTGAAATATCATATGAGAATCTCAAGAGTAGATTGCATTATGCAATATCTAATGATAATTTGTTGAGTCCAAGACGTGGATTTTTTGCAAAACAAGGTTATAATATTTGTGAGCTAGCGAACAAGCTTTACTCTCCTTCATACATTAGTTTACAGACTGTACTTAAGTCTGAGGGTCTAATATTTCAAGAGTATTCATCGATATACATAGTATCCTATCTTTCTAGGAAAGTTTTGGTAGATAACGTAGAATTGATTTATAAGAAAATTCCCGGAGAAATTATAAATAATTCTACTGGCATTATTAATAGAGGGACATACTTTATCGCTTCAAAAGAGAGGGCTTTTCTTGATGTAATATATTTATATGGAAATTTTCATTTTGATAATTTAAACGGATTGAAATGGGATGTAATAAACGTAATGAAAGATATGTATAAAAGTAAAACTTTAATAAACTTAGTAAATACATTTTATAAAGAAAATAATGTTGCCAGTAGCCTTTGATATTAATAAGCATGTCAATATTTTAGTGCGTATTCTGAAGGAAATATATTCAGATGATAGGTTTAATACTTTCCTTGGGTTTAAAGGTGGAACAGCTGCAATGTTGTTTTACAAACTTGATAGAGGCTCTGTGGATCTCGATTTTGATCTTTTAGATGAAAGAAATGAAGACCTAATTATGACTGAAATGCCAAAATTGTTATCAAATTTCGGAAAGTTAATTGAGGCTACAAAAAAAAAGAATACATTATTCTTTTTATTGGATTATGGTTATGGAATAAGGAAGGTTAAGGTAGAAATTTCAAAAAGAAAATCATTAAGCAGATTTGAGGTTAAAAATTATTTGGGTATATCGATGCTTGTTATGAATTTGGAGGATGCTGTTTCAAATAAGTTATGCGCATTGATCAAAAGATCGCACTTTGCTAGTAGAGATATGTATGATTTGAACTTCTTTTTAAATCAAGATATCCCATTAAATAAAGAAATCGTCAGAGATATAACTGGAATGACTTTATCAGAGGCTTATAAAAGAGCAGCTGATATGGTTAATAAAATCAGTGAATCAAAGATTTTAGATGGACTAGGTGAATTGATAGATCGAAATAAGAAAGTCTTGGTTAAGAAAAATTTAAAAAGCGAGTTGCTTTTCAACCTTCAGCTCTATATAAAAAAAGAAGGATAATTTGGGAGAGATAGGATGATAGGGGTAACCTCGTGGACAATTTCATAACTTTAGATTAGGGCAAAATCAAAGCCGGAATTAATTTAAAAATATATATCAGTTATTTTAGTGTTTTTAAATATTCAGTTAATCCATATTTAGCTGGTTGAAATAAATCCAACTTTTCGATATCTTGTGGGCGCATAAACTTCCAGTTTGTTCTTTGTTCATCAGGATCGTCGGCTA
This sequence comes from bacterium, assembly GCA_037138855.1. Taxonomy (GTDB): domain Bacteria; phylum Patescibacteriota; class Dojkabacteria; order B142; family OLB20; genus JBAXHO01. The sequence continues at coordinate 3,818 of JBAXHO010000014.1, forward strand.
ATTCGCCTGATAAATAATCAGCTAAAAACCCAATTGACTTGTACCAGCATTGTTTATCTTCACGAAAGAAAACATGTTCATATATTTGGTTGATAATTATGCACTTAATGCCTTTACCATAGTTCCCCCCTGTTTCTTCGAATGTCTCACGCAAGGCTGCTTCTCTTAAGGTTTCACCGTTTTGTTCTCCTTCCCAGTGTCCTCCCGGGAATGCCCATTTTTGTTTGTTACTATCGAAGCCAATTAAAATTTCACCGTGGGAATTTAATACAATTGTTGCAACTCCAATGAGAAATTCTTCTTTTTTTGGTATTTTAGATTTTACCAATATTTGTTTTTTAAATTTTAAGGATTTGTAAAATTATGCTAATCATTCTATCTTTATCTTCCATTTTGCTTTCAGCAATAAGCATTGTAAAACTCAATAGCCTTTTAATTCTCCTTTGGCCTTCAGTTTGAACTGTTGCATTTCTTGCATCAGTTGAATCCATGTTTAGTTCACCTTCAGAATATATTTTCTTGATGTGTCTTGAGATACCTGATTTATCAGTGCCAAAAAGCATTGCAATATCATTTAGGTTCGCCCAAATTGTCTCTTTATTGGCATCAATAGATAATGAAACCGGTCGATCAACACCTTCGTATATTGTGATAGCATTTTTTGAATAACTCATTTTGAAAATATAATTATTAAATTCTACCATAGAAATATTGCATTTACTTTAAATGTTTTTGAGATGTCAGGCGATTAATTGAACTGATTATCTTTCAATTAGTAAAAAAACTTCAATCAAAAGGAAATATAAACTTGGTACCTCTAGACCACCTTAGTGATCTAGAATTAAAGTAAAATATTACACTAATATAACTTTACTTAAAAATTCATTTGTATCATCAATAGAATAATAATTCTCGATCAGATACTTTGCCTTGTATTCTATAGGCATTAAAATTGCAAATTTGCCCAATTTATATTTGTTTGGATATTCACCAATGTCTTTTATCAAGAAATCTATGATTTGATTTTGTGCTATGGACTTTTTGATTAATTTCTTAATTCCTTCAATCACGTTTATAGTACCTTCAAATGAAGATTCATACTCATATAATTGAACTTGTTCAATACCCAGAATACTTAAAAATAACAAAATGGTTCTGTTAATTTTCGATCCAGTAAAACTAAAAAAATTAAATTTTGTATCTGTTTGAAGAACTGGTCTATCGGTTAATATATTGTTGATTTTTAACATCTGAAACTTTTGTCTAAGCTCTTTCAATGCCACAATTCCTTTTGGATCTAGATAAGATGGGATTTCTTTTTCCAGTAATATTGATAACATCTTTAATCTAATATTTGGATGTATTTCACCTCCTGAACCAAAGAATTTTGGAATTTTCCCATCTTTAGCACGAATAACAAATATTTTTTTTGTTTCTAGATCAACCTCTCTAATTTTCCAAATGTCTGCTCCCAGAAACACATTTTCATTAACAACTATTTGTGGGCTCAATGGTAGTTCTCCAATTATTCTACCTCGAAAATCAACCTTGAAATTATCTTCTGACTCGAATAGACTATAAAAATCTTTTTTGTTTACAATTCGTTCGCCTTCTAAACCAATTATTAATTCTTGGCCTGTTTTTTCGATAATTCCTTTTTGCACAAGAGAATCAATGAGTATTTTAGTATCTTCAGGCTGAATTTTAGTAAAGGCGAAGTTTTTTTTAAACTTTTCTAATAATTCACTTTCGACCATACCAGAATACTGCTTTAGGGTTGATAAAACTTGTTGTAATAATACATCCATTGGAAAATTAATATCATTTATAGGTTCAATAAATTTCTCTTTGTATAATTCAATACAGGCAATTGATTGTAATAAGCTCCAAGGATTAGTTGCGTATAGTAGAAGGTTGCTTTTATGTTCAATTCGTCCACTTCTTCCAAGTCTTTGTACTAGTGATGCAATTGAAAATGTAGAATCAACCTGCACAACAGTATCTACAGATCCAATATCGATACCTAATTCTAGTGTTGAAGTGCAGCATATTCCAAAGCATAAGGAAGAGCTTGATTTTGCAAATTTCTCAACAAACTCCCTGATATCTCTATCAATTGAAGCATGATGTGCAAAGTAATTTGAATGTCCACCCTTTTTTGCCGCAATCATTTTGAGTCTTACTGCAATGTCTTCAGTTCTTCCCCTAGTGTTAGGAAAAATTAGTGCTTTATGCTTTTGAGTTTTCTCATAAATATTTTCGATTAGTTCGATTGGTAAAATTGATTTTTCTGATTCAAAGTAATAAGTACTAACTGAAAGCAGGTTACGATCATTATCGAGGAGAATTTTTGTAGGATAATTTGATGGGAAAAAAGATTTACAGTAATTATAGGTATCTTCTGATAAAGTTGCTGATAGTCCAATGAATCTAATTAACTGGGTATTAATCATACTAAGCCTATCAAGTAGTGATTGTAGATGCTTTCCCCTAGAGGTGCCTAGAAAGCTATGTATTTCATCAATTATTACAAATTCTAAGTTTTGGAAAAGAACTTTAATGTTTTCAGGATGGTTATCAAACATAGCTTCAATCGATTCTGGTGTTATTAAAAGAATTCCTTCAGGTGATTTAACTAATTTTAACTTTTGAGTAATATTTGCTTCACCATGCCATTTTGTAATTTTAATATCTAAGTGTTCGCTTAGCTTTTCAATCCTTTCAAATTGATCGTTTATTAATGCGATTAATGGCGATATATATAAAATTTTAATACCATTATTCCAATTCTCAATTTGATTGATTGCGGGTAAAAATGCAGCTTCCGTTTTACCTGAAGCAGTTCGAGAGGACAATATATAGTTGTCTTTTGTTGTTGTAATGTATTTAACAGCAGATTCTTGAATCGGAAAGAATTTTCTCCATCCTAATCTCCAGATGTACTGTTTAATTGGATCTTTTAATAAATCAAATGCATTCATATTATTTCAATATTATCAATTTTTTCATCAAGAATTTCAGCCTTTTCAAGCTCTATTTGTTGAAAAAGTGCTTCTTTTGATGTACTAGGATTTTGTCGTATTATGCTCATTATATTAATAAATTCTTTTATTACTTCTCTAGGAGTTAATAATTCCTCAGAACCTAGTTTATTCCAAATACTTTCCATAAATTTACGAATTTCTTCATTTGTTAAATCAATATTAATTTGATAATTAAAATTGTAAATTTCTTTTAGTTTCGTTAGTAAGACAAATATTTCATCATGTGTTAGCGGGATTAATTTTAATACTGGTTGTGAATAATCTCTTAGCTCATTTGTTTCAAATTTGTTACCTTCTAATCTTGTTTTTAAAGCTTGATAGCTATATAGTCCTCTTCGTTCGTTCATTAAGAAGTCTTGGGTCCCACCAAAATTTAAGAAGATTCCAGAAATTTTTCCTTGCAAGCAGTCATTATATATAGCTAAAATTTTTTCGTAATTTTTATTACGCATTTCCGATTGAGAAATCTTATAAAGATTTACTGCTTCATCAAGATTAATAACAAACCCAGAATATCCAAGAATTTTGAAAAACTTAGAAAAATTTTTCAGCATATCATAATAATTTGAGTCATTAATAATTTCTCTTATTCCCAAATCAATTCTTGCGTCGGTTTTAGCAGTATATTCAGCTCTTAGCCATCTAAGGGCATATTTCATTAAAATTGAGTTTTCTGTTATGTAGCCACTAAAATACTTCGAAATGACTATGCCGAAGTCATAACCTCCAATTTCGCTAATTTCGTTAGTGATTCGGATGATTTCGTTTTCGATAAGTATTCTGTTTTTTTCAATCTTTACGTCACTAAGGGAAAAGTTATTTTTTTCAGCCACATCTACCATTACTTTCTCTATCCATTTTTCTAATATTGTCGGCAATGCATTTCCTTCTTGTTTTACCTGAATTGAAAGGCTATCAATGATTTTAGTATACATAGCAACAGCTTTTCTATCACTTGAGTACAATCGTGTCTCAGGAGTAAAGTCAGCCATTGCAACTACAAAATTCTTTTTTAGAGCGACATTTTTTATTAAGTTAAGAATGAAACTCTTTCCACTTCCGAAGTCACCAATCCAGAAACGAACAACACTATTTCCTGATTCAACATCACTTAATGATTTCATAATTGCTTCGACTTCTTTTGAACGTCCTACTGTAATATGTTGTATACCAATGCTAGGCACAACACCTCCGCTTAGAGCATTAATAATTGCTGAAGTTTCTTTTGGTTTATAAGTTGTTGTCATAAATACTCTTTAATAATTGAAATATTATATTCTTCAATGAAATATTGTTCTTTGGATTCAATAATTAGTGAGTCCTCATATTTATTATAGTAAATTTGGTTGATGTTAGAAACTAGGGTATTAGGAAATTGATTACATGATCTAGCAATTGTCTGAAGATCAATTTTGGAAATTTTATAATTATTACTTTGAATTTTTCGAAGCAAATTGATTTGATCTGAAGTAAATACATCGGATTTTGAATTATAAGGTGTTGTTATTAAAGATATCTCTTTAATTGTAACTTCTTTACTACTTTCTGTATCTTCAAAATCATCAATAAACTCTCCTAATTTATTGGCTGTATTTTGATGCACTTTAGTAATTTCCATAATTTTAGTTTCATTTATTGTAACTGTTTTTCTTTGGACCATATAAACCTCTTTCAATTGACTTAATATATCGCCCTTATACGTATTCAAATTATTATTAATTAAGTTGAATTTTTGTTCCTGATTTTGTTTATTAAATAATATTTTTTTACATGCCAGTGGGATTTTTTTTGGAGTAATTGTAGGATTTAGTATTTGGTGTTGCCTTGCTTGTGAATTATATTCATAGAAAAAGTATAAAGAAATTATTTGATTGAGTGGAGTGAAGATTTTCCCTAGATAAAAATATATATCGCTAAGCACAGTCGTTGTTTTGTAATTCATTAATAAGGCTTTTGATTCATTAAACTTTTCGAGGTAATTCTCTGTATTGATATTTGATAGTAAATTACTAAATTCAACTTTCCAATTTTTTGGATTAAGTAATATTAATTGTTTGACTGTTTCATCGTTAGCTTTCACAATTTTGGAACTTAAATTAGTAATTTTTGCAAATAATGCATCAGTTGGCTCTTTACCATCACGTTTGGCTATTTGATGATACTCTTTCTTTAGATCTAGCTGTGTTGCTGAATACGCCTTCCTAACTTCATTTTCACAAATTTTATACAGTGGAGTTAATTGATAGTGAACCCATTCTCGCTTTATGATCTTTTCTAGGACTACTTTAAAACCTAAATTTGTGTTTTCATCTGCTTGTATTGCCCTTATCAAAGATACGTAAAGCATTGTAGTTTCAAGGCGACATTGAGTTATTTCTAAAAATTTATTGCTGCGAACATGCGTGTAATCAAGTAGATACCTTTCATCGTCAGAAAGATTATACTTATTTCGAATTGTACCTTCAGGGTCCCAGCTTAGAAAAGGTAAGCCATTTGCAGCAAGCCCTAATTTTAAAATTGTATCTTGAGTTGCAGAACCAATTTGATTAATTATCTTGGCTAAATATTCTTTTAAGCTTGTTACATAATCCTTTCCAATATGATTAATTAGCAGTTGATATGAAAATTCATTATCATAACCTAATCTTCCTTTATAATGTTTTTCAACTTCACCTTCAGCAACACACTCGAATGTATATAATATATTGCTATAGTAGCCATTTGATCTATTTAGATCAATTATTAGCTTATCTAATGAACTTTTTTTATTTTTCAGATAGCTATCTGTGAATATTGCAATGTTTGAGTACAGCTTAATTATTTCATCTTCACATTGAACTGTACCCAAAGCACTTCTTTTATAAGGTATTTGTAGCTTTTCTATCCAATATTTTTGTTCGGTAGAAAAGTTATTTCTTGGTAAAACATACTTCCAAGGATTAAATTGATCATTATAATTGAAGCTAGGCGTATGATCTGTTACTGAAATCACATCATTTTCTTGTTTGAACTCATACTTCGAAAAATCAATTTGTGAATTAGAATTCAATAATACATATACACATTTAATTAATTTTTCTGGGTCAGTATCTGACTTGATAATATAACCGTCAGCACCTAATTCAAAAGCTTTTTTAACAGCTAACTCGCCATCAATGTTTGTCAAAAATGCAAATTTTCGAAAATGATATTTATTAGGCTCTGCCGTAATTTTTTGGAGTAACTGAACTCCATTTACGTATGGCATAACGATACCACATAAAATTAAATCAAATGATGAAATAGAAAGTTTGTCTAATGCTTCTCTTGGATCAGTACTTCCAGCTACTTCAAATCCTCCACTAGAAAGGATATCAACGAATAAGTTAAATGCCTCGATTTCATCTTCAATCACGAAAATTTTTATAAGATTTCTCTTTGAAGTAACATTTACTGCTTTAGACTTATCTTGATAGTTAGGTCCATTTATTGAACTTGGTGATACTAGGGTTAGTATTACAGGATTTTTAAAGGTTGAGAACTTCTTTATTATAAGTACTATGAATAGTATGCAAAGACCAATAGGAATAATGATTGCTGAAATACAGATTGGTGATGCGATAATATTTGCTATTATGTCTATCATTATCTAAGAAAGAAACAAGTCTATATTGCATGATATCATGTTTACTAGCACTATGTTATTTCTAGAGTTCTTCAACTAAACGCTCCCAAGAATTTTCGGGAGGAAAGTATTATATTGATGAGCTAAGAATTATTATCAGAAACATGAAAAATTGGAGACACATTAAAGATACCCGGATGTGATTCTGGTGTTGCACCTTTATTTCTTGCAATATTTTGTAATCTTTTAATTAATCCACCTAACTCATTAAGTAATATCGTATCACCCTCTCTCCAAGCAGCTTTCCCATTTTGTTCAGCCGCCGATATTCTATCAGCAATATCTCGAAAATCTTCATTTGCCATCAGTTATTTTTAAAATTTATCTGGTTTAGTATTTGTTACTATTACTATTGGGGTGATCAGAGGGATTTGAACCCTCGACCCTCTGTGCCACCTGCCTCCATTTCATTACGTCAGGCAGGCAAACAGATTTTATATAAAAACTAGGGGGTGGTCAGTGGGGTTTGAACCCACGACCCTCTGTGCCACAGACAGATGCTCTACCAGCTGAGCTATGACCACCCCCTAGTTTTCAAAAAATAAGCTCATACTCTACCAGCTGAGCTATGACCACCATTAAAATTGAGTTTATTACTCTGATTCATAAAAGAATAGAAGAATTATAGCATTTTCCGGGGATTTGGAGAAAAATCTTTTTGAAAATATTTATAGACCTCCGATTGCCTTTTTAAAAGCTTCCAATAATAATGGGAGTTTGTTTTGATCTGGGGTATTACTCTTTGCCACCTTATTGATCGAAGCAGAAATCTTATTAAGTTTTTTTTGTGCTCCAGGATCTATTGATTCTTTCGACATAATTTTTGGGAATAACGTTATTGATAGATTATAAATCGTGATTCATAAAGTTTCAACAGCTCATATAGAACTATTTCTTAAAAATTACTGTTTGTGATAGTAAATCGATAAAATCAAAATATTCATAGCAAATAAGTAAATTCAGTTCTTTTTATAAACGGTTTTTGAAACAAGTTAAGCTCATACCACAAAACACAGCAGATTTTATCTGGTTTATCTATTGAATACTAAGGTCTTTTGAAATAGATTTTCATTGAATATGAGTTTTAACTTTGATTACTTTGTCGCCTTATTTTTCAGGCGATATTATATCACTTGGAGATGTTGTTGTAGTACGTTCGGAATAATCTTTTGTTGGATCAAATCCCGATTGTCCCCAATTGTTTTTTCTCCCTAATAATTTGTCTGCAATGAACATCAAAAATTTTACAGCACCATTTGGTTCTGCACTTTCTGGTATTGGGCTTGGGGCTTCTTCTTTATTTGGCATTATTTACATTTAAAAATTAATTAATGTAAATAATACTGGATCATTCTGATATTTGTCTAAATTTATGCTAAAATGCTCAAAATTATATTAATTTGTTTGGATTTAAACAAAATGATAAAAGTAGCTACTACAGTGAGAGAAATAATTGCTGAGGATGAAATAGCATTAACTGCACTACAAAAAAATGTACTCAATGCCAATATGTATGCGCAGCAAATACTTGCCCAAGTATCATTGCGCTGTTTGAAAAAAATTAGTGCTGCTAGTGTAGCTGCAGCTATTCGCCGTTATCGACGGCAGGTAACAAAATTTAAACCAATTAAACCAGAGATTTCGATTACTGAATTATCAATTAAATCGCCTTTGATGGCTATTGCTTATAATAAGTACGACATTGATTGGAAGGCGATTTTGGCTAAACAAAATCAATATACTGCCACTGATTATTTTGTTTTTTCTCAGGGGAGTCATCAAGTATCTTTCATAACTACCAAACGCATTATTGAGAGCTTACAAAAATTGCTTCCGGCTAAATATATTTATTTAGAAGAAAATTTAGCAGCTTTATGTGTTTCGATTTCGGAGAAGGATTATTCTGAACCCAATATTATTTATGCTTTGCTTAGTAAGATTGCTATTTATCAGATAGATCTTGTGGAAATTGTGACTACGTATACAGAAATCGTGCTTATTATTAGGATGAAAGAATTAGATCGTGCTTTTGATCAGTTAATTAAATTAGTGAAATAATTGGAAGATGTCAGTTGCTCTAAGTACGTAGTTTTTTGCGCTCAACAAGATTCGAACTTGTAACCTACTGCTTAGAAGGCAGTTGCTCTATCCATTGAGCTATGAGCGCACATTTTAATAATATCTGGCTATTGTATCTAACAAAATCTTTATTTCACGCAATACGATTAGATACAATGCCGGTTTTAGATTGATTTTGTGAAGAATGAGCATTAATCAATCTTAATCGGCATAAGCGCATGATAAATACATTAGAGATTTTATCGTGAATGGCTGAAAAGAGCAATTAAATCAGGTTTAATTTTCAGAATTCAGGCATCTACCCACAGTCCAGAGTTGATCTCGATAAATTATACTTTGTTTATTCATTGGACAGTAATTGTCTATTTTGGTGGTGTCTTTGAGGATGTAAGTAAAATTCTTTTGATCTGGTAAACTCAAATATGCTGGATCAAAAATATAATTGCGGTAACTGGTTACCTGATAAATTCCAAAAGGAGCTGGATAGCTTGCGTTTTGACGAAATTCTTCCGAGCGGGGTTGGCGGTAGAATAAAATATAAATATAACTGAAACCAATATCCGGAGTGATGGCAATTTCCTCATTTGGTAAAGTTTCCCCCTCGGCGATTGTTAAAATCTGATCAAAATTATCATTAAAATCTGCAGCTGTTTTTTGGGCATAATTTGTGAAATAGTTGAAGAAAAATAATAAGGAGAAAATTACGAGATATGCTACTAGTCCAATTCGAAAGAAGATCTTAAATATTGTTTTTTGGATGTGTTGCCATAAATAAACTGTTCCATAAGCAGCAAAGGCAATCATTGGTAAGAAAAAACTGTTAAAGCGGTTTGTATTTAGTGGCATAAAAAAAATCAAAAAGGCACTGGCGATTAACCAAAGTAAATAAATATTGATTAATTGTTTTTGTAGTAAAAATAGTTTTAGTTTATTTATAAGATGTTGAAACAATGAGCGAAGCTGTATTACTATATTTTCTTTTGGGCATTGCCATTGGATTAGCAAATAGATAGTGAGGCCTAGGAGACAAAGGAAAATTCCCAGATAGGGAAAGTTAAGATAAGGCAAAGTGATATTGGTGGGTATCTGATCATTAAAGCCATGTTTGAAAAAAAGCAAATTATGATAAATGGTTTTAAAAATACTTTCTTTTACTTCGGTGTAGCGAGTGACTTGCTGTAGTGGAATAGAAAATGGTAAATATTTTTCACCAGGCAAAGTGGTCTTCAGTAAATAATTTTTAATTAGATAAAGGCCAAAGGGAAATGCTGTAATTATGAAAAATGCTATGCTCACTAACCAGCTCTTTAATTGGGCTAAAATAATTTTGCGGTAAAAAATGAAAATTGCAATGAGAAGAATTGGTACGACAATGATTGCTAGCCCATAGGCATAAAAAGCCAGGGCGAAAGGAATCAGTGCCATATAGTGTATCAAGTATTGGCGCCAGTTTTTTTTAAGTTTGTCTTGATAACCGAGACTGAGCTGCACTAGATAAGTTCCTGATAAAAGGCAAACTGGCAATAAATTTGATTCCAGTGCCCACCTGGAACTCATAAAATGCCAGGGCCAGAATTCTAGAAAAATCGTAGCGATAAGAGCTGTTCGTTTATTAAAAGCCTTTTTCACTGAAAAGTAGAATAGTATTGGAGTAAGAATGCCCAAAATTAACGGAACCATTCTGATACTGCTTGCATTTAGCCCGAATATCTTGATGAATGGCATGCTTAAATAGGAGAGTAAGACATTTTGACCGCTACCCCAGGAGGGAAAGTATACTGGCCAGGAGTTGCCCCAGCGATCAGTACCAGATTGCAAGAGTGATAAGCTTTCATAGCCGGCAGAAGCTTCATCCTGGATAATTCCAGCTGGTATGTTTGGAAAAGCAAGCAGTTTTAAAAAAGTGCCGAGGATTATTACTAGTAAGAATAAATGTCTTGAATTTAGCTGGAAATTTTTACGAAATTTGTTCACTATATTATTACGAAAATCAAAATAATTTAAATAATATCGCTTCCATTTTTTAATGTTTATCACAAATTCACATCATTTAATATTTTTTATTGAGAAAATCAGGTTTTTTGTATTGTATGACAATGTTTTTTTTATTTTTATCGCATAAAATGAATTTAGTTAAACATTTTAATAATGATTACTTTTCAAAATGATTTAACTGCCCAGACAAAATCTATTAATTTTCAAAATATTGGTAATATTTTACATGATTTAGAAAATCCATTAACTTTAGCAGAATTCAACTTAGATATCTTAGCTGAAAAATTAGCTAAAATGAAAAGAGTCGAATGTCAGCGCATATTGAAACCTGCACTACGTAGTATTCGTCAAATGAGTCAGATGATTATTAATATCAAAGATAATGAATCATTTTATCCCTATTCATTAGAAGAAGAAATACTAAAAGTTCTTTCACTTTATCAGCAAAAATGTTTGAAGCAAAGAATTTCAATCAAAACAAATTTTACTGCAGATCAATTATTTTTTCATCATCAAATAGAATTTATTAGTGTTTTGGATAATTTAGTTTCTAATGCCATGAAAGCTTGTATTCGTTCCAATAAGTATGCAAATTCCATTTATGTTCAACTATCAAGAGCTTCGGAAAAAGTCACTTTGGTAGTAAGAGATGATGGAATTGGGTTGGATTATCTTGAGTTAAAGGCTTTACAAGAAATTGATCAGTCGAAAATAAATGGCATGGCAATTGTTTACCATAATGTTGAGAACATTTTTAAAGGTAATATCCAAATTTTATCTCAAAAACATTTTGGCACTGAGGTGAGAGTGGTGATTGGGCAGTAGACGGTAGACAGTAGACAGTAGATAGTAGACAGGAGACAGAAATTGAAATCAACAATTTAGTATCAAGTATTACGTATCACGTATCACGTATAAAAATATCTAGTAGCTAGTATCTGGTATCTAGTAGAAAGTGAAATTCGAGTTTTTATTTTTTCATTGGTGTTGTGAAGATGTAACCTACACCGTGGATTGTTTTGATGAGATTTTGTTGAAATGGTTTATCCAGTTTTTCGCGAAGTCGGCTGATATATACGTCGATGATGCCTGGGGAGCGATCACTATCATACGACCAGACATTGGCAATGATTTGTTCTCGGCTGAGAATCTCATCAGGGAAACGCATCAAAAAGCTCAAAACCTGCAATTCTTTTTGTTTTAAAATAATCAGGGTGTTGTTGTATTTCAAGGTATTACAACTATAATCAATTTCCATGCTGGCACATGCTACATTTTTTAATGTCGAGTGAGGTGGCCGCGTAAGTAGATGATCGATTCTTGCTTTTAATTCTCCGGCATGGAAAGGCTTTCCTAGATAGTCGTCAGCACCATGTTCCAGTCCGTTGATAATATTCTCAGGAGTTCTTTTTTCTGTGAGCATCAAGATCGGAGCATCGAAATTGGATCTTCTGAGAATCCCAAGTATCTGAATACCATTTTTCCCTGGAAGCATTAAGTCCAGAATGAGCAAATTGAAATTTGAGTGTTTTAGTTTGTAAAGACCGTCTTCGCCTGAAATAGCAAGCTCGACATGATATTGCCCACCCAGATATTCTTTGATGCTTTTAGCAAGTTGAAAATTATCTTCAATAATTAAAATATTTCTCATGGATTTTGGGATAATTAAATTTCTTTGATAATATCAGTAAAAAAAATAAATTACATTGTCATGCAATACAAAATTCTTCAGAAAATGTATACTTATTCTATGAAAATCCAGAAATTATTAAAACTCAATCCTTTTTCATTATCTCAATTGAGAGAAATTTCACACAGCTATTTGCATGAGCTGGGTGAGGCTTTGCAAGGAAGAAGCAAGGCGTTGGTAAATTTTAATTCCAGCTTGTTGCCAGCCACCATTCCTAAGATCAATTTAGATGTTGAAATTTTATGCGTCGATATTGCCGGCTCACATTTACGTGTAGCTATCAATCAAATCAAAATTATTTCCGGAAAGATTGTTGTTAATAAAATTTTGGCTAGCGAAGTTAGTCATTGGTCAATTAAAAATCTTGAATTACTACAATTCATTGATCAAACCAGTTTAGTAATCACCAATTTTTTAAGGCAAAATAAATCTTATCATCCTGAGTATTTTGGAATTTCATTTTCATTTCCTTTTACACCGAGAAAAGTAGGTCACTTGATCGATGCTGATCGTTCAGGCTATTCTGATTTTTGGGGAAAGGGCTTTCATATTGGACATTCACAGCAAAATATTACTAAACTTTTGCGTGAAAAATTAGCAAAACAAGGTTATGTTTTTTCACACTGGATCACAGTAAATGATACAGTTGCCTTACAAGTAGCTTGCCCAGGAAGTATTGTCGGAATAGTAGTTGGAACTGGTTTTAATCTTTCAGTGACTGGTGAAAAGCAAATTATTTATAATACACAAAGTCAGATATACCAGGAGGAGGTCATTACCAGGCTGGCTTCATTACCGGCAGAACAGTATTTGAAATATCTTATGAATAATCAAGCAGGATCTTTTGCTGAAGCATCAACTGCAATTAATGAAATTCAAATTTCCGGGAAATTTTTACCAAAGTTATTGCTGGAAGCATTACAGTTTTTACAGCTTGGAAATTCAGAAATATATCAAATAATTGAAACAGAGGAAGCTGCAATTTTTCAGAAAATTTTTTCAAAAGAGGATTTGAGTATTTTATTTAAACAGAATTTGGGTCTTGAAATGCAGGCACAAATTAGATTAATCAGTGATTTATTATTTACAAGAAGTAGAGATCTTGTAGCAGCTGAAACCGCTGGTGCGATAATGTTTGCTAGAAAATATCAATTACACTCCGGGAAAAGTATTGTGGCAGTTGATGGAGCATTTTTTCAAAAAATTTCCGGGTATTTATTTGAAGTTGAGCAAAAAATTCAAAAGATTTTGGGAGATAATCAAATTGAATTACAATTAGTGCATAATTCCAGCTTATTAGGTGCCGGTTTGGCAACAAGTGTCGCTCAATAATTTTTTTATTCTTTTATCTTTTTAAGCCAAAGGCTTACTCGCTTATGGCTGGAACTTTTACCGATTATTTTTTATCCTTGTCACCATCCTATCAGACAAGTTAAGATAGAAGTATGATTTTTATAAAAAATTGATGCAAGGTATTTGTATTATTTCGTTGATATCTGCTGTAATTTCTTGCGTCGCCACTGTAATGATTAGTCTAGCAAGGCGTGATCCTCGTAAAAGTAAAGCAGTTCCCAATCCCAATATTGATATTACAATTGATATTTAATCTAGAGTAGTAATGGTTTTAGTAAATATAATTATTCCCGTTTATAATGAAGCTGATCGTTTGCCTAAGACGTTAAAAGCTTTTTCCAATTATTTTGAGGCACATCCTACTTACTCATATCACCTTAAAAAAAACACGCATTACATATTGAAAGTGATCTTCGTTCTTGATGGTTGTACTGATCAATCTGAAAAAATTATTAAAGAATTTTTAAAGCAGGAAAATATTTCGGGCAGTTGTTTGGTTTTAAAGAAAAATCAAGGCAAAGGTTTTGCTTTGCGTCAGGGAGTTTTAAAAAGTGCCGAAGCTGATTATTATTATCTGGCAGATGCTGATTTGTCTGCAAAATGGGATGTATTACCGCACTTTTTGGAATTAACAAAAACTAATAAGTATGATGCTGTTATTGCTTCCCGGGCAGCAGCTGGAGCAAAAGTGCAAACAAAATTAGTGAAAAAAATTGCCGGGAGAATTTCTGCTCGGATTATCAATTTGATTTTAGGAATTAAAGTAAATGATACCCAATGTGGTTACAAGTTGATCAATCGTCAGGTAAAAGATAAAATTTTTTCAAATCTGACAATTGACCGTTGGGGTTTTGATTTTGAGTTGCTTTATTTAATGAGAAAAGCAGGATTAACTATTAAAGAGCAGGGTATTACTTGGCAACATATACCGGAGAGTAATGTATCACCATGGTCGTACTGGCAGACATTTTGGGAATTAATGCAAGTGAGAAGGGGGCGGCGGAAGAAATAGTATCAAGTATCAAGTATCATGTATCAAGTAGAAAGAGGAAATCCGGAATCTGGAATCCGGAGATTCGAAATTCGAGATTCGAGTTTCGCTTAACTTCTCACTTCCACCTCATCATCGCAATGTGTATAATACTTTTAAATATTATCTTATGCTGTGAAAAATTTTCTTGCCAAAATTAACTGGAATATATTAATTCTTGTTGCCATTATTATTTGTGGTGCAATTTTAAGGTTTTATAATCTTAAATGGGACGAGGGATATTATTTCCATCCGGATGAACGAAATATTGCCGGTGGAGTAGTTAATCTTGATCCAGCGAAAGGTGATTACAATCCTAATTTCTTTGCTTATGGGACATTACCGATTTATCTGGTTCGGATTTTTTCAGGAAATAACTATAATCAGGCTATTTATGTGGGGAGACAGTTCAGTGCATTTTTTTCGGTTCTTATCATACCGTTAGTTTATCTGATACTTGTTGAATTGTTCAAAAAGAAACTGCCTGTAGATTCGCGTGAGCCCAAATGGCTGCCATTGATTGGTAGCTTGCTGGTCGCATTTACACCAGGATTGATTCAGTTTGCCCATATTGCTACATTTGAAACATTTCTTACTTTTGAATATCTGGTAGTACTTTGGGCTTGTTTGAAATTAACAAATTCCGGTAGAAAATATTATTGGATTATTAGTATTGTACTCGGAGCTGCTATTGCTACCAAGATTGTGAGTCTGGCGATTATTCCAGTTTTTTTCTTTGCCCATTTTTTACGTGTTTGGAATAATAAAAAATGGACAAAATTTTCTCGAAAATTGTTACATTTAATTTTAAGTCCAAGTTTTTTACTGGCTTTAGTAGCTACAGTTTTTTTTACGTTTATTTTTTCGCCTTATGTAGTCCTCGATTATGCTAGTTTTCAAGGCGCGATGAATTATGAAGGACCGGTCGCCAGAGGTACGCTCCCGGTTTTTTATACACAGCAGTTTAAAGAAACAATTCCTTTTATCTATCAATTTTTAAAAGTTTTCCCTTTTATATTGGGTTGGCCACTGACTATTTTAAGCTTTGTAGCAGTGATTTATCTGATCTGGTATTTATTTAAAAACTATTTTCAGGTAATTTTCAAGAAAAAACATCTGAAAGAACAACAAATTATCCTAGTATTGTTGACTTTTTTGGGATATGGAATTTTACACTGGTATATGTATGTAAAATGGACCCGCTATATGATTCCGCTGATTCCTCTTTTAATAATTATCATGATTTATGCTTTTCCAATCATGTTTAAAAAGCTGCAGAAACGTTTTCCCAGAGTAGCTTTGGCTGTATTTTTAAGTCTGATCGGATTTTCAATTCTTCTAGGGTTCAATTATTTTACAATGTATTTAAAACCAGATCCCCGGATATTAGCAGCCAAAACTGAAAGTAAAAAAATCTCCAATCCTCAAGAAGTGAAGTTACTTTCAGAAATTTATGATATGGGAATTATCCCCTGGAATACCTCATTTAATGCGGGGAATATACAATTGTTTAATTTTTATGATTTAGATGAACCTATTAGTACTGCTAGATTGGTGGAACTCCGAGCTGCGCTTGCTAAAGCAGACTATATTGTCTTGCCGAGTAATCGGATTTATTATACAAAATTACGTTTAACGGAAAAGTATCCGCTTACTTATCAGTATTACACACAATTATTCAATGGCGATTTAGGATTTCAATTAGTTGGTGAGTATCGCCGCACGACAATTTATGAAGATTTACGACAAAAAATCGCCCCACAAACGATAGAGCAGAAATATTTTCCAAGTATTTTTCAGCCAGATGAATCTTTTCACGTCTTTGATAGCCCCACAATTTTGGTTTTTAAAAGAACTAATGCGAAATAAACGGATATTGATTACCCTGACATATTATCTGCCAAATATTTCCGGGCTAACTAACTATGTGGAATTCCTGGCTAAAAATTTGGCTAGTAGGGGCTTGGAAATAAAAATTCTTTGTTCGCGTCATCTTAAGACACAAAAAAATTATCAGGAAAAAGATCATATTCAAATTTTTCGGGAAAATATTCAGTTACGTATTGGGCGCGGTGCCTTGATGTTTTTTTATCCATGGAAAGCTTGGAAACTGGTGGGAGAATCAGATATTGTCAATCCTCATTTGCCACAGTTGGAGAGCATAATTGTGGCTATTTTTGCCAAATTACGGCGTAAGCAATTAATCGTTACTTACCATTCTGAAATTCCTTTTAACCAGAATATTTTAAATAATATCTTGGCAATATTACTACAAATTAATCATTTTTTTGTATTACTTTTGGCTGATCAAATTGTTACTAATTCTGAAGATTATGCAAAGCACTCAGCGATCCTTCACTTTTTTTCACGTAAGTTAAATTTTATTTTTCCTCCAGCTTATAACCCATATTTAAAATGGCAATTTCGAAACGAGATTCAAAAATCTCTACGGATTGGATTTGTCGGAAGAATTATTAAAGATAAAGGAATCGATACAATTTTGGCAGCGATTCCATTATTAAAAGAAAAATTTACTGATTTTAAATTTATTCTGGCTGGTCCACAACAGGAAGTAATTGGCGGACATTATGATCAGGATTTGCAGGCAAAATTAGAAAAAAATTCGCATTATTTGGAAATCACAGGAAAGCTAAGTGATTCTGCATTAGCAGAGTTTTATCAGAGTCTTGATCTATTTGTATTTCCGAGCATTAATCGGTTGGAGTCATTTGGTATGGCACAAATTGAAGCCATGTTGTCTGGTGTACCAGTAGTGGCTAGCGATTTACCTGGGGTGAGGGTACCGGTGCAAGTGACACAAATGGGTGTATTATTTAAGCCAGGATCAGCAGCTGATTTGGTCGATAAAATTCTTTATGTAGTAAACAATTATCAGAATATTATCGAAAATTATCCCAAGGTTAAGAAAAATTTTTCAAATTCAAAGTTTATCGATGAATATATAAATGAAATTTTTTAAAAAAAAATGCTTATTTATATGTGGATTATAGTAGTAGTGTGATCTATGTTTTGGATAGTGGAGAGGAGATCAATAATCAGGTCAAAGCAAAATATTCTGACAGAAATTATTATAAAGGGTATTATTATACTGGAGCAATTATTCCATATTAAAAATGATTATCAAAAATCGCTATATTCAGGCTTATCTCAAAACCAAACCGGCTTTCTTTGCCTTGATCCGTCCCCAGGAATTGGCACATTTTGCTGAATGTTTTGCGGATAAAAATCTAAAAGATAAAAAAATCCTAGACATCGGCTGTGGCGATGGCTTTTTCACGAGTATATTAGTGGAAGATTTTTTACAAAAACCGCAGTTAACAGGAGTGGATATCAGTGCTTCAGTCTTAGAACAAGCGAAAAAGTGGCAGTTCTATCAGGATTTACAGGAATTTAATGGAGTGAAGTTACCTTTCCCGGATAATAATTTTGATTATATCTTTTCTAATTGTGTGCTTGAGCATGTCGCCAGACTTCCGGAAAATTTAGTGGAAACCGCTCGTGTTTTAAAGCCAGGCGGATTTTACTATACTTCGGTGATGACCGATCAGTGGTCAGAATTTTTATTGGGTAGAAAGCTTTTTGGTAAACGTTACTCTGATTGGTTAAATAAGAAACAGGTGCATCGTAATCTTTTGTCGCAAGCTGCATGGCAGAAACAGTTTACCGATGCTGGCTTTAAAGTGGTGGGGCAATACGGTTATTTCGATAAACAATTGGCTAGAGAAAGTGAGATTTTACATTATTTATCTGTACCAACTTTGATCAGTTACAAATTATTTAAAAAGTACATTCTTTTTCCAGGATTTTTCGATATAGTAAGAATTGATAAAGTAATTCAAAAGTTACTTAATCGGAAATTTAAATCAGAGAATTCAGCTGCGATATTTTTTATTCTACAGAAGGAAAATTATTAATGATGGTAGATCAAATAGAATTTATTAAAAATATATTTTTGGCACTTCCTTTTGGAACTGATGTATTTAATTATCTATATTTAAAATATTTGTATTTTCTAAAACGTAATCAGAAAACTATTGTAAGTTATCCTTTTCAAATATTTCAAATTGAGTTAACTAATCACTGTCCAATGAAATGCATTATGTGCCCGAGAACCTATAAGATGGATCGTAAACTAGGATTCATGAGTTTTGAACTCTATAAAAAAGCGATCGATGAATATATTGAAGTTAATCCCAAAGCAGCAAAGCGAAATCGTATCTGGTTACATCATTTTGGAGAAAGTTTATTGCATCCAAATTTTGAAAAATTTATTGAATATGCAAATTCTAAGGGGATGAAGCCTTGTATTTCAATCAATCCATTTCTTTTAACTCAAAAGAATATTGAGAAATTATTAGTGTCAAAACCATATTTGCTTTATATTTCGCTTGATGGTCATGATGATGAATCTTTTTATCAAATACGAGGCAAAAAGAATGCCTTTGAGATTTCAAAAAACAATTTACTCAGTTTTTTAGATCAAAAAATTAAAAGAAAATCTGCAATAATTGTTCATCTTTCAATGATTAATTTTAAAGAAAATCAAGAAAGTATTCATACTATGAAGAAGTATTGGAAAACTATTAGAGGAATTGATAAAGTATTTATTAAACCATTCGAAACTTTTGCAGGAGATGTGGAAAGTATTAACAAATATGCCAAGCAAAACAAAAATTTATCTCAAGAATCTATTTGCCGGTTTCCCTGGACTAGTATGTCATTAGCATGGGATGGCACGATTGTAGCTTGTTGTAGAGATTATAATAATATTCTTCCCTTAGGTAATCTAAATAATCAAAGTTTAACTGAGATATGGAATGGTAAAGCGATGCAATTTTTGAGAAAGACATTTATTAATAATAAAAACATTCTGCTTTGTAAGAAATGTGAACTTTTACATAATCCTCCTAAACTTTAACAAATATGAAGAAATTATTTAAGACTAAACTTCCTATTTTAATAGTGATATTATTGGCGATTTTCTTTCGCTTTTATGGTCTCAATTGGGACAATGGTCATTACTTACATCCGGACGAACGGTATATGTATATGACCTTGAATGATATTGAATGGCCTGTCAATCTTCAGCAGTATCTTGATCCTCATAACTCGCCTTTATCTATTGCTCAGAAAGGCTATATTTATGGTACTGCACCGTTATTTTTTACTAAATGGGTGGCAGATCTTTTCGACATGGGAGTATATGGAGAAGTACATATTGTAGCTAGAACGGTAAGCGCTTTATTTGATTTAGGGACATTGCTACTGGTTTTTTTGACAGCAAAAAAAATATTTAATAAAAAAGCAGCACTTTTTGCAGCACTTTTTTATGCCTCAATGGTCATGTCGATTCAGCAAAGTCATTTTTTTACTGTGGATACATTTCTGATATTTTTCGTAATGCTGACTTTCTATTTGTTAAATGATTTTATCCACAAAAAAGCTTTATTATCTTATGTTTGGATTATTTTTAGTGGAATTAGCTTTGGATTAGCACTCGGTAGCAAAATGTCAGCACTTTATTTTGGAGTAGTGATTGCCGGTTTTTTTCTAATCAAATTGATCAAAGAAATCAAAGAATTGGGTTGGGTTCATGCAATTATTAGAAGTGCAGAATATTCTTTACTATTTCTTTTTTTCAGTTATGTTTTATTTCGACTGACTAATCCCTATTTTTTTGAAAATAGTAGCTGGTTTGATTTGACTTTAAGTAAAGCTTTGGCCGGCACATTGGATTTTAATGTCAAGGCATCAGCTGGCAAAATTATGTATCCTCCGTCCTGGCAATGGTATGGCAAACCTGATTTTACTTTTCTGGCAAAAAACATTTTTTTCTGGGGTGCGGGTATCCCGGCTTGTTTGATGTTTGTTGTTGGAGCTGCTCTTCTTTTTAAAGAAAAAATTCAATACTTACGAAGCAAAAAATTTACTAAGCTTTTATCACCAGAATCATTAGCAGTAATCTGGGTAATTTTTCTTTATGTTTATATTGGGATCGCCTTTGTGAAATCATTGCGGTATATCGAAGCCATGTTACCACTACTGGCTATTATTGCCGGATTTGGTTTAGCCAAATTGCAGTTTAAAAAATTTCATTTGGGGTTAATTATTCAAATTACAATTGTCCTCTTTGCATTGCTCTGGCCGTTTAGTTTTATCCATATCTATTCTCAACCAATTAGCCGTGTCACAGCCTCCCAGTGGATTTATCAGAATATTCCAGCTAACTCTGTTATTACAGTAGAACATTGGGATGATGGTATCCCGGTAGGCTTGACTCCAGATGAATATACCTCATCAGGAACACATTATATTGATTTTTGGCCTAAATCTATCAGTATGCCGGTATATGACGAGGATAATGTTGCTAAACTGGAAATGCTTTATAACGCAGTATCTAAAGCTGATTATATTGTATTATCTAGTAACCGGGCACGTTTAACAATCGGTCAGTTACCGGAAAAATTTCCTTATATGTATCAATATTATCAACATCTTGATGATGGTAGTCTTGGTTATGATTTAGTTTATAATGGTACTTCTTTTCCAGGTTTATTTGGATTTGAGGTTAATGATACCAAAGCTGAAGAAGTATTTTCGGTCTATGATCATCCGGAAGTTAGGATTTACCAGAGAATTGGCAATATTAGTCGTGATCAGTTTAATCAGTTACTGCAAGATGGGAATTAGTCCAAAACAAATATTTCATGCCCTAAAAAAACTGCGGATTTTACTGGCAATTATGATAAATGCCTTTATTTCTTGGCAGGTATATCTGGGTCATAGTTTTTTTCTGATGCCATATCTCTGGGTAGTCAGTATTTTTCTACTGATTTTTTCTGAATTAAAATTTAAGCAATTTTCAAAGCATTCTTTAAAAAATAAAAGTGAATTGGCTTTAATACTTTTGTTAGTATTGATTGCCATTGTTGTAATTGTTTTGAATTATAATCACTTTCGTTATCATGGTGATGATTTGATCACAGCATATTTTAGTAGCAAGCAAAGTTTTATCGGTAAGCTTTTTTTTAATCCAGTCCCGCAAAATCCTGGTGATTGGGTTTGTCAATTTCCTTCACTATATTTTGTAATTCAGAAATTTTTACTAATGTTCCTTGGCCATTCTAATTTGGCAGTTAAGTTATCTGTGTTACCTTATCAAATTATTATAGTGATCTTTCTTTATAAAATTCTCAAAGAAATTTTTTCTAAAGAAGCAGCTTTTTGGGGAATATTTTTTTATATTTTTCTGGCGATTTCACTATATTTTACAACGTTAGGTCTGCATTTTATTTCCAGCACAGCGATGTATACAGTAAGTTTATATTTTTGCATTAATTATTTTAAAAAACCGCAATTTAAAACAGCAGTAATTCTAGGAATTTGTGCTGCTTTAGCAATGTTATTTTATACTTCCTCATATCTTGTTCCGATTTTTATTGGATTAATGCTGATATTTGTTTTTATCCGAAAGCCACGCAGAATGATTGTTCGAGATGGATTAGTGATTGTTATATTGTTTTTTACAATTCTCGCTCCTTTTATCACAGTAATGTATAAAAATTCCAACTGGTATTTTTTACAGCGCTATGAACAGGTAAAAATTATCGATGGTGAATGGTCAAGTCAGAAATCTCAGGATAAAAAAACGCTTAAGGAAAAGTTGACTGTTTATCAGAATAATTTTAATTTATCATTTAATTCCTTGCACACCAGAGGAATTGGTGGTCATGGTGGCTATAATTTTGGACATTTGGCCTTTTTTGATGGTTTTACATTAACACTTTTATTTTTTGCTATAGGTTTGACTTTTCATTATCCCAAACGGTATTTTCTGGTGCTCTTTGTGGTGGTAACAATTATCATCACTTTTATTGCCGGAATGGTCTTGACGATTCCACCGCCACCTTTTCATCGGCTGACTTTGATTTTACCTGGTTTAGCAATTGTATTTACTGTTTTGCTTGATGTTTGGCAAAGAAAATTTCCTTACAAACAGAGCGAGCGAATTTTACTGCTTGGATTAATGGTAATATATTGTTTGGTAAATTTTCGTTATTTTCGTAAATCAGTCAGTCAGGAATTGAATCCACCAGAGATTGAAGTGATCAAAGAAATTAAAAATAATTACCCCGGGAGAACTTTTTACATTGCGACATTTCCAGGTTATGCACTGGAGAAGAATTGTTATTTTTTTGAAAATTGCTACTCAAAAAAGATTGTCACTGATTATCATGTGAATATTCTTAAACGATCGGATGAGATTAAAACTGAAAAATATGTCATTTATATGACTTTTGCTGCTGAGTTTCAGGAGCAATTTCAAACAGCATTGCCAGGAGCCAATATCTTGTTATTAGAGGGCAATCGGGCAATTATCTGGAATTAATTATCTCCCTGGATTATCCAGCACAGCGATCACTTTACCGTAAATCATGTCATGATCTTCAGGTGATAGATAAATTGGTTTGTGCACTTTGTTCGTGGAATCAGGATAGAGCACCATTACCCGCTTATCTTTTTGAAAAGTCTTGATTGTGGCGCATTCATCGATGATGGCCAGTACTACATCACCATTATTAATGGGGATATTTTTAGCCACAATGGCAAAGTTACCATTTTTTAATAAAGTTCCTTGAATCAGGCGTTTATTCATGGAATCACCTTTGATTTCCAGAGCAAAAATGTCATTGGTGACAGGTAGCAGTGTCTTTTTGACCCGTAATGTCCCGACGATTTGTTCATTGGCATAGACCATGGGAGTGCCAGCATTCGCATAGCCAAGGATATTGACGTTCAAGATAAATTGCCCATACACATTTTCAGTAAGTTTGATACTTCTGGCTTCGCTGCTGCGCATGATAATTCCTTTCTTTTCTAGTGCTTTTAGATGGTTGACGACACCGCGTTTAGTAGAAATGTGCATAGCTTCCATAAGCTCAGAAAGACTAGGTGAGACACCTTTTTTATCAAGAGAATTACGAATTAATTCTACAAGTTGTTGTTGTTTGGATGTAAGTTTTTCGGGCATGATAGTTGAATTAAAAAATAATTATTCGTAGTGTCCAAAAATTTTTGGATAGTTATTATAAAAAAAAAGTATCAAGTATCAAGTATCAGGTATCAGGTATCAGGTATCAAGTATCAAGTATCAAGTATCAAGTAGGAAAGGGTATCTAGTATCTAGAAAGTATCTGCTAGCTAGGTTTTAATGGCATACTAATAGTGTCAAATAGCCTAAATGTCATTCCGGAAGTTAGCTTTTCTTTGCGATAGCTTAGAAAAGGTTACTGTCCGGAATCTACCGATATATTAGTTAGTACGAATTATTTCAAATTGCATAATTCTTCCAGATTTTAGATTTCAGATTCCTAGATTCTTATCTATTTAAGCCAAAGGCTTACCAGCTTATGGCTGGAACTATTAACTTTTACCTAATATCTATATAGTATACTTGGTATACCTCAGAGTCAATAAGAATAATTAAAAAAATCTCATTTATCACTTTGGGCTAACACATTTATCACTTTTCCTTTCACTTTCCAATCGGGTATTGTACAATTCTAGTATTCTTATTATTAAATTCCATGATTTATCGAATGACTCGTGATTATATTTTATATTTAGCCCGTCTTCAGAGGAAGACTTTATTTGAACTGGGAGTAAATGCTTTTATTTTCTTTTTTATTGTGCTGGAATTTCTTACGTCTTGGACTAGTATTCGTGAAAGTGTTGGATTATTTGCAATTTTTTTGTTAGCTGCACTGAATTTTTTTTGGGGATTTTACTCTATGATCAGAGATCTCAAAAATTTTCTTACTCATGAAGAAAGTTATATTGAGCAGGCATCATATATTATTCATCCTACCTATGGCAAAATTACCTTGACTGATTTAGAGCCTAGTGAATATGAAAAAAGTAATGAATTTCAAAAAACTCAGATTAATGTTGCTGATTTGAATTTTCCCGAAACAGTTTTTTATTCCAACAAAATTAATCGTTACTTTTGGGATAATGAATTAGGCTTAATTTTTGATGGTAAAAAGCAACATCAAGTAAAAGATTTGATTAAACAGGAAAAGAATGAGCTTTTGGAATTTTTAAAAAATCGTTTTACCTATTCCAGAAAAAATCGTAAAATTTTTTATAACGGTCGAATGTTATGTCTTTCTAGAGATTTGGATATTAATAATGGTGTAGCTCATGTGTTTGAAGGCGAATACTTTGATAATTATGTTACCAATGAAATTAGCTCTTCACAATTATGCGATAGTGAAACTTCCAGGGTTTTAGTAGATGGTACAAAGTTTTTTCCTTTGGAAGAAGATATAGATTCCAAGCCGACTGTATCATGCATTACAAATTCCAATTTACAAAACCTGATTGGAGCCTGTACATTGGCATTTACTAAGGATAATTATCTGGTGATCTGGAAGCAAAATATGCGGGTGCAGCAAAGTAACAATTTATTGGTACCAAGTGGTAGTGGATCAGCTGATCTTAGAGATGTCGAAGCTTCCAATTTCAATAAAACATTAATTAATACAATGCACAGGGAATTGGTAGAGGAAAGTATGCTTGATCTTGATCCACATGATATTGGAAATACGAAAATTTTGGGATATTATCGTTGGGTACGAAGAGGTGGACTACCTGAATTTGCAGGAATTACCAAAGTGAATCTAAGTGTGGCTGATTTTCGACCAGAAACAATGGAAGTTCAGGTACCGAAAACAGCCAATAAATTTTTTGTTGATTCTTTGGAAAAGTTGGAGAAAGTTATTGATAAATTTTTAAATGATTCTCAAGGGGAAATTTCTGTGCCTCTGCACATGAATCTTCTTTTTCTCAAGTATTATATGCAAGAACGCCATACAGATTTGGAGAAATTTTTGTTTGGGGAAATATGAGGGACGGTGTCCGGTGACCGGTGATCGGAAGTCGATAGATCAAATCAGTAAATGCAATTTTTTAGAGAATTGTTGAAAGTGTTTTGTCGAGTTTTTAAATTTCGGGATTATATAATTGGTATCTAAGTTGTTGTTGCGCAAAATCTTCAAGCGTTAAGCTATTTTGATTGAATCCTAGATCGGTTAAACTTCTATAAATGTGCCAAGTTGCTGGTTTTAATAGTCTTGCAAATAACGTTGTATCTGAGCTTTTGGGGGACAATTCATATCTAAGGGTTTTTGCATTTTGTAGCAACTTTTGTTCAGGAGTATAACTTGATAATGGAATTACTCCAATATTTATTTCAGCTGGAATTTGATAGCGAGTACGTATCAGCCTTTCATATTGTTCGGGATCAGTATCAGCTCTTGGTGTTACGCTATTAATACGCACACGTTCTGAAAGTTTATTTTTGATAGTAAAATTCATTAAATTTTTTACCCTTTCGAGATATATTCTTCGACGAGATGATTCATCAGTTTTATCTTTTTTCAACATAAATGCAGTTTCATGATCAGGGTCAAGTGATAATATAAGCTGAAGAGACTGAGGAATAGTCTCTTCACCAAAATGATGTCTTAAATATTTTTTTATGAAAAATTCATCATATCTTCCAGAAGGTAATTTATAACCATTGGTGATTATTTTTGTCTGAATTCCAGCTAAGTGTAACAAAGGATCTACAATTGATTTTAAATCCGGATGCATCAGAGGTTCAGATCTGATTCCTGCAAGTGTAAATTTATCAATGCCAGATTTGGGTGGAAGAAGATTAAATTGTTGAAGTGTGTTTATTAGATAATTAATATTATGGGTATCAACAAATGCATTATCTTTCGGAACAGAACTTTGGGAAACACACATTGAACAATTTAGATCGCAATGTGGATAAATATCGAGAACAATTGTGCTTAAAGATTTATAATAAAAGTAGGATTTATTATATAGCCAATATGTAAATCGTGCAATTATGTGTTATATGAGGAGTAAAGTAATATTTTGTATGATACTTAGATAATTTCAGAATAACATGAATCTTGTTTTATTTCCGGCAATACTTCAAGTAGTTTTGCTTGTGCTGCTTGAAAATCCGGGTCATCTGGAAATTCAATTTTTTCTAACTCCTCACGATCAATCCATTTCATATCTGAATGTTCTGAGCTTAATTTCACAGCTCCAGAAGCGCTACAAAGATAGAAATTACGAAAAATTATGGGTTTTTCCAGCGCTTTGCCAATAAATTTTGAACTGGTAAGAATTAAAATCAATCTATTGAATTGAAGATTGGTTTCTTCTTTAATTTCTCTTTGCAAAGCCTGCTTCAAAGTTTCACTCTCTTCTATTCTGCCTCCTGGAATATCCCAAAAGCCTTTATACATGTTGACATCCTTGCGTTTGATGATCAAAATTTGATGGTTAGCATTGATTAAGAAAACTTTTTGAATAAACATGACATTGTTGAAGATTTTCATGGCAGGAAAGCTAAAAAATAAATGTTCGTAGTGTCCAAAAATTTTTGGACAAACACTCCGGGGGCACTGGCGTGCCCGCCCCCAATTTAATTATAGCGATTTTTCCAAATAATTTCATTGTACTGCATTACAATTTTTAGCATTTTCTCTCTGATTTCTAATTCTCGATCAGGAGATAATCGGAAATATTTTAATCTATTTCATGGTCAAATCCCTCGATGGTTGCATTGGAATTCCAAAATATTTTTTTTCTCAATTTTACGTATGTTTTTTGATTTCTACTTCAGCTACACTTGAATTACTAGATACTAGATACTAGATACTAGATACTAGATACTAGCTACTAGCTACTAGCTACTAGCTACTAGCTACTCTTCTCACTTTTAGTTTTTCTCCGATCTCCGATCACCGGTCACCGGACACCGTTTCTAATTCACATATAGCAAAAAGCTCTTCAAATAATCATTTTCCGGATGATAAATATTCAATGGATGATCAAGTGCCTGGATATGCTTAGTAAGAATGCTGACTTTACGACCAGATTTCAAAGCTGCCTGAAAAATAATCTTTTTGAATAAAGTTTCATCGACATGATATGAGCAGGAAGAGGTTAACAATAAACCCTTAGGAGCAATTTTCGCAATTGCTGCAGCATTAATATCACGGTAAGTATAAATCGCTTGAGGTACGTCCCGTTTAGTCTTAGCGAAAGCAGGTGGATCAAGAATAATGAAATCATAATTCTCTAAATTATTTTCAGCCAGATAGTTTAAGGCATCTCCGCAAATAAATTCTTTATCATTTACTGGCAGTTTATTGAGAAGATAATTTACTTTAGCACTTGCAATAGCCGGAGCAGAAATATCGAGATTTATTACAGATTTAGCACCATTAAGTAAGGCATATATGCTCATCGCTCCTGAATATGAAAAGCAGTTAAATATCTGCCTTCCAGGTGCATATTTAGCCACAAGTTGGCGCATCTCCCGTTGATCTAAAAAGAAAGCTGTCTTCTGTGCTTTTGCCACGTCGACAGAAAATTTAATTTTGTTTTCGAGAAAGGTAGTTTCAGTTTCTGTACCTTCAAGTAGGCCTGATTGTAAGCCCAAAGCTTCTTGTTTTCTGCTTGGTGAATTAGATTTTTCATAAATTGCTTTGGGTTCATATGCTTTTTTTAATAATTTGACAATCAGTGGTTTTAACTTGTCCATTCCTGCAGTTGTACTTTGTATTACCAGAATATCATTATATTTATCGACGATCAGACCTGGTAACAAATCTCCTTCACTATTGATCACGCGAAAAGCATTAGTAACTTTGGGATCAAAAAGCATTGTTCGTAAATTGATCGCGCCGGTCACTGAAGATATGATTGCTTTATTAGGATCCTGGTCGCCAAAGCTGATTATTCTTCCGACGAGTGAAGTGCCATAATTCACGAGGGCATGACCGATTAATTGCTGTTTACTGTCTAGTACTGGGACTATTTCACCATTTTCCTGTTTTTCCGGATACGACTCGACAGCACCAGAAAAAATCCAATGATGTCGGGCTAAAACTGGTATTTCTTTGCCTGGTTTGAGAACTAGACAATCTTCCACATAGATTTCTGCTGTTTTGGTCATGATGCAATAAATTTGAATTTAGAACTCAATTGTAACACGAAGCGGGGAGGAATGGGGAAAGTAGAAAGATGGAGGGGTTGCAGATCTGCAACCCGTGCTGAAAGTAGCAAGTATCTAGTAGGAAAGCGAAGAGACACTTATTGCTAGTTTTAATTCCTGTCTATCAGCTACTGACTAGGGTCTACAATATCATTCGAGTTTCAAGTTTCGAACGGCGATTTTCTAGATTCCTTTATTCTCCAATTCCCGCGGTCGGGTTATTACTGACTAGCAGGGATCCAGCTAAGCTGGCTAGTCCGGCGGTAGCTATCGCAAGCAAGGCTGGTTCCTTAGTAATTAATGCAATTGCTACACCGGCAAGAGCGAAAATGGCTTCCTCTATATATAATGTTCGGATAGCTCTTATTTCATTATTAGGTGATAATTTCGAATGCGGAATTCTATATTTAATATGAGTGCCAACAAAAATGCCGACTGGTATGGCTACAGCATTAGTGGCGCATGCTAATTCTAAAGCGAGATTAGGGTTAGACATTAAATTTAGATGATATATTGAAAGTTATTATATATAAAGTATTTAATTTTGCCAATTTTTTTTTACAATTGATTCCAAATGACCTAAAATCCATTAATATGAGCACAGATGAAATTTTACTACAAGTTGATAGCAATGCTAATCCAATCGGGGAAGTGGCCAGGAAAGTGGCGCATGGTCATCCGGAATTTATTCATGTTCATACTGGTTGTCTGATTTACAATGCCAATGATGAATTATTATTTCAACAAAGGACAATTACTAAAGAACGTCATCCTAGCTTGTGGACACCAGGAGCTGGTGGGCATGTCAGTGCAGGGATGACTCCGGAACAGTGCATTCATCAGGAATTGCTAGAAGAACTAGGCTTTGATACTACACTTATTTTTATTGAAAAATATTTTAGTCAAAATCAGGATGAAGCTAGATTTGTTTATATCTATTTAGGCAAATATCATGATGAAGCAATCGTGATCGATCCTTTGGAAGTAGAGCAGGTCAAGTTTTTTAATTATCAGCATTTTTTGAAAATGAAATCTCAGATTACACCTGCCGGAGTTGAATATGCAGAAAAATTTTGGCAGGGAGAACTGGATCAGTGGAAGCGAGACTGTAAGTAATTATTATAAAATTAATGATAATCTCTTTAATTGCATAAATAATTATACAGAGAACACATTAATTTGTTATAATCAATTCGTTCTTTGGAAAAAATGGAGTGGTAGCTCAACTGGTTAGAGCACTCGCCTGTCACGCGAGAGGTTGCGAGTTCGATCCTCGTCCATTCCGCCAATAAAAATCCTCAAAAATTTTTCATAAAAAAATTGTTAAAGTTTATAAGCTAAATATTAGGCTGGTTAGAGCACTCGCCTGCCTGCCTGACAAGCAAAGCGAAGGCAGGTCACGCGAGAGGTTGCGAGTTCGATTTTCGCCAAATTTCAAATCTTCCAGCGTAGTGTTCTTTAAGAAAACCCTATCCCGCAAACTGGTAATGGAGTAAAAAATTTTGATGGAGCAGGCTTTCTAAGGTAATAACTAATGCCATGATCAGGATCGTTAAAAGTATTATTCCCTGAAAACGTTCTTTGATAAGGCGATTAAGCCATTGGAAATAGAGCAGCAGGGATAATGGAATCACTGGTATGAGAAATCTTGCACCAAGGATTAAATCAAGAATCCTGCCTTGAAAAGCACCATTATTGCCAGGAAATGTACTAAAAAAAAGTATAAACGTAATGATTGTTGCGAGAATCAAATTACGATATTTGAATTTTGTCAGAAAATTACTGATCAACATTCCAGGATAGAGGAGATTAAGTATCAGAAAATATCTTATTGTCATAAGCGGGACATTGGAGATCACAAACAAACTTTGTTCATGAGAGTAAAAATATCCTGAGCGTAGAGGGTTACCATAGAGATAATTATTAATCCAGAAAAAAAATATTATTATCGGTAATGCACCGAGCAAAACTTTGTAGATTAATTGCATATTCTGTTTTATTGAAAATTTTTTAACATTTTGGAAAAAGAAACCGCCCAGTAAAATAATTAGCAAAATGGCATTTGAATATTTCACTAATACTAGTAATCCTCCTAAAAGACCAATTAAAATGCCATAAAAAAGTTTTTGTTTATTAAAAAATTTTAATAAATAATAAAAAATAATTAGTACTAATACAGCAGAAAAGGTTTCTGATAGTAATGTTCTGGAAAAATAGATAAATGTTGGGAAAAAAGCAAAAAAATAGAGATAAATTTGCTGAATTTTAAAAAATTTTAGTAGTTTTGAAAAATAAATAATTCCAGTTAAAAATGTGAGGAATGGAATGATAAAACTGATTCTTTGTGGAAAAGCTGCTGTAGTTGCCAGAAAAAGTGAGGTACCAATATTGTACTTTGGCACACAATAATCTTTCACAGGATAAAAGGCTGGCTCATAGGGATGACATTCTTGTCTCAGATTACTATGAATTAAATTTCGGGAATTAGCTAGATAACCATACTCATCAACTGTGGTAAAGGTTTGGGGAAAGAATGCCAGAAAAAGTATTACTAAAAAAGAAATGGAAATGAGGAGAGAGTATTGATTAAAGAATGAGAAAATTTTTTGCATTAAGACATTATAATTGAAAACAAATTATTAAAGATAATTTTACATTATGGTCAATATCCGTCAAGCAAATTATATATAGGAACTTTTGCGATCAACTAAATTTCTGTTATAATTTAGATATTCTTTTAAAAATGCCGAGGTGGTGAAATGGTATACACGCTACCTTGAGGTGGTAGTGGGAGAAATCCTGTGCAGGTTCAAGTCCTGTCCTCGGCATGTTTGTTAATAAGCGTAGCGAATCTTACAAACATGCACTCCTATACCTTCATGGTATAGGGGGCATAACGGAGGTGAAGCAAAAGAAACTATAAATTGAGCTAGAATACAAAGTAGGTGCTCCCGAATCATGACAGATTCGGGACTAACTTGGAGTAAAGCTCACACGGTTCGCAAACTCCAAGTTGAGAAGTCCTGCCTGCCTGCCGAAGTGAAACGAAGGCATGGTTCTCGGCATGTTTGTTAATAAGCGTAGCGAATCTTACAAACATGCACTCCTATACTTTCATGGTATAGGGGGCAGTACGAAAGCGAAGCGAAAGAAATGAAAGAAACGAAAGAAACGAAAGAAACGAAGAATGGGCAAAATTATTAGGCATAGTCCTCAACATTCTTTAAGATAATATTCTTTTTTTCTACTTGATACATGATACTTGATACTTGCTACTTATCTCCATCACGACTGTCCAAAAGTATTTGGACACTACAAACATTTCCCCTTTTTCTTTTAACTTGGAGTTGGTTTTTTAATTGCGATGGCTACTGTGATTTGTTGAGATTCGTTAATTGCTTTAGAAAGTTGTCCCCAGACAAATTCTGCGGTGTTACCACGGATTTCAGTACCGTGAGAAGAGCTAAGTAGTTCAGTATCTGATGGATAAGTTCCTTGTGGTAAGTATTCTTGCTTTAGAATGGTTAAGGTTTTTTTAATTAAGTGATTTAGATACTGATCTGACCATTCATCATTGAGATTTGCAGTTTCCAGGTGACTCAATAATTTTTCACCTATTTCAGGGGTATAATCCTTTGGTAAATATTGTTGAATATACTCTTGATCCAATGGAACCCTTGTTGCATATGTTAAATATTGCACTAGATAATTTTCAAGAAACCTTTGTGCAGAGGGTTGTAATTCATTTTTAACTAATAAATCCCAACGTTCAAAAGATTCTATGTCTCCATCATTTGCTAATTGTAAGGTTAAAATATTATCTACATTTTTTGTTTCCAAATCAGGAGTTGAGAAAATAGCGATTTTAATATCTTGTTTAGATCCATCTTCGATGGGAAAATTGGATTCAGCTAAACCATTGAGAATATTTCGGGATAATGGTAATTTCGCGTTGCTAATTTCGCTGAAAAGGTAATAGTGAT